>JAFAMV010000042.1 GCA_019233055.1 Curvibacter sp.
TGTAGCCCTGGCCGATGCCCAGCGAGATGGTCTCGCCCGCGTACCAGCGCTTCTGCTCGGGGCGCTTGTAGGTGTTGCGCTTCCATTCGGTCGAGGGCAGCACGCCCCGGACCTCGCCGAAGATGTCGATGCCGGTGACCGATCCGAAGCCGAACTTCTGCACTTCGTCATGGATCAGGTCCACCCCCATGTCGTTGGCCAGCATGTAGTAGTACACGTCGCACGACTGCACGATGGACTTGTACATGTCCACGGTGCCGTGCCCCCCCTCCTTGTCATCGCGGAAGCGGTGGTTGCCGAACATGAAATAGCCCGGGTCGAAGATGGTCTGCTGGGGCGTGCGCTTGCCGGTCTCCAATGCCGCCAGGGCCATGAAGGGCTTGTAGGTCGAACCCGGCGGGTAGGTGCCGCGCAAGGCCCGGTTCAGCAGCGGCTTGTCGGGCGAGTCGTTGAGGGCCTGCCAGTTCTCCTGGTCGATGCCGTCGACGAAGAGGTTGGGGTCGAAGGTGGGCTTGCTCACGAAGGCCAGCACTTCGCCGGTCTTGGGGTCCAGCGCCACCATCGCGCCACGGCGGTCGCCGAACAGGTCCTCGACCAGCTTCTGCAGCTTGATGTCGATCGACAGCACCACGGTGTTGCCCGGGGTCGCCGGGTGGCTGCTGAGGCGGCGCACCGCGCGCCCGCCGGCGGAGGTCTCCATCAGCTCGAAGCCGGTGGTGCCATGGAGCTGGCTCTCGTAGCTCTGTTCGACGCCGAGCTTGCCGATGTACTCGGTGCCGCGGTAATTGGCCTCGTCGTCGGAATCCTGGATCTCTTCCTTTTCCTTCTCGTTGATGCGGCCGATGTAGCCGATCACATGGCTGGCCAGCTCACCATAGGGGTAGTTGCGGAACAGCCGGGCCTTGATCTCCACACCGGGGAAGCGGAAGCGCTGCGCCGCGAAGCGCGCCACCTCCTCGTCGGACAGCCGGGTGCGGATGGGCAGTGAATCGAAGCTGCGCGACTCCTCCGAGAGCTTCTTGAAGCGGCGCCGGTCGCGCGGCTGGACGTCGACCACCTTGGCCAGTTCATCGATCAGGTCCTCGATGGGCTGGAGGGTCTTGGAGGGTGTGATCTCCAGCGTGTAGGCCGAATAGTTGCTGGCCAGCACCACCCCGTTGCGGTCCACGATCAGGCCCCGGTTGGGCACGATGGGCACGACGGCGGTGCGGTTGTTCTCGGCCTGTTCGGCCAGGTCGGCGTGGCGCACCACCTGCAGGTAGAGCAGGCGCGCCGCCACCAGCGAGAAGCAGAGGATGACCCCCAGCCCCGCCACCAGCACCCGGGTGCGGAAGCGCGAGAGATCGGCTTCGACGTTGCGCAGCTCGGTCATGCGCCCCTCCAGGGCGGGGTGGCGCCCGGCTTGCACCGCGAGGGCGGACAGGACGGCGCCGGGGCGTCAGGCAGCGGCAACAGAAGACTCATGACTCACAACGGACGGTTCTGGTCGCGGTCCGGCGGGCGGCGCTGTGGTGCCAGCAGACCCCAGT
Source organism: Curvibacter sp. (assembly GCA_019233055.1). Classification (GTDB taxonomy): domain Bacteria; phylum Pseudomonadota; class Gammaproteobacteria; order Burkholderiales; family Burkholderiaceae_C; genus Curvibacter. The sequence goes on from JAFAMV010000042.1 coordinate 1,530, forward strand.
GGGCCAACGGCCACAGGACCGCCTCGCACAAGGCCGCCAACAGGAACCAGAAGCCCGGGAACACCCCGCCCATGGCCAGGCGCAGCAGCAGCTCGATCAGGTGCGAAGCCAGGAACAGCGGAAACAGCTGCAGCGCCTGGGACAGCGCGCCGAACCACAGCAGCCGCCGTTGCATGGCCAGGGCCAGGTAGCTCAGGGCGCAGTAGGCCAGCGCGTGCTGGCCCAGCAGGGAAGACTGGTGCACGTCCATGATGACGCCGAAGACGAAGGCGGCCCCCATGCCGACGCGCAGCGGCTGGTGCACCGACCAGAACACCAGCAGCAGCATCAGCACATCGGGCATGCCCGGCAGGCGCCCCAGCGGCAGCATGTTGACCAGCAGGCCCGCCACCAGAGACGCCCAGATGAACACCGGATTGGCCGGCAGCAGGAGCTGCTGGCCGCTGGCCTTGCCCATCATTTGCGTGCTCCCTTGCGGCTGCCGGCCGCAGGCACTTCCACCGGCTGCGGGCGCGGCGGCATCTGCGAGCCCACCGGCGACAGCACCATCACATGCCGGGTGGCGCTGACCAGGGCCAGCGGCAGGCAGTGGATGCGGGCGAAGGCCGAATCGGCGCGGCGCTCGACCTTGTCCACCCGGGCCACCTGCAGACCCGGCGGGTACACGCCGTCGACCCCGCTGGTGGACAGCAGATCACCGTCCTGCACATCGGCATTGGCCGGCATGAAACGCAGCTCCAGGCCGCCGCTGCCCAGTGAATCGCCATAGGCGACACTGCGCGCGCCGGTGCGGGTGTTGAGCACGGGGATCGCGAAATCACGGTCGATGACCAGGGTGACCTCGGCCATCAGCGGCTCGACACGGGTGACCTGCCCCAGCACGCCGGCCTCGTCGATCACCGGCGCGCCGAGCTGCACGTTCTTGAGCTGCCCCTTGTCGATGACGACCCGGCGCGTGTAGGGGTCGGGCGCGTCGTACAGCACCTCGGCGGCCTGGCCCTGGGCCTGCAGACGCTGGTTCAGGGTCAGCAGGCCGCGCAGGCGTGCGTTCTCGTGCAGCAGCTCCTCGACCTGACTGGCCCGCTGCGACAGCAGGGCCAGCTTGCGACGGGCATCCTCCTCGACCACCTGGGCCTGCTGCAGCGACTCGAAGTAGCCGCTGCCGCCCTGGATCCAGCGCACCGGCTGCAGGGCCAGCCATTGCATCGGGTACAGCACGGTCGAGACCACCGCCCGCACCGGCTGGGTGATCTGGAAACGGACATCGGCCACCATCAGGAACAGGGACAGGGCGCTGAAGAACAGCAGCCGCGACAGCGCCGACGGCCCCTGTTTGAAGAACGGAGGTGGATTGCGATCCAGGGTCCCGAGAGGCATGTTCGCTTAAACCAGAATCACCAGGATGGAAAAAGCCGGCTGCAACCTGCGGGGCAGCCGGCTCGACATGGTGCTGCGGCCCTTATTCGCTCGTGAAGATGCTGCCCAGGCGGTCCATGCGCTCCAGCGCAATGCCGCAACCGCGCACCACGCAGGTCAGCGGGTCTTCGGCCACCAGCACCGGCAGGCCGGTCTCTTCGGCCAGCAGGCGGTCCAGGTCGCGCAGCAGCGCGCCGCCGCCGGTCAGCATCATGCCGCGGTCGGCGATGTCGGCGCCGAGTTCGGGCGGGGTCTGTTCGAGGGCGTTCTTGACGGCCGAGACGATCTGGTTGAGCGGGTCGGTCAGGGCTTCCAGCACCTCGTTGCTCGAAATGGTGAAGCTGCGCGGCACGCCTTCGCTGAGGTTGCGGCCCTTGACCTCCATCTCGCGCACCTCGGAGCCCGGGAAGGCCGAGCCGATCTGCTTCTTGATGGCTTCGGCGGTGGGCTCGCCGATCAGCATGCCGTAGTTGCGGCGGATGTAGTTGATGATGGCCTCGTCGAACTTGTCGCCGCCGACGCGGACCGAGCCCTTGTAGACCATGCCGCCCAGCGAGATCACACCGACCTCGGTGGTGCCGCCGCCGATGTCGACCACCATCGAGCCGCTGGCCTCGGACACCGGCAGGCCGGCGCCGATGCCGGCAGCCATCGGTTCTTCGATCAGGTAGACCGCGGTGGCGCCTGCAGCCTCGGCCGCGTCCTTGATGGCGCGGCGCTCGACCTGGGTGGAGCCGCAGGGCACGCAGATGATGATGCGCGGGCTGGGGGCCAGCAGGGTGCGCGGGTGCACCATCTTGATGAACTGCTTGATCATCTGCTCGGTGATCACGAAGTCGGCGATCACGCCGTCCTTCATGGGGCGGATGGCCTCGATGTTGCCGGGCACCTTGCCCAGCATGGCCTTGGCCTCGCGGCCCACGGCCTGGATGACCTTCTTGCCGTGCGGGCCGCCTTCGTGGCGGATGGCGACCACCGAGGGCTCGTCGAGCACGATGCCCTTGTCACGGGCGAAGATCAGGGTGTTGGCGGTGCCAAGGTCGATGGCAAGGTCGGTCGAGAAGTACCGACGGAAGGCTCCAAACATTCAAATTCCTCTCAGGCACGACCTGCGCTTCGGCCTGTCGTCGCCTTGGTTTCACGGGGTCAAAATGGGCTTTTTTCGCTCAATTACCAGCACTTGAAGGGGTAACGCGACAAAGACGGGATAATACCCGATCCCCTGTGAATAACTTCCCCCGGCACCCCGGGAGCGCAGCTTTACTTCTGGTTTTTCCAGCACTCTTCTATGGCCCTCACCCCCCAGGACATCGCCCGGATCGCCAACCTGGCCCGGCTTGAACTGCAGCCCGCCGAAAGTGAGCGGATGCTCACCCAATTGAATGGCTTTTTCGACATCGTCGAGAAGATGCGCGCCGTCGACACCCGCGGCCTGGAGCCCCTGGCCCACCCCGTGGCGGCCATCCAGGACGTGGCCCTGCGCCTGCGTGAAGACACCGCCAGCGAGCCCAACCAGCGCGAGGCCAACCAGCAAAGCGCGCCCGCCGTCGAGCAGGGCCTGTTCCTGGTGCCCAAGGTGATCGAGTAAGGAAGCGCCCGAATGACCTCCCCTGCATTGCACGACCTGGGCGTGGCCGAGCTGGCCCGCCGACTCCAGACCCGTGAGGTTTCCGCCGTCGAGGCGGCCACCCATTTCCTGGGCCGCATCCAGGCAGCCCCCCAGTACGGCGCCTTCGTCGCCCTGAACGAAGAGGCCACCCTGGCCGAGGCGCGCGCCGCCGACGAGCGGATCGCCGCCGGCCAGGCCCGCCCCCTGGACGGGGTGCCGATCGCACACAAAGATATCTTCGTTACAAAAAATTTCCCCAGCACGGCGGGTTCAAAGATGCTGGCCGGCTATCAATCCCCTTTTGACGCCACGGTTGTCACCCGCCTGGCCGAGGCCGGCGCCGTGACCCTGGGCAAGCTCAATTGCGACGAATTCGCCATGGGCTCGGCCAACGAGAACTCGGCTGTCGCCCCGCTGGGTTTCGCGGCCCCGGCCCCGGTGCGCAACCCCTGGGACCCCGAACGCGTGCCCGGCGGCTCCTCGGGCGGCAGCGCCGCCGCCGTGGCGGCCCGCCTGGCCCCGGCCGTGACCGGCACCGACACCGGCGGCTCGATCCGCCAGCCCGCCAGCTTCTGCGGCATCACCGGCATCAAGCCCACCTACGGCCGGGCTTCGCGCTACGGCATGATCGCCTTCGCCTCCAGCCTCGACCAGGCCGGCCCCATGGCCCGCAGCGCCGAAGACTGCGCCCTGCTGCTGTCGGCGATCTGCGGCCCCGACCCGGACCGCGACTCGACCTCGCTCGACGTGCCGGCCGAAGACTTCTCGCGCGGCCTGAACGACTCGATCGACGGCCTGCGCATCGGCATCCCGGCCGAATTCTTCGGCGAAGGCCTGGCCCCCGATGTGCGCGCCGCCGTCGATGCGGCCCTGAAGGAATACGAAAAGCTGGGCGCCAAGCTGGTCCCCATCAGCCTGCCGCGCACCGAGCTGTCCATCCCGGTCTACTACATCATCGCCCCGGCCGAGGCCAGCTCCAACCTGAGCCGTTTCGACGGCGTCAAGTTCGGCCACCGCGCCAAGGACTACGCCGACCTGACCGACATGTACAAGAAGACCCGCGCGGAAGGCTTCGGCGACGAGGTCAAGCGCCGCATCATGATCGGCGCCTATGTGCTGTCGCACGGCTATTACGACGCCTACTACCTGCAGGCGCAGAAGATCCGCCGCATGATCGCCGACGACTTCCAGCAGGCCTTCAAGAGCTGCGATGTGATCGCCGGCCCGGTGGCCCCCACCGTGGCCTGGAAGCTCGGCGCCAAGTCCGCCGACCCGGTGGCCAACTACCTGGCCGACATCTTCACCCTGCCCGGCTCCCTGGCCGGCCTGCCCGGCATGAGCCTGCCGGCCGGCTTCGGCGAAGGCGGCATGCCCGTGGGCCTGCAGCTGATCGGCAACTACTTCGGCGAAACCCGCCTGCTCAACGCGGCCCACCGCTTCCAGCAGGCCACCGACTTCCACCTCCGCCGCCCCGAACTGGGCTGAACGGGCGTCGATTCACACCGCAAGCGCATGGCCTATTCGGATCAGGAACTGCTGGCTCTGATCAACGAACCTGAGTCGTTGACCTTGGAGCGCAAGGAATCCTTCGTCAAGGAGAAGGCCTGCAAGACGGTGTGCGCTTTTGCCAACGATCTGGCAAACACACGTCGCAGCGGCGTGTTGCTGATCGGGGTGAATGACCAAGGCCAGGTGCTGGGTGTCCAGGTCACCGACCTGCTGTTGCAGGCAGTCGATCAGATCAAATCAGACGCCCGTATACAGCCTCTGCCCAGTCTGACCGTCCGGGTGATCAATGCGGGGGAGCATCAGGTCATTGCCATCGAGGTTCAGCCTTCCAATCTGCCACCCGTGCGCTTTGACGGCCGCACCTGGGTGCGCATGGCCGCCAGTACGCACCAGGCCAACCTGGAAGACGAGCGCGTGCTCAACGAACGCCGCCGCACCCATGCCGGCCGCTCGTTTGACAGCGAACCCGTACCTTCCGCCGCCGTGGATGATCTGGACCTGCGCTACTTCGAGGACATCTACCTGCCCAGCGCCCTGGCGCGCGATGTGCTCGCGGCCAATGGCCGCCAAATCGAAGAGAAACTCTGCACCACCCGCATGGCTTCAGGTACGGCCCCCTGCGTGCCGACCGTGGCCGGCCTGCTGACGCTGGGCTGGTCGGCGCAGGACTTCCTCAGCGGTGCCTACGTGCAGTTCATACGCTATGCAGGCACAGAGCAAGGCTCCGCCATTCTGGACGAAGAGGCCATCACCGGCAATCTGGAAACCGTGATTCGCAGAAGCGAGGAGCGGCTCAAGGCGCACATCACGAGCAGCGTGCGCATCCTCGGCACCGACCGCGAGAAAGTCGAACCCAGCTACCCGCTCGAAGCCCTGCAACAGTTGCTGCGCAACGCCATCCTGCATCGCAACTACGAAGGCACCAACGCACCGACGCGGATGTACTGGTTTGCAGATCGCCTGGAGATCTGGAATCCGGGCGGTCCATTCGGGCTGGTCACCCGCGAGAATTTCGGCCAACCCTACGCCACCGATTACCGCAACCCCTGCATCGCCGAGGTGCTCCGGAATCTGGGCTTCGTCCAGAAGTTCGGTTTCGGAATCCAAAGTGCCCGACAGACCCTGGCCGCCAACGGAAACCCCGCGCCCGAATTCAAGGTCGAACAGGGCTATGTGCTGGTCACCATCCGCCAAAGGCCAGAATGAGCACGCCCACCCTGAGTTTCTTCAACAACAAGGGGGGGGTGGGCAAGACGACGCTCGTCTACCACCTCTCGTGGATGCTGGCCGAATTGGGTTTGAACGTGTTGGTGGTCGACGCCGACCCCCAGGCCAATCTGACGGCCGCCTTCCTGGACGAAGCCGCCTTGATCGACCTCTGGAACACCGACCCCGGCCAGCCCGCGCAGACGCTGTTCGATGCCCTGCGCCCCTTGACTCGGGTCGGCGATATCCTGCCCGTGCAAGCCCGCCAGATCACCCCAGGCCTGCACCTGATCCCCGGCGACCTAGCCCTCTCGGGTTTTGAAGACCCGCTGTCTGAGCAATGGGCCAAGGCCCTGTCCGAGGAAAACGCCGAGCGCGCCCTGTTGGTGCTCAGCGCTTTCTGGCGGGTGGCCCAACAAAGCGCGGCCGACCTCCAGGCGGATCTCATCATTTTTGATGTGGGCCCCAACCTGGGTGCCATCAACCGCTCCGTGCTCCTGGGCACGGACCACGTGATCGTGCCCCTGGCTGCCGACCTTTTCTCGCTGCAGGGCCTGCGCAACCTGGGGCCCGCGCTGAAGCGCTGGCGATCGGGTTGGGCCGTGCGCCGCCAGGCGGTGGATGCGACGCTCGGCCCTCTGCCTGATGGCGCCATGCAGCCGGCCGGCTACATCGGCCTGCAACACCAGGAGCGGCTGTCGCGCCCGGTTCAGGCCTATGTCTCATGGCTCAACCGCATCCCCGGCGAATACAGGCAATGCCTGCTGTATGAGCCCGCCCAGCCCCCGGAATCGCTGCCGGACATCCGCAACGATCCCCACTGCCTGGCCCTGTTGCGCCACTACAAAAGCCTGATCCCCTTTGCCCAGGAGGCGCGTAAACCCGTCTTCAAACTGCGCTCGGCCGACGGCGCCATCGGCAGCCACGGAGCCGCTGTGTCTCGCGCCTACCAAGACTTTGAACAACTGGCCTGCAAGATACTTGATCGAATCGGCCTGGCCCTCCCCCTTTGATTTTTCTGACCTGCCCATGAGCCAACCCCAACTCGTCCAAGGCTACGAAGTCGTGATCGGCTTCGAAACCCACGCCCAGCTCTCCACCCAGAGCAAGGTCTTCAGCCGCGCGCCCACCGCCTTCGGTGCCGAGCCCAACACCCAGGCCTGCGCCGTGGACCTGGCCCTGCCCGGCACGCTGCCGGTCATGAACAAGGGGGCGGTCGAACGCGCCATCGAGTTCGGCCTGGCGATCGGCTCGCACATCTCGCCCAAGAGCATCTTCGCGCGCAAGAACTACTTCTACCCCGACCTGCCCAAGGGCTACCAGATCAGCCAGTTCGAGATCCCGGTGGTGGTCGGCGGCCAGGTCGAGTTCTTCCTCGGCGACGAGAAGAAGACCGTGCGCCTGGTGCGCGCCCACCTCGAAGAAGACGCCGGCAAGTCGCTGCACGAGGACTTCATCGGCCAGTCGGGCATCGACCTGAACCGCGCCGGCACGCCGCTGCTGGAGATCGTCACCGAGCCCGACATCCGCTCCAGCGACGAAGCCGTGGCCTACGCCAAGGAACTGCACAAGATCGTCACCTGGATCGGCATCTGCGACGGCAACATGCAGGAAGGCAGCTTCCGCTGCGACGCCAACGTCTCGGTGCGCAAGCCCGGCCAGCCCCTGGGCACCCGGCGCGAGATCAAGAACCTGAACAGCTTCAAGTTCATGCAGCAGGCCATCGACTTCGAGGTACGCTGGCAGATCGAGCAGATCGAGGACGGCCACGCCATCCAGCAGGCCACCGTGCTGTTCGACCCCGACACCGGCGAGACCCGTGCCATGCGCACCAAGGAAGACGCGGCCGACTACCGCTATTTCCCCGATCCCGACCTGCCCCCGCTGGTGATTGCCGAGGAATGGGTGCAGCGCGTGAAGGCGGCCATGACCGAGCTGCCGCGCACCATGGCGGCCCGCTTCGTGGCCGACTACGGCCTGCCCGAGTACGACGCCACCACCCTGACCCAGAGCAAGGCCATGGCGGCCTACTTTGAAGCAGCGGCCAAGGCCTGCGGCCAGCCCAAGCTGGTCAGCAACTGGGTGATGGGCGAACTGTCGCGCCGCCTCAACAGCGGCGAGGCCAGCATCGAGACCGCCCCGGTGAACGCCGCACAGCTGGCGGCGCTGGTGGGCCGCATCGCCGACGGCACCATCTCCAACAACGCCGGCAAGCAGGTGTTCGAAGCCCTGTGGAGCGGCGAGGCCGCCGAGGTCGACGCCGTCATCGAGGCCAAGGGTCTCAAGCAGATGAACGATTCGGGCGCGCTCGAGAAGATCATCGACGAGGTGATTGCCGCCAACGCCGACAACGTGGCGCAGTACAAGGCCGGCAAGGACAAGGCCTTCAACGCCCTGGTCGGTCAGGTCATGAAGGCGAGCAAAGGCAAGGCCAACCCGGGCCAGGTCAACGAATTGCTGAAGGCCCGGCTGGCCTGAGGGCCTTGGGGCGACTCAGCGCCCCGCTCCTGTGGCGCCGCCCCCTGCGGCCCCGGCCGCCGGTTGCGCGGCGCTCGCGGCAGCGGCCCACAGAGGCCGTAGATGCGCCAGCTCGGCGTCGAAGCGGCCGTTGATGCGCTGTTTCTCGGCCTCCTGGTCGCGGACAAAGCGCCATTGGGCCTGTTCGGCATCCTGGTTGTCCTGCATCTTCTGCCGCAGGGCCGGCGGGGCCTTGCTGGGGTCCTTGCGATAGAACTCGTATTCGGCAGCGATCGACTTGCGCTGCACCAGCAACTCGTCGATCCGGCTGCGCGCCAGCCGGGTCACATCGTCGACCTGCTGCAAGGATTCGGTCCGCTCCCGCTCCAGCGTCTGTTCGTTGGGGTAGCGGGCCAGCAGGGCCCGCTCTCGGCGACGGTCTTCGGCGACGCGGGCCTGTTCCTCTTCCTGTCTGCGCTGCTGCGCCTCCTCGGCCTGGCGCTCCTGGGCGGTCTGGGGTGGGCGGACGGTGGCCTTGACGGTGCCGCTCGGGTTGAGCAGCTTCTGCTCACGGTCCTGGCATTCAGGGATGGGGCGATCGGCAGTGATGCGATGCCCCTGGGCGTCGACGCAGGTGTAGATGCCGGCAGCCTGCCCGCATGGGCTCGCTCCGGTCAGGCATAGACATGCGCCGAATCCCCAACTCCTGAATGCACGCGTCACGCGGTCCCTTCATCAACTCCATAGCGCTGGCGGTAGGCCAGCACACGTTCGTGGTCGGCCTGCAGGCCGGCACCGGATTGAGAAAGATACTGTAGCAAGTCTGAGAGCTTTGCGACCGCGCAGACCTGCAGTCCGAGTTGATCCCGGACATATTGCACAGCACTGTGCGGCACGTCCTGGCCGTTTTCCGTGGCCTTTTCCTGACGGTCGAGCGCAATCGCCACCGCATGCGGACGGGCACCTGCGGCCTCGATGATGGCGATCGACTCGCGGGCCGCCGTGCCGGCCGACATCACGTCGTCGACGATCAGCACCCGTCCCTTCAGCGGCGCGCCCACCAGGGTGCCGCCCTCGCCGTGGTCCTTGGCCTCCTTGCGGTTGTAGGCGAAGGGCACGTTGCGCCCCAGGCGCGCCAATTCGATCGCCACCGCCGCCGCCAGCGGGATGCCCTTGTAGGCCGGGCCGAAGATCATGTCGAACTCGATGCCGCTGGCCAACAGGCGTTTTGCATAGAATTCAGCCAGTCGACCGAGCTTGGCGCCGTCATCGAACAGACCGGCGTTGAAGAAATAGGGGCTCATGCGCCCGGCCTTGGTCTTGAATTCACCGAAACGCAACACGCCCGAATCCACCGCGAACCGGACGAAGTCCTGGGCCAGGGCCTCTTGTCCGGACGTGTTGCCAACCTGCTGCGCGCGCTCAACCACCATGGGGAATTCCTTGTTCAAATTGACCAGCCTCAATCTCAATGGCATCCGCTCTGCCGCCACCAAAGGCGTCGAAGCCTGGATCGAAGGCACCGAGCCGGATTGTATTTGCGTGCAGGAGATCAAGGCCCAGGCGCCCGACATGGCCGGGCGCTTCGAGCAGATCGCGGGCCTGACGGGCCATTTCCAGTTCGCCGACAAGAAGGGCTACTCGGGCGTGGGTGTCTACACCCGCCATGAGCCCAGCGAGGTGGTGATCGGCTTCGACGGCGGCGAATTCGATGCCGAGGGCCGCTATGTCGAACTGCGCTTCGACACCCCGGCACGCCGCCTGTCGATCATCAGCAGCTACTTTCCGAGCGGCTCCTCGGGCGAAGAGCGCCAGCAGGCCAAGTTCCGCTTCCTGGACCGGATCCATCCGCACCTCATGGCGCTGAAGACTGAGCGCGAATTCATCCTCTGCGGCGACCTCAACATCGCCCACCGCGAGGCCGACCTGAAGAACTGGAAGGGCAACCTCAAGAACAGCGGCTTCCTGCCCGAGGAGCGCGCCTGGATGAGCCAGGTCCTGGCCGACGACGCCACCACGGGCGGCCTGGTCGACGTCTACCGGCGCCTGCAGCCCGACACCACCGACGCCTGCTACACCTGGTGGAGCAACCGGGGCCAGGCCTATGCGAAGAATGTGGGCTGGCGGCTGGACTAGTCAATGCGACATAATACCTACGATAATAGCGCATGGCCATCAGCAAAACCTACTCTCCAGGAACCCCGGTTTACTCATACAGGCGCTTTTCGTCTGGTCGTCAGTCGTCGGGCCACAGCCTTGAACGCCAGACCGAGTCTGCGCGCAAGTGGTGTGCCGAACAGGGCCTTCAGCTGGACGAGAGCCTCGCCCTCGCTGATCTGGGTGTGTCCGCGTACAAGGGGGACAACGTTGCGCGCGGCGCACTAGCGGGCTTTCTTGCTGCGGCAGAGTCTGGCAGGGTGCCAAAGGGGGCCATCCTGTTGGTCGAGAGCCTTGATCGGTTGAGCCGGGCGACCATTCCAGACGCGATGGCGGTACTCACGAATATCGTGCGAAGCGGGATCCGTGTCGTGTCGCTCATCGATGGGCATGAGTGGAATGAGAAAACGATCGAGGACACCACGTCCTTCATGTTGTCCGTTCTTCTTTTCGCACGGGCCCACAACGAAAGCTCTACGAAGGCCAGGCGCGTCAGCGAACAATTTCAGAAGAAGCGAGAGGAGAAGAGGCCGGTCGTCTCGCGAGGCCACGGTCCAGGTTGGGCGATAGCATTGCCAGACAACTCGGCTTGGGTGCTTGACGATGAGCGTGCGGAGTCCGTTCGTAAGACGTTTGAGCTTGCGGCGGCAGGTCACGGTGGCATTGCGATTGCCCGCCAAGCAAACCAAGAGGGGTGGCCACTCCCCTGGAGAAAGAGGGCAAACACCTCAACACGCTGGGAGCACACGGGGGTTAGTCGCCTGCTGAGGGATCGGCGGACACTCGGAGAGTGGCAGCCCAAGAAGATGATCGCGGGAAAACTGAGCCCGGACGGACAACCAGTCCAAAACTACTACCCGAGAGTGATATCCGATGAACTGTGGCATCGCGTCGTCGCAGCCCTGAGTACGCGCGAGGGACCAAGTCGCGTACGCGGCATTAAAGCCGACGTGTTCTCCGGGTTGCTGTACTGCAAATGCGGTGAACGCATGGACCGCAAGGCACCAGCCGCACGTGGCTACCCGAGGTATTACTGCCTGGGAAGGAAGAACGGCGCATCGAACTGCCCCGCTGTCGCGGAAACCGCCATCGTCAAATCGGTGCTTTCGGGTATCGCCCAAATTGAGCAAGCCGCATTCAACCCAGAAAGCTCCGCAGAGGAAGCACGGACAACATTGACCGCCTCAACGGCCAAACTCGAAGACCTTCATCGGCGGGCTGGACGACTGCTGGACGCGCTAGAAGGTGGCGACGAAGAGGGCACGTTGATCCGTGGGCGTCTGAATGAAGTTCGCAAGGAAATTGCCACGACCGAACAGGTCATTGCTCGGACTCAGGCTCAAATGGCTGCTGCTCCAGTGCTTGATCCGAACTTCGGTCAGCGGATTGCGGTGATGGCCGCAGACGCGATCGCAAACAAGGATGATGTGGCCGAGCGAAGCAAACTGGCCGAAGGACTCTGGCAGGTGGTGAAAAAGATCGTGTGGACCGGCCGCTACTTCATGGTCTACGCAAGAAGCGGTGCCGCATTCGGCATCACACCGCCGCCCGACACTCTGCAGCGTGCAAAGAATCGGAACACAGGGAAGCCGAGGGGCACGCCTCGAAAAGCCCGAAATTCGGAAGCGAAGCAATGACCAATTCGGCAGCCGCAGCTGCCGAATGCACCGAACTGCCGGCGCCTGTCTCAAATGAGCCCTGACTCCGCCATCGACGTCATGGCCGAAGCTGCCACTACGAAGTGATCCAGGACCCGCACGTCCACCAGGCCCAACGCCGTCTTCAGCGTCGATGTCAGCCGCTCATCTGCCGATGACGGCGTTGTGCTGCCGCTCGGATGGTTATGCACCAAGATTACCGCTGCTGAGTTGAGGCGCAGGGCGTCCTTGACGAGCTCGCGCGGATACACGGATGTCTGCGTCAGCGTGCCCCTGAACATCTCGACGAAGTCGATGACCCGGTGTTGCGCATCCAGATGCACCACAGCGAAGACCTCGTAACCGAGGGTGCCAAGCCGGGCCTGCAAGAAGGTGCGAACGATGACCGGGTCGCTCAGTACATCAGTGCCTCGAAGCTGCGCCGCCAGCAGCGCCTGCGCCGCTTGCAGGACCTCACTGTCCTGTGCCTGCCGGTAGCGGCCCGCGATCTCGCGCACCAGCAGCGCATGGGTGTTGATGCCGTCGAACGCCGACAGCGAAGAGATGAGGTTGTGCGACATGGTCGTATCCTGAAGTCCGGGCGGGATTGCCCGAAGGCCCGACAGCACGCCGCAGCGCAGATGTCAGTGCTCGAAGACGACCCACGGGCGCCAGCGCTCGACAGAGCGCGCCGGCATTGACAGCGAGAACGACGTGATAGCGTGACGAGGACAGCAAGCCAGCCCAGCCCACCCCGCCGCCGACCACAACAAAAAAAGGGGAGCGTGTCGCTCCCCCTCACTTGCTTGCTAGATGCCTTTCAGCAGAGCGAAGGTCCGGCTGGTGCTGCCGATTGCCCATGGCTCAGGTCCAGCACCGGTGCCCAGGTTGCTGACACCCGGCGAGCGGCAGCAGTCAGCTCGTAGGTCAGGAACAACCAGGGCCGCTCGCCGTAACGCTCGGCCACCGACGCGCCCTTGAGCCGCTGCGCCTGCGTCGCCACGGGGAGCGTGCTCGCCGCACTCATGGCAGCCTGACAACGGTCGCGCAACGTGTGCCCCAACCTAACGTGGCCGATGGCCACGGGCCGCGCCGCATCGTGGCCGGCTGCAGTCCAGACCACCGGCAGAGACACTTCATCTTCTAGACCGCCCTCCACGGCATACCGCTCGATGACGCCCATGATGTCGGCCACCGCAACCCACACCGAGCACGGCAGGTCGCCAGATACTGGCACTGTCCACGCCAGGTAGGCATCCTGGCTATTCATGCTGATGGTTGGCTGCACCAGCACCTCAGGTTGAACGCTGGCCAGCCCGGCCAAGTGGCTGCTCGGCCCCAATGGCAGGTGCAGCAGCAACGCCACGTCGGTTGGACGTCCGCCGTCGTTGCAGATGAACTCCGCGAACGGACCCAGTTCACGCACACACACCAGACCAGCAAAGGCCGGTGGACACAGGGCTCGGCGCCGCGTCGGCCACAGGCGCGTCAGGCCCTGGACGATGCAGCGCTGGAAGCGTCGCAGGGCGCCATCGGCAAGCCAGTCGGCCTCTGACATGGGCACCTCTTGAACGGCAAGAAGTTCGGCGGTTTGTTTGTTGGCCACGGAGGCCGCTTGTTCAGACATGGTTGTTGTCTCCAGATGATGATTGCGGCGGGCACATGCACGCCATCGCCTGTAACGACGAGATCTATATCTCGCCGTGCAAGCCATGCAGGGCGCTGCCCGCGCGTGGAGGGGATCCGCCGCCACAGGACGGCGAGGCCAGCGTTCAAATACGTTGGCCCGTGGCCTAAGCTTGGCCGTTTACGGCCAACCAGCGACGCTGAGTGCCGGGCCTGAGCCGTCGGCCAGACGGCGACCCCGCCCCAGCGGGGGCAGATAGCCGCGCGCCGAGCGAAGCCGAGGCCAAGGCGTTGCCCGGGGGCGCAGCCCCGCCCCTCGGACCCGAAGGGGACGAGGCAAGGGGCCATTGCGCCGCCGATCAGGGCGTACCGCCCCTTGCAATCCATGCAAGGCATCGCCCGCGCATGGAGGGGAGCCGCCGCCGCAGGACGGCGGGGCCAGTGCGTCCAAGCACGCTGGCCCGTCGCGCAAGCTTGGTCGCCTACGACCAACGAGCGACGCGGGGGGGCCGGGCCTGAGCCGTCGGCCAGACGGCGACCCCGCCCCAGCGGGGTCAGATAGCCGTGCGCCGAGCGAAGCCGAGGCCATGGCGTTGCCCGGGGGCGCAGCCCCGCCCCTCGGACCCGAAGGGAACGGGGCAAGGGGCCATTGAGCCGCAGGCCGGGGCGTCCAGCCCCGCATCGCAGCGCAGGGCTCGTGCCCTGTGTGAAGGTGGCAATGGCCCCTTGCCCCGTCCTCAAAGAGGACGAGGGGCGCGGTATTGAGGCGGAGCGCAGCCCTAGCTGTGCAATAAGCGGCGGGGCGTCCAGCCCCGGAAAGCGAATGGTCGCCTGGGTTTCCGAGCGCGGGCTCGTACCGGGCTCGTGCCTTGCAGGTGATCTCGGTGCGCGTCGTCGTCGGCTCCATCGGTCGCTACACCTTGTAGGTCCGACACAAGTGTGGGACGGACCGACAACACAAAGAGTCCTCATGACCACGACGAACGACACGACCGCAGCACCGGCGAAGCCGAGCCACGCGCTGGCGCAGACACTGCGCCCCTTGCGCGGCGCACCCGCACTTGATGTTGCGGATGGCGCTGGCCTCGACAACCGCATCGTGCGAGAGCAACAACTGCTGAGCACGCTGTGTTACTTGCACCGCTTCCAATGGCTCACGGCCCGGATGCTGGCGCCTCTGGTATTTCCCCACGCATCGCAGGCGTTGCCCCTGGCGCGCCGGCTGCTGAACTCGATGCAGAGCGACAGCCTGCTGATTCGCCGTGCTGTGCCGCAGTGCGGATCGGCGGAAGCGTTCCTGCTGTCCGCCAAGGGCGCCAAGCTACTCCATGAATCGACCGGCGCGGATGCGGCCAGCGGCCAGAATGTGAGCCTCGGCAATGCAATTCATCGCGCCGCCGCAAACTGGTTCTGCATCACGGCCCTTGGTCGCGGATGGGATGTGGCGACCGAGCACGAGCTGGCCACCGGCATCACTGGTGTTCACGCTGTCGGCGGCAAGGTGTTCGATGGCCTGCTTCTGGGTGATATCGGCGCGAACGGCGTCGGTGACGCGGTGGCAATCGAGGTCGAACGCGCTTGGAAGAATCGCGAGGAACGCAAGGCGATAGTAGATGTCTGCATTCGCCACCTCGGTGCTGAGCCGATGACCATGCTGACCGACTCCTACGCGCTGCGCCAGATGAGCATCGTTGCCACCGACATGTCGGCGTTGAGGCACATGTCGGCCTCATTCCTCGAAGCCTATCGGGACGGACGCATCACCGAGGCGCAGCTGCAAGCCGTGAACGTCTGCCTGCTGCCGGTCAGCCGCAGCCTGGTGCCCGGGGAGACTGAAGAAGGCAATCTTTGGTTCGATGTGCTGCTGCCCGCACTGAACTGAAGCCTCGAACGGCAAGGGCCCTGGCGCCGGTGATCGGTGTCAGGGCCCCTTCTTCGTCGTTTGGCGAAGACGCGATGATTGAGTGTCTTTTGAGTCAGTAGCTCATTGCGAGGTCGATACCCAGCATGCGGTGACCATCCTCGAAACACACACCGTGCACCCAGGGGCGCAGGCCGTGGTGCTGGGCCTGCCGTGCCGCCGCCTCCAGGTCCTCATCGGTCCACACTTGTGAGGGGCGATAGCTGCGGGCGCTGTCCGTCGTAGCCTGAATGGCGAGCTCGAACGACTCGTCCACCACGATGCCGGTCACAGCGTTGGTGTAGCCCGAACGGACTACCAAGGGTAGCCAACCCCAACTCGAATAGGCACGCGAGGCGGACAGGGCCGCGTCGGCGATACTGGCCCAAGTCACCATCAGCTCGACCGGTGTCTGCCCAGCTGGCTCGCAACCCCAAGCCAGGTACGTGTCGTTTTGCTGCTTGTCGAGCGTATGCCGGTTCAGCACTTGCGGCTGCAGCGCAAACAGTGTACCGAGCAGCGGCTCCAGGTCCATGGGGAGTTCCAGCACCACGGCCAAGGGCGCGACCTGGTGGGCTTGGATTCCACGGCTCCACAAATCGTCGCGCAGCAGTGCCATGAGACGGCCGGTATCGGCAACGTAACCGAAGGCAGCGGGGATGCGGCCGCACTGGCGCGCTGCAACGCGCCGGCATTGATGCCGCGCAGGCCCCAGAGCTGGAATGAGCCTCTGGGCCTCTTGGCAGTCGTAGACCGTGAGGTCGGGGTAGCAAAAGTGGGATTGAGATTGGGACACGTTGGTCTCCGTAGTTGCGGAGACACATGAAGCGCCCAGGTTTTATTGCGTCGCACTCCGGCGCGCCTACCCCGGCAGGACCGGCTGCGGTTCCCTCCTTGCCCGGTCTGCGGATCCGATCCGAATTTCAGGAGTGGTCAGACGGGACTTCCTGCCGGAGTCAGGTGTTCAGGGTTGATGGATGGATGGATTGATTGATGGATCCGGTTTTCCTCACCTCGAAACCTGTAGCGCCGGCTTCCCGAAATTCGGCCCAAGCGGCCGACGTAAGGCGCCAGGAAATCGACCTTAGAGCGCCCCGAAGCGTCGAGCTGCCGAGATCGACGCGCCGAATTTAAAACGAGATCACTGGACTGTGCACTCAGCGGTTGAGCTGGGTGCAGTCCCCCAAGTTCGCCCGCAGGTGCAGGCGACGCTCGCACCCCCAGCCCCTGAGTCCTTTCGGGGGCTCCATGTCTTCTCAATTCAACCAGTCTCAACAGACCAGTCAACACACCCAACTCACCAACCACCAGCAGACCCATCGGGTCATGGAGATGTTCGCAGGCATCGGTGGATTCCATCATGGTCTGCAGCGCGCCAACAGTGCGGTGCGCGCAGTCACTGGACGCACGCCTTATCAAGTGGTCTGGGCGAACCAGTGGGAACCCGCCCGCAAGGCCCAGCATGCGGCCCAGGTTTACGCCGAGCGCACCGGACTCGAGGTCATCAACCGCGACATCAACGAGGTGCTCAAGGACGAGGCCGAGCTGAAGCGCATCGACGACCTGGCGCCCAACATGCTTGTCGGCGGATTCCCCTGCCAAGACTATTCAGTGGCCAACTCCGGCGCGGCCGGCTTGGCAGGCGCCAAGGGGTCGCTTTGGTGGTCCATCCATGCCATGCTGCAACAGCGCCTTGATGCGGGCCTCCCTATCGAGACAGTGCTGCTGGAGAACGTGGACCGGCTGCTGGCCTCACCTAAGGGCGCACCGGGCCAGGACTTCGCGGTCATCCTGGCCAGCCTGCAGAGGCTGGGCTATGCCGTGACCTGGCAGGTGGTCAACGCGGGCGACTATGGCTACCCGCAGCGCCGCCGCCGCACCTACATCCTGGCCGTCCACGAGACGACGAGCCAGTACCAGGCCTGCGTGGCCGCCACCGGCCAAGCGCGCAGTTGGCTGGTTCAGCGTGCGCCACTGGCCCGGGCCTTCCCGGTCCAGGCCGATGGTCGCATGACGTGCTTCGCCGTCGGAGGCGACGAACAGGCGGCGTTGCAGCAGTACCGGCCCACGTCCTCGGGTCGGTCTCAATTCGCCAACGCCGGCCTGTGCGTTGACGGCAAGGTCTGGACCATCAAGACCAAGGCGATGGCACCAGTCGATGTCAGCGAGTTCGTCGGCCGGCCCCAGCCGTTGACTCTAGGCGACGTGGTGGCCGCCACGGGTAACGTGCCGGAGGCGTGCTTCATCGACGACAAGGAGCTGGCTCGATGGGAGCAGGTCAAGGGTGCCAAGAGCATCCCACGAACGGCCAGCACTGGCTACCAGTACACCTTCAGCGAGGGCGCGATGCCTTTCCCCGACCGACTGGACCGTGCTGCGCGAACCATCATCACCAGCGAGCTGGGCGGTTCGGCCTCCCGCACCCGCCATGTCATTCGCCACAGTGATGGACGCCTGCGTCGGTTGACGGCGGAGGAACTGGAGGTGGCATTCCAGTTCCCGCACGGCTACACAGCGGGCCTAAGCGATGCGCAGCGGTCGCTGCTGCTCGGCAATGCCGTGATGCCTGGGGTCATCGAACGCATCGCGCGAGTGGTCGCGGACTGAGTCCGACCTATACCAACCAGAACGGGCGCCTTCGGGCGCCCGTTTTGCTTCTAGCTCCAGGTCACCGCGTCCGTGAATGAACGCGGATCTCGCGGCGAACCATCGGCAACCGGCGTCCGCAGAACGCATCAGACTTGCAACTACCAGTCTGAGCCAGAGCTAAATGAGTCTCCACTGAAGCTGGAGAAGGCGTCTGACCCGATTGAGCTTGGCATGTCGGACATGGTGAAACTACAGCCAAACGGATTGCCTGCGACATCGAAGCCGCCGCCCTCCAACATGGGCAAGCCGGTTGAAGGGTTGACGGACGGCCCAGCCACCTCTGGGGTGGCGCTTGAACCGCCGCTTTGGCTGAACAGCCAGGACCAAATCGACATAGAGACTCCTGCAAGGTTGAACGTGTGAATGGACTGCATCCAACCGTAGATAGTCCATTCACGCGCTCATCGTCAATGTCGATCACGGAGATCGTCAAGCATTGATCGACCAAAGTTACAGGTGATGGCGCCGCCCAGGCCAGATGTGATCACTCATTGATGGTTCGACACAGAGCGACGGCATTGCACAGCCATGCACTCTCTTACACTACGTGGCAGAGCCAATTCATCGTTGCCACATGAAAACCGACCTTGCCATTGTCATGACCGTTGAGGAAGTCGCGGACTACCTGCGCGTCAATCGGCGCACGGTCTATCGCCTTACGGTCAGCCGTAAGTTGCCGGGCTTCAAGGTCGGTGCGACTTGGCGCTTCAAGCGCGCTGACATCGACGACTGGATCGCCGCCCAAGCAGCAAGCCCGCTTGCCGAGGGCCCGGCCGAGGGGAGGCGCACACGATGAAGCTGGTTCAAAACCGGGGTTCCGACCGTGCTATCGACCTGCTGCGCCCGTACTTCAAGGCGGGCCAGGCGCTGGCGCTCATGACGCCGACCTTCTCGCTCCATGCCTACGCGGAGCTACGCGACGCCCTGGCACGTTTGAACGGCACCCAGCTCATCCTGCCGGGCGAAGGCCAAGACCTGGAGATTCAGGGCGGTGAAGGCGATCGAGCAGCCCGCAATCGCCTGCAGACCCGGTGGCTTGCCAACCAGTGCGCAGCGTGGCTTCAGGGCAATGTGGAGGTACGGCAGGCGCCCGGTCGGATCCCGCAGGGCACGGCTGTACTGCGTAACGCGGAGGGCACACCTGAGCAAGTCATCATGGGGTCAGTGGGTATGAGCACGGAAGGTCTAGGGCTGACGCCTGGCAATCCCCTGAGCCTGACCCAAGCCTCTGAGAACACTGCAGAAGCCGCCATGCTGGCCCAATGGTTTGACCAGCAATGGAAGACGCTGCCGTCGGCCACTGAGTCTGCCGACGCCGCGCGACAGGCACTGCTCGACCGGCTGAAGTCCATCGGCGAGCACCGGGCCCCGTTCGCAATCTACGCGCTGATGCTGAACCACTTGTTCGGCGGCCGAGAGGACGCACTGGACGAAGAACGAATCGTCAAGTCAGCCACCGGCATTCGCAATACAGTGGTCTGGAAAAAGCTGTTCAAGTTCCAGCGGGATGGCGTGGTAGGCGCCATCGACAAGTTGGCGCGCTTTGGCGGCTGCATCATCGCGGACAGCGTGGGCCTGGGTAAGACCTTCGAGGCCTTGGCTGTAATCAAGTATCACGAGCTGCGCAACGATCGGGTTCTGGTTCTGGCGCCCAAGCGCCTGCGCGACAACTGGACGCTGTACAAGGCCAACGACAAGCGCAACATCCTGGCGGCGGACCGGTTCAACTACGACGTGTTGAACCACACCGACCTGTCGCGCGACGGCGGCCACTCGGGCGACATAGACCTGTCCCACGTGAACTGGGGCAACTACGACCTGGTCGTAATCGACGAGAGCCACAACTTCCGCAATAAGAAGTCTCCCAGGAAAGACACCGAGACGCGCTACGACCGGCTGATGCGCAAGATCATCCGGGAAGGGGTCAAGACCCGGGTCTTGATGCTGTCAGCCACTCCGGTGAACAACCGGCTGACCGATCTACGCAACCAAATCGCCTTCGCCACCGAGGGCGACGACACGGCACTGGCCGACTACGGCATCGCCAGCATCCAGCAAACCACGCGCAAGGCGCAAATCCAGTTCAACCGCTGGCTTGGCCTTGAAGAGTCCGAGCGCACACCCACGGGTTTGATTGAGATGCTGGGCTTCGATTACTTCACGCTGTTGGACCACCTAACCATTGCGAGGTCGCGCCGGCACATCCAGAAGTACTACGGTACCCAGGAGACTGGACGCTTCCCGGACCGCCGGCCGCCCATCAACATCAAGGCTGATGTGGACCGGGCGGGCCAGTTCCGCGCCATCAGGGACATCAACCTGGAGATTCGGCGCCTGAATCTGGCCGCTTACGCGCCGCTACGCTACGTGCTGCCGCACAAGCAGGCAGCCTACGACGCCAAGTACAGCACTGAGATCCGAGGCGGCGAGAGCTTCTTCCGCCAGGCCGACCGCGAGGAAAGCCTCATCCACCTGCTGCGGGTGAACGTGCTCAAACGCATGGAGAGCGCGGTATCGTCGTTCGCACTAACACTGCAGCGGCAACTTCGCGACGTGGAGGCGGTGCTCGCACAGATTGAGCAGCATGCCGACCAGGCAGCCAACGGCAACGGCATCGAAGAGCTGGACATTGCCGACGTGGACATCGAAGACCCCGCCTTCGAGGCGCTGCTGGTGGGCCGCAAGGTAAAGGTTCTGCTGGGCGACGTGGACCTCATCCGGTGGCGCCAGGACTTGGTCGAGGACCGCAACCGCCTGGACACGCTGCTGGCCGCTGCCCAGCAGGTGGACGCGGCGCGCGACGCGAAGCTCGCGAAGCTGCGCGACATGGTCGAGGATAAGTGCCGCCACCCTATCAACGACGGCAACCGCAAGATCATCGTCTTCACGGCGTTCTCGGACACCGCCCAGTACCTCTACGCCAATTTGGCGCCGTGGGCCAAGGCTACGCTGAGCATCGACACCGCCCTGGTGACCGGCAGCGCCGGCATCCAGACAACGCTGCCTGGCCTGCGTAAGAGCATGAGCAACGTGCTGTCGGCATTCGCGCCTCGCGCCAAGGAGCGCCCGACCGACATGGCAGGTGAGGGCGAGATTGACCTGCTGATTGCGACCGACTGCATATCCGAGGGCCAAAACTTGCAGGACTGCGACTGGCTCATCAACTACGACATCCACTGGAACCCGGTTCGCATCATCCAGCGCTTCGGCCGCATCGACCGCATCGGCTCGCCTAACCGCAGCATTCAGTTGGTCAACTTCTGGCCGAACATCGCCCTCGACGAGTACATCAATCTGGAACAGCGCGTTAGCGGGCGCATGGTGTTGCTGGACGTGTCGGCCACCGGTGAGGAGAACCTCATCGAGCAACAGTCTGGCGATCCGATGAATGACCTGGAGTACCGCCGCAAGCAGCTCTTGAAGCTGCAGGACTCTGTCATCGACATGGAAGACCTCAGCAGCGGGGTCTCTATCACCGACTTGACGCTATCAGACTTCCGCATCGACCTGGCCCAGTTCCTCCGCGAACATCCGGCGGTGCTGGAGGGCATGCCGCTCGGCGCCCACGCGGTTACGAGCAGCATCGATGCCGACATTGAGCCCGGCATCATCTTCTGCCTTCGGGCCGAAGGTGCAGGGGCAAGCAAGGCCCCGGCCGGCGCGGGATCTGGCGATTACCCACTGGCGCCGATCTACCTAGCCCATGTGGGCGACGACGGCACTACGGTGCTGCCCTATCCGCAAGCCAAGCGCATCCTGGACCGCCTCAAGCGCCTGGCTTTGGGCCGCGAGCTGCCCGACCTAGGCGCCAGCAACCGCCACGACAAGAACACCCGCCACGGCGAGGACATGAGGCACGCCCAGAAGTTGCTGGCCTCGGCAGTGGCCTCGGTGGTCGGCAAGGCCGAAGAGCGTGCCGTCGCGAGCTTGTTCTCGCCTGGCGGCACGCACGCCATCAAGGGCGAGTTCGCTGGGACAGGTGACTTCGAGGTGCTGGCATTCATGGTGGTTCTGTCCACCCAAAACACAAAGGGAGCAACGCATGAGCATGGAGCACAGCCAACGCCTTGAGCCGCTGGCAAAAGATGTCGTCGATAAGCTCGACACCGTGGCGAGTACAGCCCGGCAGTGGCTGGCCACCCCCCGCCGTCTTGGTATCGACGCCTTGGCAGTCGGCGGGAACACACTGAACTCGGACCGAGCAGCGCGAGCGCTCGACGATGTCAATCAGGCCAACGAGACCGCATACCGAAAGCTGGCCAGCGAGCCAGCCATCGCGCGGGTTATCGCTGAAGATGACGACGGGCACCTCACCACCTACTACTTCTGCCGCGCCGAGCAAGGTCTTGCTAACTTGGGCTTAGTCAGTTATCGCGCACCGGTTGGGCGGCTGGCTTCGCTGCCGGTCGGCGAGGAGTACGTCCGGCCCGATGGCAAGGCATTGATCGTTGTCGAGCGAGCGCAGTTGCGCCCCTCGCCTCTGGCCGGGGCTTGGGACGCCTACACGGTCCTTCAGTCGGAAGATGCACCAACGGTCACCATCGAATCGCTGCGCAAGCTGCTTGATCGACACCCAGAGCTGGCCGAACCCGGCGAGGACCTGGTCGCCCAGCTGCTGGCGAGTGCCGAGGCCAGCCAGAATGTCATCGAGGGCATGAAGCGCAGTGTCATCACCAAGATGGGCCTACGCGACCAGCCGGTGCTGGACCAGTTCCAAGACGAGATCTTCCGCCTGCCACTCAATCGCCGGGTCCTGTTGCTGGGGCCTCCGGGCACGGGCAAGACGACAACGCTGATCCGTCGCCTAGGGCAGAAGCTCGATGTCCAGTTTCTGGACGAGGACGAGCAGCGCGTAGCCGAGGAGCTTGCCCAGAGTCAGCAGGTGCCGCACGGGAAGAGCTGGCTGATGTTCACGCCGACGGAGCTGTTGAAGCAGTACCTGAAGGAGGCCTTTGCCCGTGAAGGTATCCCAGCACCGGATCAGAACATCCGCACTTGGGCTGACCACCGTCGCGACCTGGCAAGGCAGACCTTCGGCGTCCTGCGTACCGCAACAGGCGGCGGCACCTTCGTGCTCAAGGAGGTGAACAGCCTGCAGCCGACGGCCGTGACCCAGCCGATTGCGTGGTTCGAAGACTTTCAAGCCTGGCAAGGCGCCGCTTACCGGACCGAGCTCATGGAGAGCGCGCAGGCGCTGGCCGCTGCTGGGCTGGCAACAGCTCAGCAACTGGGCATGCGCCTGCAAGCTCCCCTCAAAGAGGATGGTCCGTGGCCGGGAACATTCACGGCGTTGGCGGGTGAACTGCCCGCCATTCAGGCATTTGTATCGCGACTCAAGGACGAGACCGATGCCACCATCAAAGCCGCGCTGAACTCCCAACTCGCCCGCAACCGGAGTTTGGTGAGCGAACTGGCGAAGTTCATCGAGAGCCTGCAGCAAGCGGCCGATAGCGATGCTGACGATGACCAAGACGCCGAGGATGACGAAGATGTGGCTGCGCCCAAAGTCGGCCCAGGGGCCGCAATCAATGCCTACATGCAGGCAGTCCGCACGCAGGCCCGCAATGCCGCAGCCAAGCGATCCACCAACAAGACCACCCGCAACGGCAAGGTCATCGAGTGGTTGGGCGACCGCACGCTGGCACCCGCCGAGCTGACAGCCCTCGGAATAAACCTGCTCCTCCAGGCCCATGCCCGCCGATTTGTAAACCCGGTCAAGCGCTACGTCGATGGCATCCAGAAGCGCTACCGAGCGTTCCGAAAGGTTCGCCAGGACGAAGGCCGGTGGTATGCGAAGGCTGGGTACGAGGCACGTGAGCTGAATCCGCTTGAGCTGGATCTCGTCCTACTGGCGATTCTCCGGTCTGCTGGTGAGCTGCTGCAGCGCCCCACAGTGATGCGTGACATCGACAGCCCAGCCTGGGCTTCCCTGAAGCCCGTGCTGGCCGCTCTGCGCAGCCAGGTCGTCGTCGATGAGGCCACCGACTTCTCACCGATTCAACTGGCCTGCATGGCGGCGCTCGCGCACCCCCGCCTGCGTTCGTTCTTCGCCTGTGGCGACTTCAACCAGCGGCTGACCACCTGGGGCGCCCGCTCCGCCGACGAGCTGCAGTGGGTCTTCGCGGACTTTGACATTCGGCGTGTCAACGTCTCCTACCGCCAGAGCCGCCAACTCAACGAACTCGCGCGAGACATCATCGCCTGTGTCGGCGGTTCCGACCAAGATGCCACCCTACCCGCCGAGGTCAACAACGAGGGCGGACCTCCGGTGCTTCTGGAGTACGCATCTCTTGAGGACGCCGTAGGCTGGCTGGCTGCGAGGATTCAGTGGATCGACCGGTTCCTTGACGGACGACTCCCGTCTACCGCGATCTTCGTCAACTCAGAAGCCGAGGTTGAACCGGTTGCCAATGCGCTGAACCTGGCACTCGCCAACCAGAACATTCAGGTAGTCGCCTGTCGTGAAGGCCAGGCCGTCGGGCAGGAGAGCAATGTCCGGGTCTTCGATGTTCAGCACATCAAGGGGCTGGAGTTCGAGGCCGTCTTCTTCGTGGGCATCGATCAATTGGCCACCGCCCGTCCGGAGCTGTTTGACAAGTTTCTCTACGTTGGGGCCACTCGCGCTGCGCAGTACCTGGGCGTGACCTGCAGCGCAGCCTTGCCGCTCGTGCTGGAGCCTCTGCGCAAGCATTTCGGTACGACCTGGGATGCCACCCAGTCCGAACAGTCGTGACAGCAAGGCAGACACCATGAGCTTCCGCACCGCAGAACCCGCACTGAAGGACGTTCTCGACAGCATTGCTGCCGGTCAAATTCAGCTACCCGACTTCCAGCGCGGCTGGGTCTGGGATGACAACCACATCCGGTCGCTGATCGCGAGCCTCTCCCTGTCGTACCCCATCGGCGCCGTGATGTTTCTGGAGGCCGGCGGCGTGCCGTTCAAGCCCCGGCTGTTCGCTGGCGTGCAACTGCAGCCCGCACCCAAGCCCAAGACCCTGGTGCTGGACGGCCAGCAGCGGCTGACCTCGATGTACCTGTCGTTGCGCAGCGGCCAGCCCGTGCCCACGCGCACCGAGAAGGGTGCCGACATCCGCCGGCTCTACTTCCTGGACATGGCCAAGTGCCTGGATCCGAACGCCGACCGGGAGGAGGCCGTCATCTCGGTCCCTGAGTCGCTGAAGCTCACCTCGGACTTCGGACGCAAAGTCGACCTTGACGTGAGCACGAATGAACTGCAGTACGCCCAACGCTTGTTCCCGGTGGCGCTGCTGTTCGACATTCAGGGGTTCATGACCTGGGAGAGCGGCTTCAGTGCTCACCACCAGTTCGACGCGGAAGCCATGCAGTTCATGCAGAAGTTCCGCAATGAGATTTGGCTACGCTTCCAGCAGTTCAAGGTGCCGGCCATCGAGCTGACCCAGGACACGCCACGGGAGGCGGTGTGCCAGGTCTTCGAAAAGGTCAACACAGGTGGCGTGACGCTGACCGTGTTCGAGCTGATGACCGCCACCTTTGCAGCGGACGAGTTCAACCTGCGCGATGACTGGGAAGCTCGGCGCGAACGGCTGACCGCCAAGCACGACCTGCTGGAGGCGGTGGACGGCACAAGCTTCCTGACTGCCGTCACTCTGCTGGCCAGCTACCGGCGGCACCTGGTTCAGAAGACAGCGGTGAGCTGCAAACGTGCCGACGTGCTGAAGCTGGATCTGGCCGACTTCAAAGCCCTGGAGGCGGCCCTGGAATTGGGCTTCAAGCGCGCTGCCGAGCTTCTGGCCGAGGAGAAGATCTTCGACGAGCGCAGCCTGCCCTATGCCACCCAGTTGATACCGCTGGCTGCAATCTGTGCCCACCTGGGTGAACGGACCACCCTACACGGCACCAAGCAAAGCCTTTTGCGATGGTTCTGGAGCGGCGTGCTGGGCGAGCTGTACGGTGGCGCCAACGAGACGCGCTTCGCGATGGACATGCAGGACGTGGTGGCTTGGGTAGACGGCGGCACCGAACCGCGCACCGTGCGCGACGCCAACTTTGCACCCACCCGCCTGTTATCGCTGCAAAGCCGCCTGGCAGCGGCCTACAAGGGGCTGGCGGCCCTGCTGATGAAGCATGGCGGGCGCGACTTCGTCAGCGGCACGCCCATCGACCTGAACACCTACTTCAACAACGCCATCGATATCCACCACATCTTCCCGCGTGCGTGGTGCGAGAAGGAGAAGCTGCCGAAGGACAAGTGGAACAGCGTGATCAACAAGGCGCCGCTGGCTGCCGGCACCAATCGTTTCATCAGCGGTGACGCCCCCAGCGTCTACCTGGGCCGCATCCAGAAAGCCAAGCAGGTGCCGCCGACCAGCCTGGACGAGTTTCTGACCTCGCACGTCATCCCCGTGGCCGCACTGCGCGCCGACGACTTTGACGCCTTCATCCGCCTGCGCGCTGCGGCATTGCTGGCGCTCATTGAAGCCGCCACCGGCAAGACCGTGTCGGGCCGCGACAGCGAAGACACCGTCAAGGCGTTCGGAGCTGCGCTGACCCCATGACGGCGACGCACCACCTCACCGCCGACGACGTGGTCAAGGCACTTGCCTTGCCCGAGCGCGCACGGGTGGACCAGCGCGTCCCAAAGAAGATGCTGGCTGAGCACGGCGCGCCCACGGCAGCCGACCGTCGCCTGCTGACCGACGGCATCGAGGAGCTGCAGTGGATCGCAGTGCTGAAGCCGGGCACCGTGGCGATACCGGAGCACCGTGCGGACGGGCGCGAGTACCTGGAAGTCGCAGTGTTGGCCGTGCAGGTCCGCGCCACGCATGGCAAGGCGTCACAGCAGCTGCGGCTGGCCGAGCTGGTGCACCGGGCCGTGCCCTACCCCGTGGTGCTGATTCAGTGGCTGGCGGCAACCAATGGCGCCCCGCCAGACGACCGTGTGCCGCCAGCGGCGGCAGCACTGGCCATCAGCTTGATCCACAAGCGGGCGGCGCAGAACGAAGCAGGCAAGGTGGTGGTCGACGGTGAACTGGTCCGCAGTGAGCTGGTGGACGCAGACGGTGAACCTGCGTCGCAGGCCGGCGCGCTGCTCGAAGCCCTGGCATTGGACCGCCATCCCCACCAAGACCTAATGGCCCTGTACCAGAGCTGGATGGACTGCCTGACCGCAGCGGAAGCCGCTCGAATCACCGGGAACTTCCACCTACCCAGTGGCCCTAGCGCAACCGCTGCACAGCGCGAAGCCCTGCGGTTGTGCCAGCGGCTGGAACAAGAAGCGGCGCGCCTGCGCAACCAGGCCGCTAAGGAACGGCAGATCGCCAAGCAGGTGGACTTAAACCTGACGCTTCAACGCCTGCAGGCCGACCTGAACGAGGCTCGCGCGCGGCTATGACGCGCAAACCCTGACAAGTAAGAACGACCGAATGAAAGACCCGAAGATGCAGAAGATCGAAGCGGCCAGCCCGGAGGCCCAATCGGCCAACTTGGTGGCCGACAACGTGTCCCAGCTCCAGGCCCTGTTCCCAGAGCTGGTGACCGAGGGGCCGAACGGCCCGGCCGTCAATGTGGACGTGCTCAAGGCGCTAGTGGGCGACGCCACGGTGACCGACGCCGAAGAGAGGTACGGCCTGAACTGGCACGGCAAGCGGGCCGCGAGGCAGCTGGCGTTGACGCCCAGCGCCGGCACGCTGCGCCCGTCCCCTAAGGATAGTGTGAACTGGGACTCAACCCAGAATTTGTTTATCGAGGGTGACAATCTTGAGGCGCTAAAACTGCTCCAAAAAAGTTTCAGCAAGAAGATCAAGATGATCTACGTCGACCCTCCATACAACACCGGAAAGGATTTCATCTACCGGGACAATTTTCAAAGTAGTCTGTCTAGCTATCTTGAACAGACCCACCAAGCTGATGGCGGTCAATTAGTAACAAGCAACCCCGAGAGCAGCGGACGCTTCCATACTGACTGGCTGAACATGCTTTACCCTCGTTTGAAGCTGGCGCGCAGCCTCCTGCGAAGGGATGGGGTAATATTTCTATCCATTGATGACAATGAGCAGCACTCATTGCGACTCATGATGGACGAAGTATTTGGACAGGAGAACTACTGCGCAACTTTTGTCTGGAATACCGAAGGCAACACCGACAATCAATATACTATCAAGGTAAATCATGAGTATATTCTTGCGTACTATTACGATGCCAACTATGCCGAATCCGCAATTGGTCGAGTTGTTGATCCAAACACTCGGGAGGATAGCAACTTGTGGAAGGGCGTTGCCGACAATAACATCAATAAGAACAACCCAGAGAATCCACCAAGTATCGTCGAACTTCCAATAGGATTTCCCTGCGCTGAGGAGACGCTCCTCTACCCAAAGAAGAACGTCGACCAAGCCTTTTTCGACCAGGTTGCCATCGATAAGTTCATATCTGACCCCATTCGAGAAAGATATGGAATAGAAAAAAAGTCAGGCCTGCCAGTCAAGCTCGACGATATGGTTGTTTCTGACCATAAACTTGTTAAGCCATGCCGGATATTCGTTGGAATGGCAAACAAGAACAAGCTGCTCGACTTCATTGCGAACGGCTGCCAACCGATAAACGACGACGGCTCGCCGTTAAGGTTCTACCTCAATTCGAATGCTGCCGTCAGATACAACAGAGAGAACGATCGACCCAGAAACATTCTCTCCGTGATTCGAAACGTTGGAACAACAGAGCGAAGCAAGACAATTCTAAAAAACAAGGGGATTTACTATGACTATCCCAAGCCGGCGACCCTTCTTGAGTATCTTGTAAGAATTGGCTGCGAGGACAAGCAAGGTATCGTTTTGGATTTCTTCGCGGGATCCGGAACTACTGGAGAGGCAGTGATGAACCTAAACGCCTCAGAGAAGGCAGCGCGGCGGTTTATCTGCATTCAACTTCCCGAGAAGACGGAGGCAAAGAGCGACGCCCGAATTCGAGGATTTAACAATCTGGCAGAGATCGGAAGACGGCGGCTCGCGGTTGCTACTGAGGATTTGCGGATGGCCCAAGGCCCGCTGCTGTCTGGCGAGATAAGGAACCTCGGATTCCGCTCATTTCGGCTCGACTCCTCGAACATTCGCGCATGGGTTCCAGCAGCGTCCGGGATGACCGAGAACCTGCTTGCCCATGCCGAACACCTGCTCCCGGGACGAACCGACGAAGACATTCTGGCGGAGTTGTTGCTGAAGCTCGGCCTGGACCTCTGCGTCCCCACGCAAGCACGGAGCGCTGGAGGCAAGCCGCTGCGCAGCATTGCAGGGGGCGTGCTCATCACCTGCTTGGCTCCTCAGATTGCGTCGACGGAAGTCGAGTCACTCGCCCAGAGCATCGTCGCGTGGCACAAGGAGCTGGCCCCGGCCGGCGACACTACATGCGTGTTCCGCGACAGTGCCTTTGCCGACGACGTAGCTAAGACCAACATGGCCGCGATCCTGGAGCAGAACGGCATCGCCAACGTGCGCAGTCTGTGAGGCCAACATGCAGCCGTTCGAACCCCACGCCTTGCCGCTGACTGATTTGGACTGGCGCCAGTTGCTGCCCCTGGTCGGGCAGGCCAACGCCGCGCTCGCCCGTTACGACGGGCTGTTGGCCGGCATCCCCAACCCGGCGGTGATGCTGTCACCGCTGACCACTCAAGAAGCTGTGCTGTCTTCCAAGATCGAAGGCACCCAGGCCACGGTGGACGAGGTTCTGGA
Source organism: Curvibacter sp. (assembly GCA_019233055.1). Lineage (GTDB taxonomy): Bacteria > Pseudomonadota > Gammaproteobacteria > Burkholderiales > Burkholderiaceae_C > Curvibacter. The sequence goes on from JAFAMV010000042.1 coordinate 31,401, forward strand.
GCAGGAAGCAGGGCTGCTGAAGGAAGGCGAGAAGTTCGAGGACATCCAGGAGATTTCCAACTACCGCAATGCGCTGTACCAGGCGCGCGAATACCTCAAGGACTATCCCATCCGGCTAGGCTTCGTGCGCGAGCTGCACCGTACCCTGATGAACAGTGTGCGTGGCAAGGACAAGACGCCCGGCGAGTTCCGGCTGGACCAAAACTGGATCGGCAAGATGGGCTGCAAGATGGAGGAAGCCTCCTTCGTACCGCCCAACCCTGTGCAATTGCCCGACCACCTGCGCGCCTGGGAGGCCTACCTGGACTCGGACGACGTGGACTTCCTGATCCAGACGGCAGTGGTGCATGCCCAGTTCGAGTTGCTCCACCCGTTCAAGGACGGCAATGGCCGGATCGGGCGCATCTTGATCCCGCTGTTCCTGTATCAGAAGAGGGTGCTCTCGCAGCCTATGTTCTATCTGTCTGAGTACCTGGAGAACCACCGAGACGAGTACTACCTTCGGCTCAAAGGCATCTCGGCCGAGAACGACTGGAACAGCTGGATTGCCTACTTCCTGAGAGCCACCGCTACGCAGGCAGCACAGAACGCTCAGCGGGTGGCTGCCATTCAGGCGCTGTACGAAGAGATGAAGCTCGCAATCCACGAGACCACTCACTCCCAGTACACAGTGCACCTGCTGGACGCCATCTTCTCCAAGCCGATCTTTCGTACATCGGAGCTGACCCAACGGCTCACGGACGAGCATGGCATCCACGAAAAGACAGCGCCCGCCCTGCTGAGACAGCTGCGCGATGCCGGCATCCTGCGCGAGATCCAGCCAGGCGCCGGGCGACGGTCTGCCACGCTGTGTTTTCCCAGGCTGATCAACTTGGCGGAAGGTCGGAACGTACTGTGACGCAGAGGCCTAAAGTTTGTGGAGCCGCCAACAAGCACAACGACGATTGTGGAGTCCAATTTTAAAAATGGACTCCGAAAAGACTTTTGCCTCTGTTCCAGGCTCCACAACCCGAATCCTGCCTTCTGGCATCCTTACCACCGAATTGATCAGTAAGCCATTGATTTATATGTATGAAACTCCACTTTGAACCCAACCTGGACTACCAGCTCCAGGCTATCGAGTCCGTCTGCGACCTGTTCCGGGGACAGGAGATCTGCCGAACAGAGTTCACCGTCACCATGAAGCTGCCGGACCAGCAGCTGACCCTGGGCGTGGCCGACACCGACAAGGGCCTGGGCAACCGCCTGACACTGGTGGACGACCAACTGCTGGACAACCTGCGCAGCGTGCAGCTGCGCAATGGTCTGGCGCCAGCGGGCACGCTGGCATCGGGCGATTTCACCGTAGAGATGGAGACCGGCACTGGCAAGACTTACGTCTACCTGCGCACGGTCTTCGAGCTCAACAAGCGCTACGGCTTTACCAAGTTCGTCATCGTGGTGCCGTCGGTGGCCATTAAGGAGGGCGTCTACAAGTCGCTGCAGATCACCGAGGAGCACTTCAAGAGCATGTACGCCGGCGTGCCGGTGGATTTCTTCCTCTACGACTCCAGCAAGCTGGGCCAGGTGCGCAACTTCGCCACCAGCGCCACCATCCAAATCATGGTGGTGACGGTGGGCGCCATCAACAAGAAGGAGGTGAACAACCTCTACAAGGACAGCGAGAAGACCGGCGGAGAGAAGCCCATCGACCTTATCCGCGCCACACGTCCCATCGTCATCGTGGACGAGCCGCAGAGCGTGGACGGTGGCCTCAGCGGCGCGGGCAAGGCCGCGCTGGACGCGATGAACCCGCTGTGCACGCTGCGTTACTCGGCCACCCACGCCAACAAGCACCACATGGTGTACCGGCTGGACGCCGTGGACGCCTACGAGCGCAAGCTGGTCAAGCAGATCGAGGTGGCGGCAGCCACCATCGAGGACGCTTTCAACAAGCCCTATGTGCGTCTGCTGGAGGTCAGCAACACGAAGGGCATCTCTGCCAAGGTCGAGCTGCATGTGCAGACCGCCTCCGGCGCCAAGCCACAAGTACTGACCGTCAACGACGGCGACGACTTGCAGCAACTGGCCAAGCGGGCGGTGTACACCGACTTCCGTGTCGGCGAGATCAACACCGTCAAGGGCGAAGAGTTCATGGAGCTGCGCTATCCCGGCGGCGAGGTCTACCTGGCGCTGGGCCAGGCCCACGGGGAGGTGGACGCCCTGGCCGTGCAGCGCGAGATGATCCGGCGGACCATCAAGGAGCACCTGGAGAAGGAGAAGCTGCTGCAGCCCAAGGGCATCAAGGTGCTGTCGCTGTTCTTCATCGAGTCGGTGGCACGGTATCGCCAGTACGACAAAGACGGCAACCCGGTGAAGGGCGACTATGCCCGCATCTTCGAGGAGGAGTACCGGCGGGCTGCGAAGCTGCCGGCCTACCAGAGCCTGTTCGGCGAGGTGGACCTGGCACAGGAGGCGGCGGTCGTGCACGACGGCTACTTCTCCATCGACAAGAAGGGCCGCTGGGCAGACCCCGAGCTGGACAGGGAAGGTGGCCTGAAGAACGAAACCAGCCGTGCAGACGCCGAGCGCGGCTACAACCTCATCATGAAAGAGAAGGAGAAGCTGCTCAGCTTCAGCACACCGCTGAAGTTCATCTTCTCCCACTCGGCGCTGAAGGAAGGCTGGGACAACCCCAACGTCTTTCAGATCTGCGCCCTGCGCGAAATGGGCAGTGAGCGCGAACGCCGCCAGACCCTGGGCAGGGGCCTGCGCTTGTGCGTCAACCAAGACGGGCAGCGCGTCTACGGGCACGACGTGAACCGGCTCACGGTGATTGCGACCGAGTCCTATCAGGAGTTTGCCGACCAGCTCCAGAAGGAAATCGAGGCCGACACCGGCATCCGGTTCGGCATCGTCGAGCAGCACCAGTTCGCCACCATCGCCATCACCACGCCCGACGGCAAGGTGGCCCCGCTGGGCGTGGACCAGTCCAAGGCCCTGTGGGACCACCTGCGCGCTGCCGGCCACATCGACGCCAAGGGCAAGGTGCAGGACTCGCTTAAGACCGCCCTGAAGGACGGCAAGCTGGACCTGCCCGAGGCCTTCGAGCCGTACCGTGGCCAGGTGGCCGAGCTGCTGCGCAAGGTGACGGGCCGCGTGGAGGTAAAGAACCGCGACGACCGCGAGACCGTGCCGCTGCGCAAGGGCGCCGACGGCAAGGCGGTGACGCTCAGTGAAGACTTCAAGGCGCTGTGGGACCGCATCAAACACAAGACCACGTATCGCGTGCAGTTCGACAACGACAAGCTCATCCGCGACTGCACCGCCGCGCTGACCCGTGACCTGCACATCGCCCGTGCCCGGCTGCAGTGGCGCAAGGCGGAGATCGGCATCGGCAAGGCCGGCGTGGAGGCGCGCGAGAAGGAAGGCGCCTACATCGTGACGCTGGACGAGGCGGACATCGAGCTGCCTGACCTGCTGACCGACCTGCAGGACCGCACGCAGCTGACGCGGCGCACGCTGGTCAAAATCCTGACCGAGTGCGAACGGCTGGACGACTTCAAGCGCAATCCGCAGCAGTTCATTGAGCAGGCGGCGGAAATCATCAACCGCTGCAAACGCATGGCCCTGGTGGACGGCATTCGCTACCAGCGCCTGGGCGACGACGCCGTCTGGGCCCAGGAGCTGTTCGAGACCGAGGAGCTGACCGGCTACCTGACCAACATGCTGCGGGACACCAAGCGCTCAATCTACGCGCACGTGGTCTACGACTCGGCCACCGAGCGCGACTTCGCCGACGCCCTAGAGAAGGACGATGACGTGGTGCTGTACGCCAAGCTGCCCGGCTGGTTCAAGGTGCCCACTCCGCTGGGCAACTACAACCCTGACTGGGCCGTGCTGGTGAACAAGGACGGCACCCGACGCCTCTACTTCGTGGTCGAGACCAAGAGCAGCCTTTTTACCGACGATCTGCGCAACAAGGAGAGCGCGAAGATCGAGTGCGGTAAGGCGCACTTCAAGGCACTTGCAGTGGGCGAGAACCCAGCGCGTTACTTGGTGGCCACGTCGTTCAGCGATGTTCTGACCGCTGCGGAGTGAGGTTCACTTGCTTCTGACGGCCCCAAAGATCCACCACCATTGAGAGCCCACTATGAAAGTAATCACTGCAAACCTAAACGGAATCCGATCCGCGGCCACTAAGGGCTTCTTCGAGTGGCTCCAACTGCAAGATGCAGACGCCCTTGGGGTGCAGGAAATCAAGGCGCAATCTGACGTTGTGGAAGGCACTTTCTGCCAATCAGCAGGTTTGTCTGGCCACTTCCACTACGCCGAGAAGAAGGGTTACTCCGGTGTCGGTCTTTACACCCGCGTCGAGCCCAGCGACATCTTGGCTGGCTTCGGAGTTCCCGAGTTCGACGCGGAAGGGCGCTGGATCGAGAAGCGCTTCGACCGACCAGGCCGGAAGCTCAGCATCATCAGCTGTTACTACCCTAGCGGCTCCAGTGGCGACGATCGACAGCAGGCCAAGTTCCGCTTCCTCGACGCGATGGGGCCGCATCTGGCATCGCTCAAGAAGCAACGGGATTTCATCCTCGTCGGTGACGTGAACATAGCTCACAAAGAAGCCGACTTGAAGAACTGGAAGTCCAACCAGAAGAACTCTGGCTTCCTTCCCGAGGAGCGGGCCTGGTTGACCCAGTTGCTAGGAACAGAAAAGGGGCAGGGTGGCTTGGTGGATGTGTACCGTCGCCTGCACCCCGACACTACCGATACCTGTTACACGTGGTGGAGCAACCGCGGACAGGCTTACGCAAAGAATGTTGGTTGGAGACTGGACTACCAGTTCGCGACTCCTGGCATTGCAGCCCTTGCGCGGTCTGCGGCGATCTACAAGGAGCAGCGGTTCAGTGACCATGCGCCACTCACCATCGAATACGACATGTCGCTGTGAGGAGCCTCGGCGACGACTGCGGCCTTCAGACGGCCAGTGCGGCCGGTAAGTCTGCCCAAAACCCCACCAGCCGCGACAGTTGCGTTGCCCCATGAATGACAATATGAAAACGTGGGTTTTTTGTCGCATTGTCTACCACCTGGCCACACCGGCCCTGGCCGCCCTGGCCCGCAGCGAGCAGATCTACAAGGGCGAGAAGTTCTCGGACCATGCGCCGATCACGGTGACCTACGACCTCGCGCTCTAGGCAGCCCGCTCACCCAGGCGGGCACACGCTCAATCCAGCCGCGCCGCCTCCTCGAACGTCTGCCGCACGAAATCGCGGAAATAGCGCAGCGCAGGCGCCTCGGTGCGCCCCTTGAGGGTGACGCAGCCGAACCGGGCAAGTCCCTGCAGGGCGGGTTCGAGCTGCAGCTCCACCAGTTCACCGCTTTGCAGGCCCTCGCGCGCCGCCGCCACGATGCCCAGGAACACCGCCTCGGTGCGGCGCGCGGTCTCCACCAGGCTGCCGACGTCTTCGCACTCCAGCCGCGTCATGACCCGGGGGTTGGCACGCGGCCCATAGCGCTCCACCAGCAGGCGCACCACTTCGTCGGCCAGCGGGGTCGAGGCGATCGGGTAGTCAAGCACCTCATCGATGCCCACCGACCGGCGCCCCGCCAGCGGATGCCCGCTACGACAGATGAAGCCGGCACGCGACTCGGCCAGCCATTCGATGGTCAGGTCCGGCGCCGGCACGACACGGCGCACGTCCACCACCAGGGCATCGAGCTGGCGCGCGCGGATCATCTGCAGTTGCGCCTCGGTCGCCCCCCGGCTGATCTGGGTGCGGACCTGGGGGTGATGCTGTGCCACCTGGCACAGCCACGGGATCATCAATAAGGCCCCGGGGCCCGAGCCCAGGCCGACGCGGATGCTGCCCCCCGGACCCTCATGGAACTGGCGCGCGCTGCGCCTCAGCTCCTCGGCCTCCAACAGCAGCGAGCGCGCCCGGACCACCACCGCCTCGCCCATGGGGGTCAGCAGGTTGCGCTTGCCGATGCGGTCGACGAGGCGCCCGCCCAATTCGTCCTCCAGGGTGCGGATGCTGCGGCTGAGCGCCGATTGGGTGATGAACAGCCGTTCGGCCGAACGGCTGAAGGAACCGGTCTCGGCCAGCATCAGCAGATGCTCCAGGGGTTTGATGTTCACTTGAGTATTCCCAACACGACTTGTTTACTCCAATTTAATGCATTGGACTCATCAAAAAGACCTGCTTAGCATGGAAATGTTTTTCGCAAGCCGCGAAGGACGGAGACAACACACAGCGCGGCACGGACCGATTCGCCGCCATGTTCATCACAAGGGGCACCGCCCCATAGAGCCCAGACAGGAGCCTGACATGTCCCATTTCCCCGCGCAGCGCGACGACCGACACCGTGGTCCGTCCAAGAAGGTGGTGGCCGCCACGGTGGCCGGCAACGCGCTCGAGTTCTACGACTTCGTCACCTATGCCTTTTTCGCGGTCTACATCGGCCGTGCCTTCTTCCCCACCACCGATCCGCTGACCAGCCTGCTGCTGTCGGTGGCCGTGTTCGGCGTGGGCTTCGTGTCGCGCCCCCTGGGCGGGGTGCTGATCGGTGCCTATGCCGACCGGGCCGGGCGGCGCCCGGCCATGCTGCTGACCATCGGCCTGATCACCGTCGGCACGCTGGGCCTGGCCGCCACCCCGAGCTACGCCCAGATCGGCGTGGCCGCGCCGGTCATCGTGGTGCTGTGCCGGCTCGTGCAAGGGCTGGCGCTGGGCGGCGAGGTCGGCCCCTCGAGCGCTTTCCTGATCGAAGCCGCACCGGCCGGCCGGCGCGGCCTGTTCGGCAGCTGGCAGCTGGGCAGCCAGGGCCTGGCCACCCTGGTGGCCGGCCTGCTCGGCCTGGGGCTGAGCGCCGGCCTCAGCCCCGAGCAGCTGCAGGCCTGGGGCTGGCGCCTGCCCTTCGCCATGGGCCTGCTGCTGATCCCGGTGGCCATCTACCTGCGCCGCGCCATGCCCGAGACCCATGTGCAACGGCCGGAGGTGGTCAATGCCTCCTGGGCCGATCTGCGCCGCCATGGCCGGCTGATCCTGCTGTCCATGCTGGTGGTGCTCGGCGGCACGGTGGCCACCTATGTGAGCAGCTACATGACCACCTATGCCATCACCACCCTGCACCTGCCGCCCACCACCGCCATGGCCGCCACGGTCATGGTCGGCCTCATGACCTTTGCCTTCTCGCTGCTCGGCGGCTGGCTCTGCGACCGGGTGGGCCGCAAGGCCATGATGGTCTGGCCACGCGTCATCGCCTCGCTGCTGGCCTACCCGGCCTTCGTCTGGATGGCCGGCCGCGCCGACGCCTTTTCGCTGCTGACCGTGACCGGTGTGCTGGCCGCACTCGGCGCCGTCAGCGGCGCCGCCTCGCTGGTGGCCATTCCCGAGCTGCTGCCGGGGCGCATCCGCGCGCTGGGCATGTCGGTGATCTACGCCATCGGCGTGGCCATCTTCGGCGGCTCGACCCAATTCGTCATCACCTGGCTGATCACGGCCAGCGGCAGCCCCGCCGCGCCGGCGGTCTACCTCTGCGCCACCGGCCTGATCGCCGCCCTGGGCATGGCCCTGCTGCCCGAGAGCCGAGACCACCGGCTCGAACACTGACTGAACCAAGGAGACCCCTCATGACCGCCCTGCTCGACGCCCTGCAGACCCAGGCCCCCGATTTCGTCGACCTGCGCCGCGACATCCACGCCCACCCCGAACTCGGCTTCCAGGAGCTGCGCACCAGCGAACTGGTGGCGCAGCGCCTGAAGGACTGGGGCTACGAGGTG
>JAFAMV010000171.1 GCA_019233055.1 Curvibacter sp.
CATGGCGACCCAACCCCGTTTCTTCGGCAAGAGCGAACCCGAAATCCTGCCCGGACGCAGCATGTCAGGAAGTCTTCCGGCCCAGGTGCCGGCTCCGTCCACGGCGGTACCGGCTGCGACACCTGTTGCCGCCGAAGGCGGCAGCAAGCTCACCGTCGGCCCCAACATCAAACTCAAGGGGGTTGAGATCACAGATTGCGACACATTGGTGGTCGAAGGCCTGGTCGAGGCCACCATGGATTCGCGCCTGATGCAGATCGCCGAGAAGGGGGCCTTCAAGGGGGCTGCCGAGATCGATCTGGCCGAGATCCGCGGCCGCTTCGACGGCGATCTGACGGTGCGCCAGAAGCTCGTCATTCATGCCACCGGCCGGGTGTCCGGCAAGATCCGCTACGGCAAATTGATCATCGAGGAGGGCGGGCAGCTCAGTGGCCAGATCGATTGCGCGGCTGCGGGTTCCGACATGGGGTCGCCACGCCCGGTGGTCCTGGACGCCTCGTCTGCGCTCACCCGGGCCCCGGCGCTGCAGACGGCAGGGCTGTAGTCAGCCCGGCAGGGCCTGCCAGGCCCGGGCGAAGGCCTGGGCGTCCGATGCCAATTCGTGGAGGGGTTTGCCCGGCCGGTACAGGGCCGATCCGAGGCCGAATCCGCTGGCGCCGGCCCCGTGGTAGGCCGCCAGGGCGGCCGGTGTGATGCCGCCCACCGGCAGCACGGGAATCTGCGGCGGCAACACGGCGCGCAGGGCTTTGAGTGCGTGCGGCGGGGCCATCTCGGCCGGGAAGAGCTTGAGGCCATGCGCGCCGGCCGCCAGGGCGGCGAAGGCCTCGCTGGGGCTCAGGATGCCCGGCAGGCAGGCCATCTCGAGCCGCAGGGCCTCGTGCAGCACCGCGGCATCGAAGTTCGGACTGACCATCAGCCGGGCACCGGCGGCATGCACTTCGCGCACCTGGGCCGGTGTGAGCACGGTGCCGGCGCCGACCAGGGCCTGTGGGAAGCGCTCGGCCAGGGTTGCGATGCTGTCCAGCGGGTGTGGCGAGTTCAGCGGCACCTCCATGAGACCGAAGCCGGCGTCCACCAGGGTCTGGCCGACGTCGGCGGCCTCGGCTGCGGTGAGACCGCGCAGGATGGCCACCAGCGGCAGCTGCTGCAGTTGCGTGCGCAGCTTCCGGGCTGCGGCCGAGGTGTGCTGTGCGGCATGGGTCATGTCGGGTCCTTGGTCATCTGTTGGATCTGTTGAATCTGTCGGTACAGGCCGCAGAGGCCGCTCCAGGTGGCTTCGTGGCCGTGGCGCCGGCTGTCGATGCCGCGCAGCGACAGCGCATGGGCATAGCGCTGCGTGAGGGCCGGGGCGCCGATGAGCTGCACCTGCAGGCCCCCGGGGACGGGCAGTCCACGCAGTTCCTCGCCGATCACCAGGCCCGACAGGTAGCTGGCCTGGGCTGCGGCGGGCAGTTCGCCGAACAGGCCCAGCGTGCGGGTGCCGAAGGCGGTGTGCAACAGACCCGGGCCCTGGCCGGCCCGCAGCACGCCCTGCTCGAAGGCGGTCGGGTCCCAGGCCGCCTGGGGATCAAGGCTGCGCGCCAGCAGCGAGTGCTGGCTCAGCAGGGCGTAGAACTCGCCGGTCATCCAGGTGCTGAAGCCGGTGATGCGGCTGTTTTCGACCTGGGTCCATTTGCTGTGGGTGCCCGGCAGCACGAACAGACCGTCCTGGGCCTGGCTGAGCCGCAGGGCACCGAAGACCTGCACTTCTTCGCCCCGCATCACGTCGGGCACGCTGCCGCTGCGCACGCTCAGCCCGGGCACCAAGCCGACCCGCCACGGCAGATCGGGCACCCAGACCAGGTGCTTCGCCAGCGTTTCGAAAGACGCCGGGCAGGGCAGGTAGGGGGTCTCCAGCCAACCCTGGCGGCTGCCTGCCATGCCCGAGATCAGGCAGGGCAGGCGCCCGCCCTGCAGCCAGTCGCCCACTGTTTGGGACAGGACGGCGGCAAAGGCGCCGCCACCCACCTGCAGGATGCCCTGCGGGCTGCCGCGTTCTTCGATCACCTGCCCGTCGGCATCCAGCAGGGCGGCGCGAAGGGAGCTGGTTCCCCAGTCGACCCCGATGAAGGCGGGGCTTTCGGTGGTGGCCATGGTGCCCGGGGCCTCAGGCCAGGGGCTTGTAGGCGGTCACGTCGATCTCGACCTTGGCATCGATCATGAGCCGGGATTCGACGGTCGAGCGTGCCGGTCGGTGCTCGCCGAAGCATTCCATGTAGACCCGGTTGAAGCTGCCGAAGTCACGTGCATCCGCCAGCCACACGCTGACCTTGGCCACATCCTGCAGGGTGGCGCCGGCCAGCGCCAGCGCGGCCTCCACACGCTGGAAGACCTGGCGCGTCTGGGCCTCGATGCCGCCCACGATGACCTGGCCCTGGTCGTCGGTGGGCACCTGCCCCGACACAAAGACGAAATCGCCCGCCCGGGTGGCTGGCGACAGCGGGCGTGCCAGCCGGTCGGAGGCGGTGGGGGCCTGGCCCAGCATTTCAACGCGTGAAGAGCTTGTCATGGAATCTCCTATGTAAGAAATTTACATTAAATCAGAAATAACAGCCGATCGGCCTTGCTTGTTTCGTCTGTTGTTCGTTAGTATTGTAAAAACATTACCTGGAGACCACATGAAACAGCCTTCCGACGCCTCCTCTTCCAGCCTTGCCGGCCTGCCTGTGCCGGGTTCCGCGATGGCCCGCCGCACCTGCCTGGGTGTGGGCGCCGGCGCGTTGGGCGGGCTGCTGCTCGGCGGGGGCATGCCGGCAGCCTGGGCCCAGAGCGCGGGCAGTGCCGCCAATCTGGCCATGGTGGCCGAGCCCCAGAGCCTGGACCCGATGATCGGGTCGTCCGACCTGGTCGCGACCATCATGCAGCACGTCTACGAGCCGCTCTACACCTTCGATTCGAAGTGGAACGTGGTGCCCATGCTGGCCGAGTCCCTCCCGCGCATCTCCAAGGACGGCCTGACCTACACCATCCCCCTGCGCAAGGGGGTGCGTTTCCACCATGACCGCGAGATGGATGCCGCCGACGTGGTGGCGTCGCTGCAGCGCTGGATGGAACTCGCGGCGCGCGGCAAGGCGGTGGCGAAAGAGATCGCCGGTCTGCGCGCGTCGGCGCCGCTGGCCGTCGAGATCCGGCTCAAGGCCCCCTATGCCCCTCTGCTGGCCCAACTGGCGCTGCCGGGTGCGATGGCCGCCGTCATGCCCAAGGAGGTCCTGGCGCCCCAGCTCAAGGAGTTCGTCGGCACCGGACCGTACCGGCTCAAGGAGCGCCGGCCCGACCAGTTCACCGTGCTGGTGAGGTTTGCCGGCTACTCTGCGCGCAGTGAGGCGCCTGATGGCTATGGCGGCCGGCGCCAGGCCTTGATCGAGGAACTGCGCTTCGTGCCGGTGCCCAATGCCAACACCCGCGTCGAGGGGGCGCTGTCGGGGCAGTTCCATTTCGCCGACCTGCTGCCGGTCGAGGCCATGGGCCGCCTCGAGCGCGGCGCACCGGCGGTGCAGCCCATCCTGACGCCTAACTTCGGCTTTCCCTATGTGGTGTTCAACACCCGCGAGGGCGTGCTGGCCTCGCAGGCCGTGCGGCAGGCGGTGCAGGGCGCGGCCGGCGCTGGCGAGATGATGGCTGCGGGTTTCGGCGACAGCCGCTTCTTTGCAGTCGAACCCAACTTCTTCCCCAAGGGAACGCCCTACTACAGCGCCGCGGGCGCCAAGCAGTACAACGAGCGCAACCCCCAGTTGGCGCGCGAGCTGGCGGCCAAGGCCGGCTACAACGGCCAGCCGGTGCGCATCATGGCGAGCCGCCAATACGAGTTCCACTACAACATGGCGCTGGTGATGTCCGAGCAGCTCAAGAAGGCCGGCTTCAAGACCGAGCTGCAGGTGGTCGACTGGGCCACCCTGGTGCAGCGGCGCAACGACGCCAAGCTCTGGGACCTCTATGTCACCCACTCGGGCCTGTTCCCCGAGCCGATGGTCTCGCCGCCGCAGATGGGCGACGATGCGCCGGGCTGGTGGGACAGCCCGGCCAAGAAGGAGCGGCTGGCGGCCTTCAACCACGAGGCCGATCTCGGCAAGCGCGCGGCCCTGTGGCCGGCGGTGCAGCAGCTGGTCTATGACGAGGTGCCCTTCATGGAGCTGGGCAAGTTCAATGCGCTGTCGGCGCGTTCGCAGAAGCTGCAGTCCTACACCCCCATGGTCTGGCCGTTCTTCTGGAACGCCCGGCTGGGCTGATCGAGGAGCTGCTCCATGGCCTCCTTTCTTGCCAGGCGCCTGGCGGGCGCCCTGATGGTGCTCGCCCTCGTGGCGGTGCTTGTCTTCGTGCTGACCCGGCTGGCCTCGGGTGACCCGGTGGCGCTGCTGCTGGGCGACCAGGCCACGGCGGCCGACATCGCCCGGGTGCGCATCGAATACGGCCTCGACAAACCCCTGCCGACCCAGTTCGCGCTCTGGCTGGGCCAGGTGCTGCAGGGCAACCTCGGGGATTCCCTGTTCCTGCAACGGCCCGTGACGCAGGCCTTGCTGGAGCGGGCCGAACCGACCCTGTTCCTGGCCGGCTTCTCGGTGTTCATCGCGGCCCTGATCGGCATTCCCTGCGGCACGGCGGCTGCGGTGTGGCGCGGCCATTGGGCCGACCAGGTGCTCAGCGCGCTGGCCATGCTGGGTGCCAGCGTGCCCAGCTTCTGGCTCGGGCTGCTGTTCATGCAGTTCTTCGCGGTGAAGCTCGGCTGGCTGCCGGCCTCGGGCTATGGCGATCCCGACACCCCGCTGTGGGAGCGCCTGCAGCACCTGGTGCTGCCCTCGCTGGTGCTGGGGCTGCTGAATTCGGCCCTGATCATCCGCTTCACCCGGGCCTCGGTGCTCGACATCCTCGGCGAAGACTATGTGCGCACGGCCCGGGCCAAGGGCCTGGGCGAGCGCAGCATCCTGCTGCACCACGTGCTGCGCAACGCGCTGGTGCCCCTGGTCACCGTGCTGGGGCTGACGCTGGCGCTGATGATCGGCGGGGCGGTGGTCACCGAGACGGTGTTCAACCTGCCCGGCGTCGGCAACCTGGTGGTGCGGGCGGTGCTGCGGCGTGACTACCCGGTGATCCAGGGCACGCTGCTGGTGATCGCCGGCATCTATGTGCTCATCAACCTGGCGGTCGACCTGCTCTACACCGTGGTCGATCCCCGCATCCGTCTGGAGGCCGCATGAACCCGACCTGGAAGATCCTGCGGCGGCTGTTCGCGCGCCGCGTGGTGCTGGCCGCGACCCTGCTGTTGCTGGCGGTGGTCGTGGTGGCCGTGCTGGTGCCCTGGCTGTCGTCGGCCGACCCCTCCGCGATGGACATAAGCGCCCGTCTGCACAAGCCCTCGGGTGAGCATTGGGCCGGCACCGACGAACTGGGCCGCGACGTGGCCCTGCGCATCGTCCACGGGGCCCGCTATTCGCTGCTGATCGGTGGTGTGACCTCGGTCGGCGCGGTGCTGCTGGGCACCCTGCTGGGCCTGCTGGCGGGCTACTTCCGGCGCCTGGACGCCCCGCTCATGCGCCTGGTGGACGCGATGATGTCCTTTCCCGACATCCTGCTGGGCATCGCCCTGGTCGCCATCCTCGGGCCCTCGCTGTGGAACGTGGTGCTGGCCCTGGTGATCGTCTACACGCCGCGCGTGGCGCGGGTGGTGCGTGCCGCCACCCTGGTGCTGCGCGAACTGCTGTTCGTCGATGCGGCCCGCGCCCTGGGGGTGCGCACGCCCTGGATCCTGTGGCGCCACATCCTGCCCAACCTGGCCTCGCCGATCCTGGTGCAGCTGACCTTCATCTTCGCCTACGCGATCCTGTGCGAGGCGGGGCTGTCGTTTCTCGGGGTCGGCGTGCCGCCCGAGATCCCGACCTGGGGCACCATGATCGCCGGCAGCCTCGACTATGCCGACCGGGCCCTGTGGGTCATCCTGTACCCGGGCCTGGCCATCGTGCTGACCGCCCTGTCCCTGCAGATCCTGGGTGACGGCGTGCGCGATCTGCTCGACCCCAAACTGAGGAAAGCCGCATGAACGCCCCCGCATCCCAAGAAGCTTTGCCACGCCTCGAGGTCCGCAACCTGTCGGTGGCCTTCGGCACCGCCGAAGGCCGTGTCCAGAGCGTGGCCGAGGTGTCGTTCTCGATGGCGCCCGGCCAGACCCTGGCCCTGGTCGGCGAGTCGGGCTCGGGCAAGTCGGTCACCAGCCTGTCGCTGATGGGGCTGCACGCGCGCAGCGCCCGCGCCGAGGTGGCCGGCGAGGCCTGGTTCGTGCGCCGCGACGGACGCCGGATCGACCTGCTGGCCCAGCCCGAGTCCGAGCTGCGGCGCCTGCGCGGCAATGAGATCGCCATGGTCTTCCAGGAGCCCATGACCAGCCTCAATCCGGTGCTCACCGTGGGTGAGCAGATCGCCGAATCGGTGCGCCTGCACCGGGGGCTGGACCGCCGCGCCGCCCTGGCACGGGCGCGCGAGATGCTCGAGCTGGTCGAGATCCCGGCGGCGGCACAGCGCCTGGGCGAATACCCCCACCAGCTCTCGGGTGGCATGCGCCAGCGCGTGATGATCGCCCTGGCCATGGCCTGCGAGCCCAGCCTGCTGATCGCCGACGAACCCACGACGGCGCTGGACGTGACCATCCAGGCGCAGATCCTGGCCTTGATGGGTCGGCTGCAGAAGGAGACCGGCATGACCCTGCTCTTCGTCACCCACAACCTCGGGGTGGTGGCCCAATACGCCGACCAGGTGGCGGTCATGTATGCCGGGCGCATCGTCGAGGCGGCGCCGGTGCACGGCCTGTTCGCCGAACCCCGGCATCCCTACACCCAGGGCCTGCTGGCCTGTCTGCCGGGCATGGCCCGCCATCAGGGCGGCGACGCGGCGGGGCCGGGCCGCAAGCGCCTGCGTGCCATTCCGGGCCAGGTGTCCAGCCCCCTGGCGCCACCGCCGGGCTGCGCCTTCGGGCCGCGTTGCGCGCAGCGCCTGGCCGCCTGCGAGCAGGCCATGCCCGAGCTGCGCTCCTTGCCCGGGCAGCGCCAGTCGCGCTGCCTGCTGTCCCATGAGGAGGTGTCGGCATGAGCGCCACCCAGAACCCCCAAGCGGCCCAAGCCCCCCTGCTCGACATCCGGGGGCTGTGCAAGCAGTTCGGTCGCGGGCCGCATCCGGTGCGTGCGGTGCAGGGCGTGAGCTTCTCGATCGCCCGAGGCGAAACCCTGGGCCTGGTCGGCGAGTCCGGCTCGGGCAAGAGCACCATCGGCCGGCTCATCACCCGGCTGCTCGAACCCAATGCGGGACAGATGCTCTACCAGGACTCGCAGTCGGGCCCGCAAGACCTCGCCGCCCTGAGCGCCGCGGCCTACCGGCCGCTGCGGGCCCGCCTGCAGATCATCTTCCAGGACCCCTATGCCAGCCTCAACCCGCGCATGCGCATTCGGGACGTGCTGGGCGAGGCGCTCGACACCCATGGGCTGGCCCGTGGCGCGGCGCGCATGCCGCGCATCCACGAACTGCTGCAGCAGGTGGGCCTGCGGCCCGAGCATGCCGAGCGCCTGCCGCACGAGTTCTCGGGCGGCCAGCGCCAGCGCATCGGCATCGCCCGGGCCCTGGCGGTGCAGCCCGAGTTCATCGTCGCCGACGAGCCGCTGTCGGCGCTGGATGTGTCCATCCAGGCCCAGGTGGTGAACCTGCTCGGCGAGCTCAAGGAGCAGTTGGGCCTGACGCTGCTGTTCATCTCGCACGACCTCGATGTGGTCGAATACCTTTGTGACCGGGTGGTGGTGCTGTACCTCGGCCGCGTGATGGAGATCGCCCCCACGGCCGAGCTCTACCACCGGCCCCGGCACCCCTACACCCGGGCCCTGCTGGCGGCCGCGCCGGTGCTGGACCCGACGCAACGGCGCACCATCATCCCCTTGCGGGGGGACCTGCCCAGCCCCGCCCACCCGCCCTCGGGCTGCGTGTTCCGCACCCGCTGCCCGCAGGCCGAGGCCCGCTGTGCCGAGACCGAAACCCCGCTGCGCCAGGTGTCTGACGGACACTGGCACGCCTGTTGGAGAGACGAATGACACGCCTGACACCCGGGCCCGATGCCGGTGACTTCACCCGCAACGGCCCCTACAAGAACTTCCCCCTGGCCGCCGCACCCCTGGACGGTGCCGACCTGCGCGAGCGCGGCTGGCAACTGCTGGACGACCGGCTGCCCTATCCGATGGCGGTGCTGAGCCAGGAGGCCCTGGCCCACAACCTGGCCTGGATGCAACGCTATGCCTCATCGCGTGGGGTGCACCTGGCCCCGCACGGCAAGACCACGCTGTCGCCCGAGCTGTTCGCGATGCAGCTGCAGGCCGGCGCCTGGGGCCTGACCTTCGCCACCGCCTACCAGGCGGCGATCGGTGCGGCGGCCGGAGCCCGTCGCATCCTCATCGCCAACCAGGTGCTGGCCGATGCCGACCTCGAGGGCCTGCAGGCCCTGCTGCGCCGCCATGCCGACCTGCGCATCTGGTTCCTGGTCGATTCGCGGGCCCAGCTGGCCCTGATCGAAGACTGGGCGGCGCGACAGGCCGCGCCCCTGCCTTTCGACGTGCTGCTGGAGGTGGGCATTCCCGGCAAGCGCACCGGCTGCCGTGAACTGTCCGAGGCACTGGACCTGGCGCGGGCCCTGGCGGCCTCGCCGGCGGTGCGCCTGGGCGGCATCGAATGCTACGAAGGCGGCGCGGCGATCTGCGACAGCGACCATGACAGCCGCGAGGTCAGCGAGCTGCTGCGCCGCGTCATCGCCATCGCGCGCGCCTGCGACGCCGAGGGCCTGCTGGCCGGCGAACAGATCCTGCTCACCGCCGGCGGTTCGGCCGTCTTCGACCTGGTC
>JAFAMV010000210.1 GCA_019233055.1 Curvibacter sp.
GCCTATCCGGCGCAGCCCCCCGCATCCGCCACTACACCTACACCGAAGCGGGTCAACTGCAAAGCGCCGGCGACGAAACCCCGGACGGCCAAACCGTCAACACCGTCACCTGGGGCTACGACGCCAACGGCAACCGCGTCACCGAAAACAACCAGACCATCGCCCAATACGACGAGCAAGACCGGCTGCTGCGCTGGAAAGACAACACCTACCGCTACACCCCGGCCGGTGACCTGCAAGAACGCCAAAGCCCCGAAGGCCGCAGCCGCTACCACTACGACGCCCAAGGCAACCTGCGCCGGGTCGAGACCGAGAGCGGAAGAACCATCGAGTACGCCATCGACCCGCTGAACCGGCGAATCGGCCAACAGATCGACGGCCAATGGCAATGGTGGCTGCTGTGGCTTGACAAGCTGCGCCCCCTGGCCAGACTGGACGCCCAAGGCCAACTCGAATCCATCTACTACTACGGCGACCACGCCAATGTGCCCGAAGGCCTGCGCAAGAACGGGCAAGACTACCGCATCATCACCGACCAGATCGGCAGCGTGAGGCTGGTGGTCAACACCGAGACCGGAGAGGAAATGCAGCGCATCGACTACGACGAATGGGGCCAGATCACCCTGGACACGAACCCCGGCTTCCAGCCCTTCGGGTTTGCGGGAGGGCTGTACGACCCCGACACCGGGCTGACCAGATTCGGGGCGCGGGACTATGACGCGCAGACGGGACGGTGGACGGCGAAGGATCCGATATTGTTTGAAGGAGGGGAGGTGGGGTTGTATGGTTATGTGGGAGGGAGTCCGCTAAATTATATCGATCCGATGGGCGTTTTTAAAATTCCACTTGTTGATGATTTTTATACGGGCAAAGAGATTGCATGCCTCGAGGACCAAAAACAGCAATGGGCTACGTGGTTAAGTCAAACATATTCAGTACCTGTTTCCCAGTGGAGTCCAAGTCAGTGGTACATAGCACAAAATGCAAGTAAGCAAATCGCACAAATAGCGGTTCAACAAGCCTCGTTGATTGGAGGCGCTGTTGGAGCGGAGATCGTGAAACCATCCATGAAACCTATTCCTAAGACAACGATAGCAATGGGCGCTGGTATGCTTTGTGGTTGCAAGTAAATAGTATAAAAACTTCGATTTGTATGATTGCTTTTTTAGATATTTTGGTATTTTGTTTGGCTTACACTTTCCTTTATCACGGAGTTGTGCAGGGAGTGGTGCTGAAGAAGAAAAAAAATGCATTGTATTTTATTGTGATTGGAGCTGTGGTTCTTTTTTTGGGGGCTATTTATTGGCATTTAAATGCCAATGCATTCGCGCGTTTGGCTGAAACTCAAAATCTGTTTATTCCGCAGCCTAATTTTGTACAGCAAAAATTTGATCTTGAAGAAATGGAGCCTTCGTCACGTAAATTGGCGAGCCTGAAGCTAGCTAGCATGCAATTTGTTAGCGGAGCTCAAGGTGTCAAAGTACTGACGGAAGGTGGTCAATGGGTTGATTTTGCTCCTGCATTCGAAGACTGGAAAGAGCGGGAAAAATATTTGCAAATAATTGCAAATATAAAGCAGCAAAAAAATGCTCTGGATGCCGATGCAATTGCGGCGCGAAGGGCGGGAATGAGGTGGTTAATTGGTGTTTGGGTTGCGATTGGTGCAGGTATTTTTTTGGGATTTCATATTAAAGCATCCTGAGGTGAGATGGCTGTTCACGTCACTTCAATGATGGCTGGTGATGTGCTATATTATAAAATTATCCACGCCACTAATCGCATTGAGTGCTTTTAAATCCGCCAAATGCCCCGGTCGATAAAGTTAGCCGATTTTTCAGATTCCTGCAAAAATGGGCCATCCGACCCAACTCCGGTAGAACCGTGAAGTCCCAAAATTCCGCTGTCCCTACCCCAGACTGGCTGACACGACCGGTCCACGAACCGAAGACAGACCATGGCAGCGGCCAATGTGAGCAAGGCTTGATAGATATCGGGCGCCGTCTCTCGAATCGGATCGGCATTCGCTCGACAACCCAACGGTGTTTGCCCAGGGGGTTGACTGCCTTTGACGCTTCGCTTAGCAATTCAGCTCAGAGCGTATTTCACTGATGGCGGACACCGAAGCGGACCAACTGCAAAGCGCCGGCGACGAAACCCCAGACGGTCAGACCGTCAACACCGTCACCTGGGGCTACGACGCCAACGGCAACCGCGTCACCGAAAACAACCAGACCATCGCCCAATACGACGAACAAGACCGGCTGCTGCGCTGGAAAGGCAAGACCTACCGCTACACCCCCGCCGGCGACCTGCAAGAACGCCAAAGCCCCGAAGGCCGCAGCCGCTACCACTACGACGCCCAAGGCAACCTGCGCCGGGTCGAAACCGAGAGCGGAAGAAACATCAAATACGCCATCGACCCGCTGAACCGGCGAATCGGCCAACAGATCGACGGCCAATGGCAATGGTGGCTGCTGTGGCTTGACAAGCTGCGGCCCCTGGCCAGACTGGACGCCCAAGGCCAACTCGAATCCATTTACTACTACGGCGACCACGCCAATGTGCCCGAAGGCCTGCGCAAGAACGGGCAAGACTACCGCATCATCACCGACCAGATCGGCAGCGTGAGGCTGGTGGTCAATGCCGAGACCGGAGAGGAAATGCAACGCATCGACTACGACGAATGGGGCCAGATCACCCTGGACACGAACCCCGGTTTCCAGCCCTTCGGTTTTGCGGGTGGGTTGTACGACCCCGACACCGGGCTGACCAGATTCGGGGCGCGGGACTATGACGCAGAGACGGGGCGGTGGACGGCGAAGGATCCGATATTGTTTGACGGGGGGGAGGTGGGGTTGTATTCCTATGTTGAGGCCGATCCGCTTCGACGTATTGACCCCTCGGGCGAAGCGGGGTTGCTCGGACCGGCAGTCGGCGTTGGCATCACTGTCTACGGTCTCTCCAAGATGTTTGTCACTCAGAGTTCGTGCGAAAAATTGTGCGAGATCACCCAGGGCGATTCAGTACAAGCCTGTGGCGACCCCGAACGACAAGACATACTCGACACTCAAAAGAATCAACGCGTTCTTGCGTGCAAGGCGAGCTGTGCCATGGGTTCTGTCATATCTCGATTGCTTCCGGGTAAATTGAAATGAATTCGCTTAGAGGCATAGTGGTGTGGTTCGGAGTCGCCGGGACTGCACTGATTTTGAGCGATGATCTTTTGGCACTCTACAAGGTAATCGAATTCCGTGGCGCAGTTCATGATGTATTCGAGTACATTTTGATAATTTTCCTGTTTGTCAGCGTAGGGCTGTCGGCGGTGCTCTTGCTGATCTCACTGCTTTCTGTTGTGCGCAACTCGACTCGGAAAGAATTGATCGTTAGGCGGCTCTGCATGGTCGCTGCCGCTTTTTCAGTTGCGGTATTGCTGCTCAACGGTGTTCATCTGGCCGATTGGACAACCCATGCCTTGGAGGGGAGAAATTTTTCCGCCACGTGGTGCCTGCTGGTATCCGTCCTGTGCTTGATGCGCACGCGGCGCACACCAAAAATAGATACGCCTATGTCGGGGAAGTCCGATTAGCTTTCTCAATCCGACTGGGTTGATTGAGATCCCTAACCCTAATCGCGTAGTCCCTGGCGGGCCTTGGGCATCAACAGATCCATAAGCTGAACGCCTCGATCTCCCAAGGCATTCAAGACCAGGTCGAACCGCTCGCCCTGAGGTTGCATGAGATTCGGTGCGCGGGACTATGACGCAGAGACGGGACGTTGGACGGCGAAGGATCCGATATTGTTTGAGGGTGGGTTATTTTTATATGCCTATGCGGAAAGTAATCCTGTTGGTAAAAGAGACCCATTGGGATTATTTCCAATGTATGGAAATTGGGGTGGTGTAGATTGGAGCGGTGGTCGGTATCAATCTTCAATCCCAGGGAACCCTTCTTCTCCAATCGATGGGTATGATGCATGCTACATGCAGCATGATTATTGTTGCGCTCAGGTCGCAAGTTCTTCTGAAAATCATGATTCATGTGATGGCTCAGTTAAGCAAACCAATAGAGACTGCGACGTGCAGTTGGCTAAGTGTGCAATGTCTGTTCCCTCGGGAACGGGCGTATGGTGGGGGCGTTTTTTTGGCTCTTCATCTGTGACATGGGCTATTATTAAGGGGGGCTCGGTCGATGAGATGCACTTTTGATTCAATTAAAAATTTGACATCTGACGTCCTTTGGGTGTCTTTCGCGATATTTTTAATATTTATCGCAAAAGATTATCCCTGCCTCAGAGGGGCTGGTTTGGCTCTGGCTGATTTTGAAGCCTTTTTGTTTTTTGTGGCTATTTCATTACCCTGTTTTTTTGGGCTATTTTCAGAATAATTAAATATTCCTTGACAATCAAGAGGTCCAATTGGGAGGTGGCGCCTTACTTTTTGATTGCTATTGCGGTGCTGATTGGGAATGTAATTTATCTATTAATTGCTATTCCTGTTATTTTTTCCTTCTCGCCTCATCCTTTCGGTTTTCTTTGTGGATAAATTGAAATATTTTTTGATTTGATTTTGCCTGAAGGATTCAATATTTTTTGAGTTAGATCTTAATGCTAAGTGCTTGGCCAGACTGGACGCCCAAGGCCAACTCGAATCCATCTACTACTACGGCGACCACGCCAACGTGCCCGAAGGCTTGCGCAAGAACGGGCAAGACTACCGCATCCTCACCGACCAGATCGGCAGCGTGAGGCTGGTGGTCAACACCAAGACCGGAGAGGAAATGCAGCGCATCGACTACGACGAATGGGGCCAGATCACCCTGGACACGAACCCCGGCTTCCAGCCCTTCGGGTTTGCGGGAGGGTTGTACGACCCCGACACCGGGCTGACCAGATTCGGGGCGCGGGACTATGACGGAGAGACGGGGCGGTGGACGGCGAAGGATCCGATATTGTTTTGGGGTGGGGAGGTGGGGTTGTACTCATATGTGAGCGGGAATCCAATCTCGAACGTGGATCCGAACGGGCTGGCCTACTTTGGTACCCGTCCGCTGCAAGGCCTTCCTTGGCTTGGGCCGATGTCAAACAACCCTCTGGACAACTGGTCGAACACAGCGATAGCCCACGAGCAGTTGTTCTTCGAGGACGGCAAGCTGCCTGGGAATATAGGGTTCTTTGGCGACTCGAAGCTCCAGACCGAGTCGTCCCCGAGTGGCTACAGGCGCCTGCCAGGTCACTACAACGACTGCGTGATGCGGATGGCTGCGCAGGCGGCTTCGACTGGCAAGTACAATCTTGCGACCAACAACTGCCAGAGCTGGGCAGATCGGGCGCGGGAGCAGTATGAAAAGCTCATGAAGTCGGGCATTGCTGCTGCGGCTTGCGGGCTATGACGCTTGCCTACGTTGTCGCCGCTTTGATTGCCCTCGCCGTGTACCTGGCGATGGGCGGATCAGACATGCGCCTTAGGATCGGTGTTGCCGTGGGCCTGTTCATTTGCATTGCTGCACTGGCAACGTGGGTGGTCATGCGTGTTGGTGATGAAGCCGCTCCTGGGTCGGTCGAGGTGGAGTCGATTGCTCCGGGCCAGGCCCCCTCTGCCTCTGGCGTGAAGTGATCTCGGCAGGTCAGATCAAGCCTTGGCTCTTACCTCCAGCCGCTCGACGGACTTACGCGCGGTATTGATGGAATGGGGGCTCCCGTGCGCGCCGGCAATACCCAGCGCCCCTCATCCGACGGGCCTTATTTCTGGATATCCCCCAGGCACAAATACTTGATCTCCACATAGTCGTCCATGCCGTGGTGCGAGCCTTCGCGGCCGAGGCCGGATTGCTTGACGCCGCCGAAGGGCACGTGCTCGGTGGCGATGACACCGGCGTTGATGCCGACCATGCCGTATTCGAGGGCCTCGCCGACGCGGAAGATGCGGCCCACGTCGCGGCTGTAGAAATAGCTGGCGAGGCCGAATTCGGTGTTGTTGGCGGCGTCGATGGCCTCCTGCTCGGTCTTGAAGCGGAAGACGGGGGCGAAGGGGCCGAAGGTCTCTTCGCGGGCGCAGAGCATGTCGGCGGTGGCGTCGGCCACCACGGTGGGCTCGACGAACTGGCCGCCGAGCTTGGTGCCGCCGGCCACCACGCGGGCGCCCTTGGCCAGGGCGTCGGCGATGTGGCGCTCCACCTTCTGCACCGCAGCGTCTTCGATCAGCGGGCCCTGGGTCACGCCGTCTTCAAAGCCATTGCCGACCTTGAGGGTCTTGACCTTGGCGGCAAATTTCTCGACGAAGGCGTCGTAGACGCCGTCCTGCACATAGAGGCGGTTGGCGCAGACGCAGGTCTGGCCGGCGTTGCGGTACTTGCTGGCGATGGCGCCTTCGACCGCGCTGTCGAGGTCGGCATCGTCGAAGACGATGAAGGGGGCGTTGCCGCCCAGCTCCAACGACATCTTCTTGACGGTGGGGGCGCTCTGGGCCATCAGGATGCGGCCGACCTCGGTGCTGCCGGTGAAGCTGATGTGGCGCACCACGTCGCTGGCGCAGAGCACCTTGCCGATGGCGATGCTGTTGCTGCCGTCGGCACTCAGCAGATTGAGCACCCCGGCCGGGATGCCGGCGCGCAGCGCCAGTTCAGCGGCGGCCAGTGCGGTCAGCGGGGTGAGTTCGGCGGGCTTGATGATCACCGGGCAGCCGGCCGCCAGGGCCGGTGCGACCTTGCGGGTGATCATGGCAAGGGGGAAGTTCCAGGGCGTGATGGCCGCGCAGACGCCGATGGGCTGGCGCAGCACCAGCAGGCGGCGGTTGTTGTCGAACTGGGGCAGGGTCTCGCCGTTGACGCGCTTGGCCTCTTCGGCAAACCACTCGACAAAGCTGGCGGCATAGGCGACTTCGCCCTTGGCCTCGGGGTAGGGCTTGCCCTGCTCGGCGGTCATGATGCGGCCCAGGTCTTCCTGGTTGGCCATCAGCAGCTGGAACCACTTGAGCAGGATGGCGTGGCGCTCCTTGCCGGTCTTGGCGCGCCAGGCCGGCCAGGCCGCGTCGGCGGCGGCAATCGCGGCCTCGGCGTCGACGGCCCCCAGGTTGGCGACATCGGCGAGTTTCAGGCCGGTGGCGGGGTCGTTGACATCGAAACGGCTGCTGCCGGCCACCCACCGGCCGTTGAGCAGGGCATCGGTCTTGAGCAGGCTGGGGTCCTTGAGCAGGGCGAGGGGGCTGGTCTTCATGTCCATGGCGAAGGTCCTGGAGAAACGGAAAAAAGGGGGGGGGGGAGGGGGAAGGCCGGTGTTCAGCGGCAGCGCACGCCGGGCAGCACGCAGAGCATCTCGTAGAGCAGGTTGGCGGCCAGCAGGGCGGTGTTGCCGCTGGTGTCGTAAGGCGGGCTGACCTCGACGAGGTCGCAGCCTACCACGTTGAGCCCGCGGCAGCCGCGCACGATCTCAAGGCCCTGGGCCACGCTCAGGCCGCCGATCTCGGGGGTGCCGGTGCCGCCGGCAAAGCTGGGGTCGAGGCCGTCGATGTCGAAACTGAGGTAGACCGGGTGGCTGGGGCCGATGCGCGCACGCACCTGGGCCATGAGGGGCGCCAGCGACTGGTACCAGACCTCGTGGGCCGGAACCACGGTGAAGCCCTGGCGGCGCGGCCAGTCGAAATCGTCGGCCGCATAGCCGGTGCCGCGCAGGCCGATCTGCCAGACCTTGTCGCCCGCCAGCAGGCCTTCCTCGACGGCGCGCCGGAAAGGGGTGCCGTGGGCGATCTTCTCGCCGAACATGTCGTCGTTGACATCGGCATGGGCGTCGACGTGGATCAGCGCCACCGGGCCATGCCGGCGCGCCACCGCCCGCAGGATGGGCAGGGCGATGGTGTGGTCGCCGCCCAGGGTCAGCGGCACGCAGTCCTGGCCCAGCACCTCGTCGTAGAAGGCGCTGATGATGTCCAGTGACTTGGGCAATGAGTAGGTGTTGATGGGCACATCGCCCAGGTCGGCCACCTGCAGGGTGTCGAAGGGGGCGGCGCCGGTGGCCATGTTGTAGGGCCGCAGCAGGCAGGACTCGGCCCGGATCTGGCGCGGCCCGAAGCGGGCGCCCGAACGGTTCGAGGTGCCGATGTCCAGCGGCACGCCGATGAAGGCGGCGTCCAGGCCTTGGGCCGAGCTGGCCACGGGCAGTCGCATCATGCTGGCCAGGCCGGCGAAGCGGGGCATGGCGTTGCCGCCCAGCGGCTGGTTCAAGGGGGGCTTGGGGTCGGACATGGTCGGGCTCCTCAGCGCTTGCGTCCGCGCAGCCATTCCAGGGCCAGCAGCAGGGCCGTGGTGAAGCAGATCAGCAGCGTGGCGACGGCGGCGATGGTGGGCGAGATGTTTTCGCGGATGCCGGTGAACATCTGGCGCGGCAGAGTGGTCTGTTCGGCGCCGGCCAGGAACAGGGTGACCACCACTTCGTCGAAAGAGGTGGCGAAAGCGAACAGCGCGCCCGAGATCACGCCCGGCGCGATCACCGGCAGGGTGATGCGGAAGAAGGTTCTCAGTGGGGTCTCGCCAAGGCTCAGCGAGGCCCGTGTGAGGTTGTGGTTGAAGCCCGCCAGCGTGGCCAGCACGGTGGTCAGCACGAAGGGCGCTCCGAGGGCGGCGTGCACGATGATCAGGCCGAAATAGCTGTCGGCCAGGCCCAGGGGCGCGAAGTACAGGTAGGTGGCCACGCCCACCACCACGATGGGCACCACCATGGGCGCGATCAGCACACCCATCAGCAGGCCCTTGAAGGGGAAGCTGGCGCGCGACAGGCCCACCGCCGCCAGCGTGCCCAGCGTGGTGGCCAGCACCGTGGCGGCCGGCGCCACGATGAAGCTGTTGCGCGTGGCCCGGGTCCACTCGGCCGAGCCGAACAGATCGCGGTACCACTTCAGTGACCAGCCCGGGATCGGGTAGGTGAGAAAGGAGCTGTCGGAGAAGGACAGCGGCACCATCACCAGGATCGGCAGCAGCAGGTACACCAGCACCAGCACGCAGACGATGCGCACCAGCCACCAGCCGGCCTTGTCGGCGGGCGTGGCGTAGAGGGGGAATTCAGGCATCTTGATCATGTCCATGCACCTCGTGGGTTCAGCCCAGGCTCAGCTCGGCCTTGCCGATGCGGCGGTACACGCCATACAGGATCAGCGTGGCGGCCAGCAGGATCGCGCCGAGCGCGCAGGCCATGCCCCAGTTGACCTCGACATTGGTGTAACGGGCGATGTAGTAACTCAGCATCTGGTCGTCGGCGCCGCCCAGCAGGGCCGGCGTCACGTAGTAGCCGATGGCCAGGATGAACACCAGCAGGGCGCCGGCACCGATGCCCGGGTAGGTCTGCGGCACATAGACCCGGAAGAAGGCTGCCAGCGGCGGGCTGCCCAGCGAGACGGCGGCGCGCAGGAAGGTGGGCGGCACGTTCTTCATCACGCTGTACAGCGGCAGGATCATGAAGGGCAGCAGGATGTGCACCATGGCGATCACCACGCCGGTGCGGTTGAACAACAGGGGCACGGGCTCGTGGACCAGGCCCAGGCCCATGAGGGCGCTGTTGACCAGGCCTTCGGATTGCAGCAGCACGATCCAGGCGGCCACGCGCACCAGGATCGAGGTCCAGAACGGCACCAGCACCAGGATCATCAGCACATTGGCCGAGCGTTCGGGCAGCGAGGCCAGCCACCAGGCCAGCGGGTAGGCCAGCAGCAGGCAGATCAGGGTGACGACCAGGCTGATCTCGAAGGTGCGCAGCAGGATGGCGGCAAAGGCGCGCTGGTCTTCGGGCATGCGTTCGATGCCGCCCTGGCCGTCGCGCTTCAGGTCGAGTGAGGCGAGCAGGTAGTCGGGCGTCCAGCGCGAGCCGTTCTTGGCGATCGCCTGCCACAGGGGCGTCTCGCCCCAGCGCGCATCGGCTTCGAGCAGGCGGCTGCGTACCTCGTCGTCGCTGCCGCTGAAGGGCAGGGCGCGGTAGGCCCCCATGACCAGGGAGCGGGCGCCCGGCGACTCCGAATTGAGCCGGCGCGCCAGTTGGCCGGCGTCAGCGCTGTCGGGCAGTTGGGCCAGGTCCTTGACCAGGGCGCCGTAGGCGGCCGCCCCGGGGGCCTGGCGGCCGTCCCAGCCGTCGAGGGCCCGGATGGTCAGCGGCAGGGCGTTGGCCACCTCGGGGTTTTCGACCGCGCGCTTGAGCAGCGCGGCGATCGGCACCAGCAGGGTCAGGAGCAGGAACACCAGCAAGGGCAGGGTCAGGCCGAAGGCCCGCCACTGGCGACGCGCCTCGGCGCGGGAAAGGGCTTTGCGCAGGGCCCCGGGATCGTCTCCCGGGGCAGCGGTGGCGCGCAGGGGTTCTGCCATGGTGAATCGGCTCCGTCTCTACTCGGTCTTCAGGCTGGGCTCAGGGGCTTACTGGGTGGCCCAGGCGGCGAAGCGCTTCTCGAGGGCTTCGCCCTGGTCGGCCCAGAAGCCGACGTTGAACTGCAGCGCCTCCTTGGCATTCGATGCCGAGGTGGGCAGGTCGTCGAGCACCTTCTTGTCGAGCTTGGACAGCGCCTTGTTGTTGGTCGGGCCGTAGGCGATGTTCTGCGCGTAGACCGCCTGGTGGTCCGCCTCGAGGCCGAAGGCGATGAACTTCTGCGAGAGTTCCTTGTTCGGTGCGCCCTTCGGGATCACCCAGTAGTCCAGGTCGTAAATGCCGCCGGGCCAGTAGATCTTCAGGTTGCGGCCTTCGCGGTTGGCGGCATCGATGCGGCCGTTGTAGACCGTGCTGAGCACCACGTCACCGGCGACCAGGAACTGGGGCGCCTGGGCGCCGGCTTCCCACCACTGGATGCTGGGCTTGAGTTCGGTCAGCTTCTTGAAGGCGCGGTCGGCACCTTCCTTGGTGGCCAGCACCTTGTACACGTCGGCGGGCTTGACGCCATCGGCCAGCAGTGCGAATTCGAGGTTGTAGCGGGCGCCCTTGCGCATGCCGCGCTTGCCCGGGATCTTCTTGGTGTCGAAGAAGTCGGCCCAACTGGTCGGGGCGCTCTTGAGCTTGTCGCCGTTGTAGGCCATCACGGTCGACCAGACGAACACGCCCACGCCGCACTCGGTGACGGCGGCCGGCAGCAGGTCGGTCTTGCCACCGAGCTTGCTGTAGTCGAGCTTCTCGAACAGGCCTTCGTCGCAGCCGCGCACCGCGTCGGGCGATTCGACCTCCACCACGTCCCAGGTCACCTTCTTGGTCTCCACCATGGCCTTGATCTTGGCCTGCTCGCCGTTGTATTCGACCGGCACCACGGTGACGCCGGTCTTCTCGAAGGGCTCGTAGTAGGCCTTCTTCTGGGCGTTGGCGTTGGCGCCGCCGAAGTTGACGATGGTCAGCTGCTGCTCGGCCAGACTGGGCAGTGCCACGCAGGCGGCCAGGGCGGCCAGGGCGCAGGAGGTCAGACTCTTTTTCATGGTTTTTTTCCTTGGTTGGATCGGAAAGGTTGAACAGGGAGCACGGACAGGAAATCAGGCCGACACCGCGTAGAGGCGGGTGGCGCTGGGCGGGAACTCCAGCCGGATGGCTTCGCCGGGCTGGGGATGGGGGTTGCTGTCGGCCCGGGTGAGCGGCAGCTTGACGGTGGCTTCGGCCTGGTCGGGGCCCAGCGAACACAGCAGGCGCAGGTGGTCGCCGTAGTAGATGACCCGGCTGACCAGGGCCGGCAGCGAGTTGAGCGCGGCATCGTGCGAATCCAGGTGCAGCACGATGCGTTCGGGGCGCACGCAGGCCTCGATGGCGGCGCCGCTGGAGGCCTGATTGACGTTCAGGCCCCGCAGGCGCTGCCCCCCGGGCAGCAGCAGGGTGTCCTGGCCTTCGAGGCGGCCCTTGAGCACGGTGCTGTCGCCCACGAAGCCGGCCACGAAGCGGTTGCTGGGCGCTTCATAGAGTTCCTCGACCGAGGCCAGTTGCTGGATCACGCCCTCGTTGAAGACCGCGACGCGGTCGCTCATGGTCAAGGCCTCGCCCTGGTCGTGGGTCACGTAGACAAAGGTCACCCCGAGCTGGCGATGCAGTTCCTTGAGCTCGATCTGCATGTGCTCGCGCAACTGCTTGTCCAGCGCTCCCAGGGGCTCGTCCATCAGCACCAGCTGCGGCTCGAACACCAGGGCCCGGGCCAGGGCCACGCGCTGCTGCTGGCCGCCCGAGAGCCGGGCCGGCAGGCGATCGACCATGCCGCCCAGGCGCACCATGTCCAGGGCCTTGGCCACGCGTCGGGCCTGCTCGTCCTTGGGCACCTTGCGCACCGTCAGCGGGTAGGCCACGTTCTGCCCCACGGTGAGGTGGGGGAACAGCGCGTAGTTCTGGAACACCATGCCGAAATTGCGCTTGTGCGGCGGGGTGCGGGTGATCTGGCGGCCGTCGAGCGCGATGTCGCCGGCGGTCGGCGACTCGAAGCCGGCCAGCATCATCAGCGTGGTGGTCTTGCCCGAACCCGACGGCCCGAGCAGGCTGAGGAATTCGCCGCGCTGGATGTCGAGGTTCAGGTCGCGGACCACCAGGGTCTCGCCGTCGTAGGTCTTTTGCACGCCGGTGAAGCGCACCAGGGGTTCAGCTTGGGACATGTCGTTGGGGGCAGGCAGGGCGGTTCGTTATCAGCGCTGGGCGGCGAAGCTGTCGGCCAGGATGGCCAGGCCTTCGGCGATCAGCGCGTCAGTGGCGGTCAGGGGAACCAGGATCCGGATCACATTGCCGTAGGTGCCGCAGGACAGCAGCACCAGACCCCGACGGGCCGCTTCGGCCACCACGTTCTTGGTCCGCACCGCATCGGGACGGCTCTTGTCGCCGTTCTCGAACAGCTCCACGGCCACCATGGCGCCCAGGCCGCGCACATCGCCGATCGAGGCTTCGGTCTCGGCGATGCGGCGCAGGCCTGCCTTCAGATTCTCGCCCAGCGTGCGGCTGCGTTCGAGCAGCTTCTCGTCCTCGAAGGCCTGGATCACGGCCAGGGCGGCGGCGCAGGCCACCGGGCTGCCGGCATAGGTGCCGCCCAGGCCGCCTGCGGCCGGGGCATCGATCACCTCGGCGCGGCCGACCACGCCCGACAGCGGGAAGCCGCCGGCCAGCGATTTGGCGGTGGTGATCAGGTCGGGGGCGACCGGCCATTGCTCAGAGGCGAACCAGGTGCCGGTGCGGCCGGCGCCGGTCTGCACCTCATCGGCGATCAGCAGGATGCCATGGCGGTCGGCCAGGGCCTTGAGGCCGGAGATGAACTCGGGCGGCGCCACATTGAAGCCGCCTTCGCCCTGCACCGGCTCGACGATGAAGGCTGCCACGCGCTGGGGTTCGATGTCGTTCTTGAAGATCAGCTCGACCGATTGCAGCGCGTCTTCCACGCTCACCCCGTGCACAGCATTCGGGAACAGTGCATGGTGAATTTCGCCCGGGAAGGGGCCGAAGCCGACCTTGTAGGGCACGACCTTGCCGGTCAGGCCCAGCGTGAGGTTGGTGCGACCGTGGTAGCCGCCGGTGAAGGCGATGACGCCGGGGCGGCGGGTGTGGGCGCGGGCGATCTTGATCGCGTTCTCGACCGCCTCGGCACCGGTGGTCAGCAGCAGGCTCTTCTTGGCGAAGTCGCCGGGGGCCATGGCGTTGAGGCGTTCGCAGACTTCGACATAGGGTTCATAGGCCACCACCTGGAAGCAGGTGTGGGTGTAGCGCTCGAGCTGCGACTGCACTGCGGCGATCACCTGCGGATGCAGGTGGCCGGTGTTGAGCACCGCGATGCCGCCGGCGAAATCGATGAAGCGGCGGCCTTCGACATCCCAGAACTCGGCGTTCAGCGCCTTCTGGATGAAGATCTCGTGCGACTGGCCGACCCCTCGGGCGACGGCGGCCTGGCGGCGGGCGAAGAGGGCGGCATTGGTGAAATGAGGTTCAGACTGCATGGTGACCGGCTTGGTTTGAATGACAGGACCAAACTGTACGAATCGTTTTTGATTTCAAACATATACACACACAGGTAGATTTCGACACACTGTGCAGGCTGTCCGGCCTGTACATGGAATCCCTGATACGGTGCGCTGCACCGCCTTGGCGCATGGCGCCGGCCCAGGCTTTTGGCGCGGTTTGGCGACCGGCGGCGTTAGACTTCGGGCTCTCCTCCGGCCGAAGGAGGCCCTGCGGCTGCGTCACCCCTGCTTTATCGATGCTCACACTCAGTTCCGACCTTCAGACCCCGCTCGTGAGCCAGATCGTCGACGGCCTGCGCGGGTTGATCGCCGGCCAGGTGATCAAGCCCGGCAGCAAGCTGCCGTCGATCCGCTCGTTCGCCGCCACCCACGGGGTCAGCGTGTTCACCGTGGTCGAGGCCTACGACCGGCTGGTGGCACAGGGCTGGCTGGTGTCCAGGGCCAATGCCGGCTTCTTCGTCAAGCGCCGTGACGAAGCGGGCGCACCGACGCCGGCAGGCCCCGCGCCGCGCGAGGAGCCGCGCTTTGACGCCCGCTGGTACCTCAAGCAGATCTTCGAGAACCGCAACCTGCCCATGAAGCCGGGCTGCGGCTGGCTGCCGCACGACTGGTTGTTCGGCGACGCCGTGCGGCGCAGCCTGCGCCAGCTCTCCACAGACGGCCCGGAACTGGACGGCTATGGATTGCCCTTCGGTCACATGGCCTTGCGCATGGTCATCGCCGAGGCCCTGGCCGAGCACCAGATCGCGGTCGACCCCGACCAGGTGCTGCTCACCCACGGCTCCAGCCAGGCCCTGGACCTGGTGGCCCGGCGCCTGCTCAAGCCCGGCGACGCGGTGCTGGTCGACGACCCGGGCTACCCGAACCTGCTCTACATGCTGCGCTTTGCCGGCGCGCGCCTGATCGGGGTGCCGCGCAGCCCCACCGGCTACGACCTGCCGGCGCTCGAATCGCTGGTCCAGCAGCATCGGCCCAAGGCTTTCTTCACCCAGCCGCGGCTGCAGAGCCCGACCTGCTCGCTGGCCTCGGCGGCCCATCTGCATCGCTTGCTGCAACTGGCCGAGCAGCATGACTTCGTGCTGGTCGAGAACGATCTATATGCCGACATGGACGTCAGCACGCGCTCCTCGCTGGCCAGCCTGGACCAGCTGCGCCGCGTGGTCTACATCGGCAGCTACTCCAAGACCATCTCGCCCAATCTGCGGGTCGGCTTCCTGCTGGCCCGGCCGGACCTGCTCAGCGAGTTCGTGCAGCTCAAGATGGTGGCCGGCCTGACCTCGTCGGACATCGCCGAGCGCGTGACCTTCGGCGTGGTCACCGACGGGCGTTGGCGCAAGCACCTCAAATCGCTGCGCGACCGGCTCGGCGAGGCCCACCGGCAGGTCGGGCGGCGGCTCGACGGCCTGGGATTCGAGCTGTTCCACGAGCCCGAGGCCGGCATGTACCTCTGGGCCCGCCACCCCGATCTGCCCGACAGCGCCGAGCTGTCCAAGGAGGCGACCGCCGCCGGCATCATGCTCGGACCGGGGCAGTTGTTCCTGGTCGAACCCCGGCCCACCGGCTGGCTGCGCTTCAATGTCGCCTTCTGTGCCGATGAACGCCTCTGGCGCTTCCTGGCCCAGCGCATCGAGCAGGGGCGCCAGGTGGCGCAATGAGCGCCGTGCGGGTGCGGCAAACCTATAATTGACGGTTCTGTGGCAGGCCGGTCCCGGTCTGCGACGCAAGACATACGGTGAACCTGGTTGCACCGGTCCCCAGGACCGCTGGCCGGCAAGCCAACCCGAACCCTCGCATTGCACCCCATGAGCACAACCATCACCGTCGCCCAGATCCGCAAGACCTTCCTCGACTTCTTCGCCTCCAAGGGGCACACCGTGGTGGCGTCGAGCTCGCTGGTGCCGGGCAACGACCCGACGCTGATGTTCACCAACTCGGGCATGGTGCAGTTCAAGGACGTGTTCCTGGGCACCGACAAGCGCCCCTATGTGCGCGCCGCCTCGGTGCAGGCCTGCCTGCGTGCCGGCGGCAAGCACAACGACCTGGAAAATGTGGGCTACACCGCGCGCCACCACACCTTCTTCGAGATGCTGGGCAACTGGAGCTTCGGCGACTATTTCAAGCGCGAGTCGCTGAAGTGGGCCTGGGAACTGCTGACCGAGGTCTACAAGCTGCCAGCCGACAAGCTCTGGGCCACGGTCTACATCGACGACGACGAGGCCTACGACGTCTGGACCAAAGAAATCGGCCTGCCGCCCGAGCGCGTGGTGCGCATCGGCGACAACAAGGGCGCCAAGTACGCCTCCGACAACTTCTGGATGATGGCCGACACCGGCCCCTGCGGCCCCTGTTCCGAGATCTTCTATGACCACGGCCCCGAGATCGCCGGCGGCCCCCCGGGCAGCCCCAACGCCGACGGCGACCGCTATATCGAGATCTGGAACAACGTGTTCATGCAGTTCGACATGCAGCCCGACGGCTCGGTCAAGCCGCTGCCGGCGCCCTGCGTCGATACCGGCATGGGCCTGGAGCGCCTGGCCGCCATCCTGCAGCATGTGCACAGCAACTACGAAATCGACATCTTCGACACGCTGATCAAGGCCGCCTCGCGCGAGACCGGTGAGAAGGACCTGGGCCACAAGAGCCTGCGCGTGATCGCCGACCACATCCGCGCCACCGCCTTCCTGGTCAGCGACGGCGTGATCCCCTCGAACGAAGGCCGCGGCTATGTGCAGCGCCGCATCGTGCGCCGCGCCATCCGCCATGGCTACAAGCTGGGCCAGAAGACCCCGTTCTTCCACAAGCTGGTCAAGGACCTGGTCGCGCTGATGGGCGACGCCTACCCCATGCTCAAGAGCGACGAGGCCCGCATCACCGAGGTGCTGAAGGCCGAGGAAGAGCGCTTCTTCGAGACCCTGGCCAACGGCATGGAGATCCTGGACGCCGCCCTGGCCGACGGCAGCAAGACCCTGCCGGGCGAGGTGGCCTTCAAGCTGCATGACACCTATGGCTTCCCGCTCGACCTGTCGGCCGACGTGTGCCGCGAGCGCGATGTGGCGGTGGACGAGGACGGCTTCAAGCAGGCCATGGACCGCCAGAAGGCCCAGGCCCGTGCCGCCGGCAAGTTCAAGATGGACCGCGCCCTCGAGTACACCGGCGCCGGCAACACCTTTGTCGGCTACGAGCAGCTCGAAGCCCCGGCCAAGGTCGTGGCCCTGTACGTGGACGGCACGCCGGCCGCCGAACTCAAGGCCGGCCAGACCGGCGTGGTGGTGCTCGACACCACCCCCTTCTATGCCGAAAGCGGCGGCCAGGTGGGCGATGAGGGCGTGATCCAGAGCGGTTCGGCCACTTTTGCGGTGGGCGACACCCTAAAGATCAAGGCCGATGTCTTCGGCCAGCACGGCACGCTGGAATCCGGCACCCT
>JAFAMV010000111.1 GCA_019233055.1 Curvibacter sp.
GACCTTGAGGCAGCAGGCCCTGACCGACGACCTGACCGGTCTGCCCAACCGGCGCCAGTTCCGGCAGCAACTGGCGGCCGCACTCGACGCCGCAGAGGAGCACAGCCGGCCTTTCGCGGTGCTGTTGCTGGACCTGGACCATTTCAAGGATGTCAACGACAGCTTCGGCCATGCCACCGGGGACGATCTGCTGGTGATGGCGGGGGCACGGATCCGGGGGCTTCTGAAGCCCTCGGACCTGCTGGCGCGCATGGGGGGCGATGAGTTCGCCTGCCTGCTGTCGGACCTGAGCGATCGGGCCGAGGCCGAGGCCCTGGCGCGGCGGCTGCTGGAGGCCCTGCAGGGGGCCTACCGTCTGCAGCAGCAGGATGTCTATTCCGGCGCCAGCATCGGCCTGGCGCTGTTCCCCGACGACAGCGACGACCTGGACGCCTTGCTGCGCTATGCCGACATCGCCATGTACCAGGCCAAACTCGCGGGCCGGGGGAGCTACGCCTGCTATTCACCCGAACTGGACCGACGCGCCCACGAGGCCATGCAGCTCCATGCCCGGCTCAAGGAGGCGCTCGACCTGGGGCATCTGCGGCTGCATTACCAGCCGCAGGTGGATGTGGTGGACGGCACGGTGCTGGGCGCCGAAGCCCTGCTGCGCTGGCAGGACCCTGTGCTGGGCGAGATCTCACCGGCACGGTTCATCCCGGTGGCCGAGGCGACCGGTCTGATCCTTCCGCTGTCGGAGTGGGTGCTGGAGACCGCCTGCCGGCAGATCGCCGAGTGGACGCGCCAGGGCCGGCCGCTGCGGGTGGCGGTGAATTTCTCGGCGCTCCAATTCAGGCAGGGCGATCTTCCGCAGCGCATCGCCCGGGTGCTGGAGCGCACAGGCGCCCAGGCGCATTGGCTGGAGATCGAGATCACCGAGTCGGTGGCCATGGCCCAGCCCGAGAAGGCGCAGGAGCACATCGCCGAATTCGCCCGCATGGGCTGCCGCGTGGTGCTGGATGATTTCGGCACCGGCTATTCCTCCCTGGCCTACCTCAAGACCTTGAAGGTCAGCAAGCTCAAGATCGACCGCAGCTTCATGCGCGGCATTCCCGAGCAGCCCGAGGACGTGACCATCTCTGACGCCATCATCGGCCTGGCCCACAGCCTGGGCATGACGCTGGTGGCCGAAGGGGTCGAGACGCCCGAGCAACTGGGATTTCTGCGCGAGGCGCGTTGCGAGGCCTTCCAGGGCTGGCTGTTCGCCAAGGCGCTGGATCCGGAGGCCTTGACGCAGATCCGGGCCCAGGGTCGATGGGTTCCTCCGCCGGCGGCGACCGACCTTCACTGAGGCTCTCGAGGCGGGCCGCCGGCGTCGGCCGGCCCCATCCCGGCGGACGTCAGTGGGCCGCCTTGGCGTCGGGTCGGGTCCGGTAGAAGGTCAGCGGCTCGGCCTTGGCCTGGTTGAGCACCGAGCGCTTGATCCGGCCCACCACATGCATCTCGCAGGGTTTGCAATCGAAGCGCAGCGTGAGTTTTTCCTTGCCGTTGATCAGCGTGAGGGGCTCGGCCTTGACCGTGCCCTGGACCCCGGTGACGCCCTTGGCCTGCTTGGGGCACAGGCTCATGGAGAAGCGCACGCAATGCTTGGTGATCATCAGGGACACCTCGCCTTCCTCTTCGTGGCTTTCGTAGGCGGCGGCAATCACCTTCACACCATGGCGGGCGTAGAAGGCCCGCGCCTTGTCGTTGAAGACATTGGCCAGGTAGCTCAGCGTGTCCTCCGGATAGGGCGCCGGCGGCTCCACCGCCTGGCCCCGGCTGGGCCGGCGGTAGGCGGCGGCCCGGGCGGCTTCCAGCGCCTCGAGGGCCTCGCGGCGCAGCGGGTTGAGCACCGAGGCCGGCACGAACCAGGGCTGGCTGAGGTGCAGGCCGACGTCCAGGGCTTCAAAGCAGGTGTTGCCGAAGCGGGCCAGGTGCTCGCGCAGGCTGGCTTCATTGCGCGCCGCATCGCGGGCCGCCTCGTGCGGGTGGGCCAGACGGGCTTGTCCCACATGGCCGTCTTCGTCGGTCAGGGTCAGCGCGAAGCCCTCCGAGGTGTCGGCCAACTGGGCCCAGACCCCGATGCGGCGCTCACTCGATTTCTTCTCGAGCATGCGCACCCAGTCCATGTCGCGGTTGCGGTTGATCTCGGTGCCGCGGCGCAGGTCACGAAAACCGCTCATCGGGTCCTTGGGGAAGACGCGCCAACGGCCGATGGCGGTGGGCGAGGCCGGCTCGGCCCGGTTGATCGCCACCCCCACCAGTTCCTTCTGCAGGTCGTAGTAGCACAGACCGTCGCCGTTGTGCAGCACGGTGGCCGGATGGCTGGTCTCGAGCTCGAGCCAGTTGGGGCCGACCTGGGTGACCCAGCCGATGGCCTGGCCCGGGTTCTTGGGGCTGTCGAAGGCCCCGATGTCATCCTGGCGGCCGTTGACGAAATAGTCGGTGAATTCGCGGTTGAAGTTCTGGTTGGGGTCGGGGGTGAAGGTGAAGGTCGTGCGGCCGCTGGAGGCCCGCGCCAGCGGCGCGCGCCCGGGGTCGGCGCTGCCTTCGCGCGACTCGATGACCTCGTCGATCAGCCGGCGGTAGTGCGCGGTGATGTTCTTCACATAGGCCATGTCCTTGTAGCGGCCCTCGATCTTGAAGCTGCGCACACCGGCCTCGACGAGGGCCGCCATGTTGTCGCTCTGGTTGTTGTCCTTCATGGACAGCACATGCTTGTCATGGGCCACGAAGCGCCCCTGGCTGTCGGTCACCTGGTAGGGCAGGCGACAGGCCTGCGAGCAGTCGCCACGGTTGGCGCTGCGTCCGGTGTGGGCATGGCTGATGTAGCACTGGCCGCTGTAGGCCACGCACAGGGCGCCGTGCACGAAGAATTCGAGCTTGCAGCGCTCGGCGTCCAGCCCCTGGTGGATGGCGCGGATCTGCGGCAGCGTCAGCTCGCGCGCCAGCACGATCTGCGAAAAGCCCACGTCCTGCATGAAGCGGGCCTTCTCCACGCTGCGGATGTCGGTCTGGGTGCTGGCATGCAATTGCATCGGCGGCAGATCGAGTTCCAGCAGGCCCATGTCCTGCACGATGAGCACGTCGGCACCGGCCCGGTAGACGTCCCAGGCCATGCGGCGGGCCGGTTCGAGCTCATCGTCGCGCAGGATGGTGTTGAGGGTGATGAAGATCCGGCTGCCGAAACGGTGCGCATGCCGGCACAGGCGTTCGATGTCCTTGAGGCTGTTGCCGGCCGAGGCGCGGGCGCCGAACCCGGGGCCGCCGATGTAGACGGCGTCGGCGCCATGGTTGACCGCTTCGATGCCGATGTCGGCATCGCGCGCCGGGGCGAGCAGCTCCAGCTGGTGGTTGAGCAGGGACATGGGAGGGGAGGCCGGCACGGCCGGCTGGGCAGGACAGGGGAGGCGGCGATTCTACCGAGCCGCCCCGGCAGCGTCAGAATTCGACCTTCTGCCCCGGCTGGATATCGACCATGCGGGTGGCGCTGTTCTCGCCCAGGGCCTTCTTGAATTCGGCCGGCGTGCCGCGCAGCATCGGACTGGT
The DNA here is from genome assembly GCA_019233055.1 of Curvibacter sp. GTDB lineage: Bacteria > Pseudomonadota > Gammaproteobacteria > Burkholderiales > Burkholderiaceae_C > Curvibacter. Next base: position 3,571 of record JAFAMV010000111.1, read on the forward strand.
GCCGTAGTGCATGGGCAGCGCGTAGCGCGGCTGGATCAGTTCGTTGACGGCCATGGCCGCGTCCACCGGGTTCATGACGAAGTGGCCGCCGATGGGCAGCATCACCAGGTCGGGGTGGTACATCTTCGCGATCAGGCGCATGTCGCCGAAGACGGCGGTGTCGCCCATGTGCCAGATACGGAAGCCGTTCTCCATCTCCAGGATGAAGCCCACGGGTTCGCCGCCGGGATGGGTTTCGTCCTTGCCGGTGGCCGGGTTCTTCCAGACCAGCTCAGACGAGTGCTCGGCATGCACTGCAGTGATCTTCACGCTGTCGGGCCCCCAGGGGGTGATGGTGCCGCCCTTGCCGAAGCGCGGGGCCAGTTCGGCCGGCAGGATGCCCAGCGTCGTGACGGTCTGGTTCATGCCGGCGGGCCCGTACAAGGGCACATGGTGGAGCTGCGCCAGGGCCGGCGCATCGGCGAAGTGGTCGTAATGGCCGTGGGTGACCAGCACCAGATCCACCTTGCCCAGCGCCTCCAGTGACTTGAAGGCCGGCGGGGTCTTGGGATTGGTCAGCAGCCAGGGGTCGATGACGATGACCTTGCCCCCCGGGCTGGTGATGCGCATGGCCGACTGACCGAGCCACAGCACCTCGGTCTTGCCGGTCTCGGCACCCGCCGTACCGGCAAAGGCCAGACAAAGGACTCCCAGGAAGACGCCCAGCAGGCGTTGCAGTCGATGCATCACGGCAGCAGTCAAAGACATGGTGGATTTTCCAGTTTGGACAAACGTCCGCATTGAAGCCGCTGCGCCCCCTGTCGTCAAGCCGTCGCCCGGTCGACCCTAAACTCGGGTCATGAACTCACGCCCTCGGTTTGACACCATCGACGCCTTGCGCGGCCTGGCCATTGTCTGGATGACCGGATTCCATTTCTGCTTCGACCTCAGCGACCTGAAGTACTGGTCGCAGAATTTCTATGCCGATCCTTTCTGGACGGTGCAGCGGAGCTGCATCGTCAGCCTGTTCCTGCTGTGCGCGGGTCTGGGGCAGGCGGTGGCCCAGTCGCAGGGCCTGGGCTGGCCGCGCTTTCTGCGCCGCTGGGGCCAGGTGGCGGCCTGCGCCGCCCTGGTGACGGCAGGCTCCTGGTGGGTGTTTCCGCACAGCTTCATCTATTTCGGCGTGCTGCACGGGATGGCGTTGATGCTGTTGCTGCTGCGCCGTGCAGGTCGCCTGGGCATCGGGCTGTGGCCTTTGGGGGCGGCGGCCATCGGTCTGAAGTTCCTGGCGCCCGGGCTGCATCAGATGTGGCCGGCGCTGGAGGTCTTCAACGGGCCCGCCCTCAACTGGATCGGCCTGGTCGATCGCTTGCCGGTCACCGAGGACTACGTGCCCCTGCTGCCCTGGCTCGGCGTGATGTGCTGGGGCCTGGCGGCGGGGCAGTGGCTGCTGGCCCATCGGCCCCAATGGGTGTCGCATCCCCTGCCTGTGGCGTGCCGGCCTTTGTGCTGGCTGGGCCGGCACAGCCTGAGCTGGTACATGCTGCACCAGTTGGTGATGTTCGGCGCCTTGTCCGGCCTGCGGGCGCTGGGCTTCTGAACCCCGTCTGTGGCAGGCATGAAAAAAGCGGCCCGTGGGCCGCTTCTCAGAATGGGAATGCCGGGCCGCCTGGCCCGGTGCCCGATCACTCGACCTTGGCCTTGGCGCGCAGGTCTTCCTGGAACTTGGCCAGCTTCTGCTGTTGCAGCTGTTGGGTGATCTGCGGCTTCACGTCCTCGAGCTTGGGCAGCTTGGCGTCGCGCACGTCGTCCAGACGGATGACGTGCCAGCCGAACTGGCTCTTCACCGGGGCTTCGGTGGTTTCACCCTTCTTGAGCTTCACCAGGGCTTCCGTGAATTCCTTCACGTAGCTGCTCGGGGTGGCCCAGTCGAGGTCGCCGCCCTTGGCGCCCGAACCCGGGTCCTTGGACAGCTTCTTGGCCAGGTCCTCGAACTTGGCACCCTTCTTCAGGCGCGCAATGATGTCCTTGGCGTCGGCTTCCTTCTCGACCAGGATGTGGCGGGCCTTGTATTCCTTGCCGCTGTTGGCGGCCACGAACTTGTCGTACTCGGCCTTGACTTCTTCGTCGGTGACCGGGTTCTTGGCCTGGAAGTCGGCGAACAGTTCGCGGATCAGGATGGTCTGGCGGGCCAGTTCGAGCTGGTTCTTGAAGTCTTCGCTGCCGTCCAGGCCCAGCTTCTGGGCTTCCTGCATGAAGATCTCACGGGCGATGACCTCGTCCTTGATCTGGCCTTCGAGTTCGGGCGTGACCGGGCGGCCGGACTTGGCCACCTGCTGGGCCAGCACGTCGGCGCGGGCCTTGGGGATGGCCTTGCCATTCACCACGGCGATGTTTTGGGCCAGGGCCGGCAGGGCCAGCGTGGCGGTCATGGCCGCGGCGGCTGCGATGCGGCCGAAAGACAGTTTCTTCATCCTTGTTCCTCAGAAAAGCGGGAGTGTCGGCCTGAACGGCCAAAGTGGGAATGACCGGCCGGGCGCTCAAAGCACTTCGATGGCAATCGCATGCAGGCCCTGGTCCATGAATTCACGCAGCGCATCATACACAAGCCGATGTTGGGCCACGCGTGTCCGGCCGGTAAACAGCGGTGACGCAATGCGCAGCCTGAAATGGGTGCCCGCCCCCAGTCCGTTCGAGCCGGCATGGCCCGCATGGGCGGCGCTCTCGTCGAGCACTTCCAGCACGCTGGGCTGGAGCCTGTCGCGCAGGGTCTGGGTCAGGGCCTGCGCCGACACCGGCGTCTGCGGCAGCGGCGGGCTCATGGAGAGGCGTCCCCGGATTCTTCGTGGCTGACGTAGCGCGACAGCACCAGGGCCTGGGCGATGACGAACACAAACATCAGGCCCATGCCGCCGAAGAGCTTGAAGTTGACCCAGGTGTCGGTGTCGAAGTGGTAGGCCACCCAGAGGTTGAGGCAACCCATGAAGGCGAAGAAGCCGATCCAGCTCCAGTTGGCGATGCGCCAGGCCGCGTCGGGCAACTCCATCTGCGAGCCGATCACGCTCTTGAGCAGGTTCTTGCGGAACAGCACCTGGCCCAGCAGCAGCGAGCCGCCCATGAGCCAGTACAGCACGGTGGGCTTCCACTTGATGAAGGTGTCGTCATGTGAGATCAGGGTGGCGCCGCCGAACAGCACGATGACCCCCAGGCTGATCCACTGCATCGGTTCGACCTTGCCGTGTTTGAAGCGCAAATAGCCGATCTGGAGCACGGTGGCCACGATGGCGATGCCGGTCGCCGCGTAGATGCCGGCGTATTTGAAGGCTGCAAAAAACAGCAGGATCGGGAAGAAATCGAGAAAAAGCTTCATTCTTTGGATTCGAAGTTGAGCGAGGCCGAGTTCATGCAATAGCGCAGCCCGGTCGGTGCCGGACCATCCTCGAACACATGCCCCAGGTGAGCCCCGCATTGTGCACAAACCGTTTCGACACGGCGCATGCCGTGGCTCAGGTCCTCGATTTCGCGGATCGCCCCAGGTTCGGCCGAGCGGTAGAAGCTGGGCCAGCCGCAACCGGCATCGAACTTGGTGCCTGAATCGAAGAGCTTGGCATCGCAGCAGATGCAGTGGTAGCTGCCGTCGGCCCAATGGCTCTCATATCTGCCGGTGAAAGGACGCTCGGTGGCCGCCTGGCGGGTGATCTGGAAGGCGCCGGGTTCGGCGCCCTTGGCCGCCAGTTCGGCCCGCCATTCGGCATCGGTCTTGTGGATGGTGGTCATGATGAGCAGCTGATTTCAATGGAGGCCGCCCAATCGGGCGGCAGGTCGGCATAGGACTCGAAACCCGGGTGTTCCTCGAAGGGGGTCTCAAGCAGGTGCTGGAGCGTCTGGACTTCCGAGAAGTCCTTGGCCCGGGCCTTTTGGATTGCGATCTCCGCCAGGTGGTTCCGCAGCACATATTTGGGATTGCGTTGCAGCATCAGCGCCGCATCGGGGGCACATCCCGAGGCCTGCCCGTGCTGGTGGTAGCGTTGCAGCCAGTCGTCGAACAGCGGCCGGTCAGGCATCAGATCGCGCACTGGTTCCGGGTCCTGGCTGGCCACCGCCCGGCTCAGGCGGCGCCAGAACAGGGTGTGGTCGACCTGCTGGCGGGCCATCATGGCCAGGGTGTCCTCGACCAGCTGGCGGCTGGCGTCAGGGTCGGTCTGGGGACCGGTCCAGCCGAGCTTCTCGAGCATCAGGGACTCGAAATCGTGGGCGAAACAGGTCCTGTAGGGCTCGAGGGCAGCCTGGGCCAGTTCGGGGTCTCCGATCAGGGGCAGCAGGGCCCGTGCCAGGCAGTACAGATTCCAATAGGCCACCTGCGGCTGCCGGTCGAAGGCATAGCGGCCCTGGTTGTCGCTGTGGTTGCAGATGTGGCCCGGCTGGAAGGCATCGAGGAACTGGAACGGGCCGTAGTCCAGGGTCAGTCCGAGGATGCTCATGTTGTCGGTGTTCATCACGCCGTGGCAGAAGCCGACCGCCTGCCAATGCGCCAGCAGGCGGGCGGTGCGGCCCCCGATCGCCTGCAGAAACGCGGCATAGCGGCGGCCGTCCCCGGCCGGATGGGTCAGGCAGTCGGGGTAGTGCCAGGCGATGACGCGGTCCGCCAGCAGTTGCAGCGCCTCCTGGTCATCCTGT
>JAFAMV010000256.1 GCA_019233055.1 Curvibacter sp.
ACCCTTGGAGGGGCTGGCCTTCTTGATCTCCGCGATCACCGCAGCCTGGCCGGCGGCGATCTTGCGCCTCAGCGCGCCCTCGAAGTCCCGGGTCAGCACCCGGCTTTCGGCGTCGGCCCGCATGGCGGCCAGGGAGACCTTGCGCAGTCCGGCGGCGATTTCTTCGCGCTTCACGGCCACGATCTTGTTGAGGATGTCACTCATGTTCATTCGGGCTGCAGCAGCCGGTTGGGTTGACGGGGGGCCGCAGACTCAGGCGGGCACCGTGAGCGCCGTCGAGGCGGCGACCAATTGGTCCAGGCGCTGGCGGGCAGCGCCGGACTCGAGGGCGGAGCGCGCCCTGGCAATGCCATCGGCCATGCTCAAGGCCACATTCGCGGCATACAGCGCCACCCCGGCATTGAGCAGCACGATGTCGCGCGCGGCCCGCACTGCCCCATCGCTGCGATTGTCGAGCACGGCCAGCAGCAATTCGCGCGATTGCTCGGGGGTGTCCACCTTCAGGGCCCGGTTGCTGGCCATGGTGAGGCCGAAATCCTCGGGGTGGATCTCGTATTCGCGCACCTCGCCGTGGCGCAGTTCGCCGACCAGGGTGGCGGCACCGAGGCTGACCTCGTCCATGCCGTCGCGCCCATAGACCACCACCGCGTGCTCGGCGCCCAGGCGCTGCAGGGCACGCACCTGGATGCCCACCAGATCCGGGTGGAAGACCCCCATCAGGATGTTGGGCGCCGAGGCCGGGTTGGTCAGCGGCCCCAGGATGTTGAAGATCGTGCGCACGCCCAGTTCCTTGCGCACCGCCGCCACATTCTTCATGGCCGGGTGGTGGTTGGGCGCAAACATGAAGCCGATGCCGGTCTGCTCGACACAGCGGGCGATCGCCTCGGGCGGAAGGTTGATGTTCACCCCCAGCACCTCGAGCACATCGGCGCTGCCCGATTTGCTCGACACGCTGCGTCCGCCATGCTTGCTGACCTTGGCGCCGGCGGCCGCGGCCACGAACATCGAGCAGGTGCTGATGTTGAAGGTGTGCGAGCCGTCGCCGCCGGTGCCGACGATGTCGACCAGATGCGTCTTGTCGGCCACCTGGACCTTGGTCGAGAACTCGCGCATCACCTGGGCGGCGGCCGTGATCTCGCCGATGGTCTCCTTCTTCACACGCAGGCCCGTGATCAGGGCGGCGGTCATGACCGGCGACAGCTCGCCGCGCATGATCAGGCGCATGATGTGGAGCATCTCGTCATGGAAGATCTCGCGGTGCTCGATGGTGCGCTGCAGCGCCTCCTGGGGGGTGATGGGCATGGGGGCTCCTAGATCCTAGAGATTGACCGGGAAGAGGCTCCGCACACGGCGGAGCAGGCTGGCTCAGTCCAGAAAGTTCTTCAGCATGGCGTGACCGTGTTCGGTCAGCACCGACTCGGGGTGGAACTGCACGCCCTCGATGCGCACCGCGTGCTCGTAGCCGGTGTGCCGCACGCCCATGATCTCGCCGTCGTCGGTCCAGGCCGTGACCTTGAGTTCGGGCGGGCAGCTGCTGCGCTCGATGGCCAGCGAGTGGTAGCGGTTGACGGTGAACTGCGCGGGCAGGCCGGCGAACACGCCCTCCTGGGTGGTGGTGATGACGCTGGTCTTGCCATGCATCAGTTGCTGGGCCCGCACGATGCGCCCGCCGAAGGCCGCGCCGATCGCCTGATGGCCGAGGCAGACCCCCAGGATGGGCAGCCGGCCGGCAAAGTGCTGGATGGCCGCCACCGAGAGGCCGGCCTCGGCCGGCGAACACGGCCCCGGCGAGATCACCAGCCGGTCCGGCTGGCGCGCCGCGATGCCCTCGAGGGTGATCTCGTCATTGCGGAACACCTCCACCTCGGCCCCCAGCTCGCCGAAGTACTGGACGATGTTGAAGGTGAAGGAATCGTAGTTGTCGATCATCAGCAGTTTCATGCCATTTCTCCTTGGCGCAAACGGCTGAACTCGCCGCTCTCATAGTCGATGGAGGCCGCGATCAGGGCCCGGTAGGCGGCTTCGATGACCGCAGGAGGCGCCGCCAGCGCCTCGGCCTGAGCCTTGACCCGGGCGACGATGAATTCGACCCGGTCCATGTCGACGATCTGGTCGGCACGCTGCTTGATGCGCGCGGCCCGGGCGATGTAGGTGCTGCGCTCGGCCAGCAGGGGCACGATGCGCTCGTCGAGCGCGTCGATCTGCTGACGCAGCTGGGCCATGTCCTGGCAATCGTGGGGGGCTTGCTGCATGGCTTACTCCAGCCCCTCTTCGACCAGTTCGGCGGCGCGCAGCAGGGCGCGCGCCTTGTGCTCGGTCTCGCGCCATTCCATCTCGGGCACCGAATCGGCCACCACCCCGGCGGCCGCCTGCACATACAGGGTCTGGTCCTTGATGATGCCGGTGCGGATCGCGATGGCCACGTCCATGTCGCCGGCAAAACTGATGTAGCCGCAGGCGCCGCCATACAGGCCGCGCTTGATGGGCTCGAGCTGGTCGATCAGCTCCATGGCATGCACCTTGGGCGCACCGGTGAGGGTGCCGGCCGGGAAGGTGGCCTTGAGCACGTCGATGGCGTCCATGCCTTCGTTCAGCGTGCCCTCGACGTTGCTGACGATGTGCATCACGTGGCTGTAGCGCTCCACCGCGAAGGCCTCGGTCACCTTCACGCTGCCGGTCTTGGCGATGCGACCGATGTCGTTGCGCGCCAGATCGATCAGCATCACGTGCTCGGCGCGCTCCTTGGGGTCGTTGACCAGTTCGACCTCGGTGGCCCGGTCGCGCTCGGGGGTGGCGCCGCGCGGGCGGGTCCCGGCCAGCGGCCGGATCGTCACGCGCTGCTCGGCCACGCCGTCGACCTCCAGCCGCTCCTGGCGCACCAGGATCTCGGGCGAGGCCCCGACCACATGGAAATCGCCGAAGTGGTAGTAATACATATAGGGCGACGGGTTCAGCGAACGCAGCGCACGGTAGAGCGACAACGGGCTCTCGGTGTAGCGCTTCTTGATGCGCTGGCCCACCTGCACCTGCATGAAGTCGCCGGCGGCGATCAGCTCCTTGGCGCGCTCGACGGCGGCCAGGTAGTCGGCCTTGGCAAAGTCGCGCTCGGCCGGGTAGCCCAGACTGGGTTTGACCACCGGCGCGCTGACCGAGTATTTGAGCTGCTCCTTGAGTTCGCGCAGGCGCTTCTTGGCATTGGCGAAGGCCTCGGGCACGGCCGGATCGGCATACACGATCAGGTAGAGCTTGCCCGAGAGGTTGTCGATGACCGCCAGTTCCTCGCACTGCAGCAGCAGGATGTCCGGCATGCCCAGGGTGTCGGGGGGGCAGCTCTTCTCGAGCTTTCTTTCGACATAGCGGACGGTGTCATAGCCGAAATAGCCCGCCAGCCCGCCGCAGAAACGCGGCAGACCCGGGCGCAGCGCGACCTTGAAACGCTTCTGGTATTGGGCGATGAAGTCCAGCGGGTTGCCCGATGCGGTTTCGACGACGACGCCATCGCGCACCACTTCGGTCCGGGCCTGCTCGCCGAAGCCGCTGGCCCGCAGCAGGGTGCGCGCCGGCAGGCCGATGAAGCTGTAGCGCCCGAAGCGCTCGCCGCCGACCACCGACTCGAGCAGGAAGCTGTGCTTCCCGCCGTCACGCGAATGGGCCAGTTTCAGGTAGAGCGACAGCGGGGTTTCGAGGTCGGCAAAGGCCTCGGCGATGAGGGGGATGCGATTGAAGCCCTGCAGGGCCAGGCTTTTGAATTCGAGTTCAGTGATCACGGCAAGGAGCCTCCAGCTCTTGCGGCGCCGCAGTTCGAGGGAAAGGCGCCGCGTTCATTCAAACAGGTGTCGGTCCGGTCAACGGACCCCGGGCGCATGCCGGCGCTGCCCGGGCATGCTGTCAGTGGTGCACGTGGACAGGCTTGCGCCAGGGCCAGGCTCCCCGGTCGCTACAACCCGTGATGAAAGTGCGGTGAATGAACATGTCGCAGGAGTGTAGCAAACCCCCGGGGCACCGGGTCAAGCCCCGGGCATCGCCCGGCACACGCCGGGCGCAGTCACCTGCGGGACGCCCGGCCCCATCGAAAACCCTCTTGCGCGCGATCTGGACGAACCGCGAGACTCTGTGCGCATTTCCAGCATCCCCGCGATGCACCCAGGTTTCGACATGAGAGGGGACCCCGAGCACATGAAGACAGGCTTCAAAACCATCGCCCTGGCGGGCCTGCTGGCCGCCAGCCTGTGCGCGTCGGCTGCTGCGCTCACCCTGCAGGGCGTCCGCTTCGACGATGTGCTGGAACTGCAGGGCAGCAAGCTACAGCTCAACGGCGCAGGCGTCCGCTACAAGGCGATCTTCAAGGTCTATGCCATGGGCCTGTACACCGGCAGGAAGGCCGGCACCCCCGAGGACGTCCTGGCCGACAACGGGCCACGGCGCATCAGCATCACCATGCTGCGCGACATCGACTCGAACGAACTCGGCAAGCTCTTCACCCGCGGCGTCGAAGACAACGCCCCCAAGGGCGAGATGTCGCGCCTGGTGCCCGGCCTGATCCGCATGGGCGAGATCTTTGCCGAGCAGAAGAAGCTGTCCGCAGGCGACACCTTCACCGTCGACTGGCTGCCGGACACCGGCACGGTGCTGACCGTGCGCGGCCAGGTCCAGAACCCGCCATTCAAGGAAGCCGAATTCTTCAATGCCCTGCTGCGCATCTGGCTCGGCCCCCAACCCGCCGACTGGAAGCTCAAGGACGCCTTGCTGGGCAAGGCCGGTTGATCCTCGCCCTCCCCCTTCGACATCTCCCGGACGACCCCACGCCATGAAATACAGCAACCTGAAAATCGGTGCCCGCCTCGCCATCGCCTTTTCCCTGATCCTGCTGATCACCGTGGCGGTCGCGGGCATGGGCATCCTGCGCATCTCGGCCTTGCAGCAGACCAGCGAGCAGGTCGCCACGGTCGAACTCGAACAGCAACGCCTGGTGGAGGCCTGGAGCACCGACATCCGCATCAACCTGATCCGCACCGAAGCGCTGATGCGGGCCGTGGACACCGAATACATCGAACACCTGCGCGCCGAGATCGCCGCCTCGGCCGGCAGCGCCCAGAAGCACCTGCAGCGGCTCGAACAACTGCTGCAGGACGACACCGGCAAAGGCCTGCTCGCCGAAGTCGGCAAGGCCCGGGAAAGCTATGGCACCCAACGCGAGGAACTGCTGAAGCTCCAGCAGATGGGAGAGAACATCGGCCCCCTGATCGACCAGCGGCTCAAACCCGAGGCAGACCGTTACAACAAGAGCCTGGAGCAGCTGCGCAGCCACATGGAACAGCAACTGGCCCAGGGCCAGGCCGACAGCGCCAGCCTGGCGCAACGCAGCCGCGGGGTGCTGAGCGCCGCCGCCGTGCTGGCCGCCGCCCTGGGCGCCTTCCTGGCCTGGCGCGCCACCCGGACCATCACCGGCCCGGTGGCCCAGGCGGTGCAGGCGGCCACGGCCATCGCACAAGGGGATCTGGCCAGCCGCATCCCTGCCGGCAGCCGTGACGAAACCGGCCAGTTGCTGCAGGCCCTGACCGCCATGCAACAACAGCTCTCCTCCACCGTGGCCGAAGTGCGGCGCGGCGCCGACAGCGTGGCCCTGGCCAGCGCCGAGATCGCCCAGGGCAACAACGACCTCTCGGCCCGCACCGAGCACCAGGCCTCGGCCCTGCAGCAGACCACCGCCTCGATGGAACAGCTGGGCTCCACCGTCAGGCTGAATGCCGAGAACGCCCGCACCGCCAATCAGTTGGCCCTGAGCGCCTCCCAGGTCGCCAGCCAGGGCGGCGAGGTGGTGGCCCAGGTGGTGACCACCATGAAGGGCATCAACGACAGCTCGCGGCGCATCGCCGACATCATCGGCGTCATCGACGGCATCGCCTTCCAGACCAACATCCTCGCGCTCAATGCCGCCGTCGAGGCCGCACGCGCCGGCGAACAGGGCCGTGGCTTCGCGGTCGTGGCCGGCGAGGTGCGCAATCTGGCCCAGCGCAGCGCCGAGGCCGCCAAGGAGATCAAGAGCCTGATCGGCGCCAGCGTGGAGCGTGTCGAGCAGGGCTCCAGTCTGGTCGACAAGGCGGGCATCACGATGAACGAGGTGGTGGCCTCGATCCGCCGCGTCACCGACATCATGGGCGAGATCAGCGCCGCCAGCACGGAACAGAGCTCGGGCGTCTCCCAGGTCGGCCAGGCCATCACCGAGATGGACCATGCCACCCAGCAGAACGCCGCCCTGGTGGAGCAGTCCGCAGCCGCAGCGGCCAGCCTGCGCACCCAGGCCAGCCAGTTGGTGGACGCCGTGGCGGTGTTCAAGCTGCCGGCGCCGTCGGGCCCCGCCCTGGAGGTCGGCCCGCGCCGCGCCACCCGGTCGGCGCTGCCGCCGAGCCAGCCCTACACCGGCGAGGAGCGGCGCCGGTCGCTGACCGGCGGCACCGGCCACTCCGACGCGGCGGCGCAAGCGCCGCAATGGGCCGAAGACGTGACGACCTGACGCCCTGGCGCCCTGGCGGCGCCGTCGAGGGCCACCTTTTCCCGGATTTGTGCGACCCCGTCCAGTGGAGCGGTTACATTCCACTGCGACAACATCACACGCTATCCATTTTCACGAGAGGGTCGGCCTATGCGCATCACCGATTGGAAACTGGGCATCAGGCTGGGCCTCGCCTTCGGACTGATGCTGCTTCTGGCCCTGCTGATCGCGGCCCTGGGCATGTTCCGCATCGGGGCGCTCAAGAGCAACAGCGAAGAGCTGGCCACCACCGAACTGGAACGCCAGGCCCTGGTGGAGGAATGGTTCACCGACATCGAGATGAACTGGCTGCGCACCGAAGCCAGCTTCAAGTCCGACAACCCGGCCTACCTCGAGAAGCTCAAGACCGAGATGGAATCGGTCGTCGACCTCCAGTCGCGCCGCATGGAACTGGTCAAGGACCACATGCGCACCGCCGAAGAGCAGCAGCTGTACCAGCAGGCCATCGCAGCGCGCGACAAATACCGCGAGGTGCGGGGCGAGCTGCAGAAGCGGCACCAGGGCGGCGACAACGTGTCGGGCCCGGTGGACACCCAACTGGCGCCGGTTTTCAAGGACTATGAAAGCGCGCTGAACCGACTCAAGGAAAACATCGGCGTGTCCTCGACGCGCAACCAGGAAGCCAACCTGAACCAGGCCGACCGCAGCCTGCTGTGGCTGGGCATCGGGGCGCTCGCATCGGTACTGGCCGGTGTGGTGCTGGCCTGGCGGACCACGGGCTCCGTGACCCGCCCCCTGGGCCAGGCGGTCCGGGCGGCCACCGCCATCGCCCAGGGCGACCTGTCGACCGACATCGCCCGGGGCGGCGCCGACGAGACCGGCCAATTGCTGCGGGCACTGGGCGACATGCAGACCCGGCTGGCCGACCTGGTCGGCCAGGTGCGCCGACACGCCGAAGGCGTGGCCAGCACCAGTGCCGAGATCGCCCAGGGCAACAACGACCTCTCGGCCCGCACCGAGCAGCAGGCCTCGGCGCTGGAACAGACCGCCGCCTCGATGGAACAACTCGGCTCCACCGTCAAGCAGAACGCGGACAGCGCCCGCACCGCCAACCAGCTGGCGCTCAATGCCTCCCAGGTCGCCAGCCAGGGCGGCGAGGTGGTGGCCCAGGTGGTGAGCACCATGAAGGGCATCAACGACAGTTCGCAGCGCATCGGCGACATCATCGGCGTCATCGACGGCATCGCCTTCCAGACCAACATCCTCGCGCTCAATGCCGCCGTCGAGGCCGCCCGCGCCGGCGAACAGGGCCGTGGCTTCGCGGTCGTGGCCGGCGAAGTGCGCAGCCTGGCCCAGCGCAGCGCCGAGGCCGCCCGCGAGATCAAGAGCCTGATCGGCGCCAGCGTGGAGCGTGTCGAACAGGGCTCCAGCCTGGTCGATCAGGCCGGCAGCACCATGAACGAAGTGGTGGCCTCGATCCGCCGCGTCACCGACATCATGGGCGAGATCAGCGCCGCCAGCGCCGAACAGAGCTCCGGCGTGGCCCAGGTCAGCGAAGCGGTCAGCCAGATGGACCAGACCACCCAGCAGAACGCCGCCCTGGTCGAAGAATCGGCGGCAGCCTCGTCCAGCCTGCGCAGCCAGGCCGGACAGTTGGTCGAGGTGGTCGGTTTCTTCAAGCTCGCAACCCGCGGCACGGGTGCCAACCCGATCGACGTCGGGCCCGCCCGGGCTACCCGGTCCCCCCATCCGCCAGCCAAGCCCTACCTCGGCGAGGAGCGCCGCAAGGTGCAGGGCAGCGCCGCAGACAGGCATGCGCCGCCCCCGAAGGCCGCAGCCGCCAAGCCCGCGCCAGCGAAACCGGCGGGGCCGACCACCCAGGGCAACGACGACGACTGGACCACCTTCTGAGGACTCAGCCCAGGCTCAGCATGGGCGGCAGCTCGGCCAGCGAATCCAGGTAGGCATCGGCCCGCACCGTGCAGATCGGCTGCCCATGGTTGTACCCATAGCCGAGCAGCGCCACGGGACATCCTGCTGCAGCGGCCGCACGGGCGTCATTGCTCGAATCGCCGACCATCAGCGTGCGCCCGGGCAGCGTACCCAAGGCCTCGCAGGTCTTGATCAGCGGCAGGGGGTCCGGCTTCTTGCGCTCGAAAGAGTCGCCACCGAACACCGCCCGGAAATAGCCGGCCAGGCCCTTGGCCTCCAGCAGCGGCCGGGCAAAGCCCAGCGGCTTGTTGGTCACGCAGGCCATGGGCAGGCCCAGCGCCTGCAAGGCGGCCAGCCCCTCGGCCACCCCCTCATAGACCTGGGAATGCCGGCCGTTGATCTGCGGGTAGTGGCGCTGGTAGCTGGCCAAGGCTTCGGGGTAGAGGGACTCCACCCGCCGGGCCTGCGGTGCCGTGCCGTCAGACACCTCGCCCTCAGGCGCGAGCACCGCCGCCAGTGCACTGCGCAGCAGGTGCTCCGTGCCCTTGCCCACCATCGTCAAGATCTGTCCGGATGCGATGGCCGGCAGGGCCAGTTCTTCCAACATCAGGTTCAGGGCGGCCGAAAAATCGCCCAGGGTGTCCACCAGGGTGCCGTCCAGATCGAGGATCAGGGCATCGATGGGTGTCTGGTTCAAAGGAATAGAGTCATTAACCATGGAATAGAGTCCGTGAACATGGACGACTCGACCGACATCGCCCCGCAATAGAGTCCGTCACTATGGCCCAGTTGAGGCATGTTTGCACCGGGTCTGTCCATCGCCCCTCACCATGTGTGCTTGTCAGACCCACATCACCTTGCCTCGCCGCACCCCGTATTGCGCGCGACACCCCTCAGAGCCAGATGCAGGGCGCCAGCGTGGGATGCCCATCCTGATCCACCGGAAGCGCCCAGCGAGGACGAGCCTCCCGAATCAGCGGAAGCTCCACGGCTTGGCCGCACCCGCATGATGCAACGCACCATGCCTCGGAAAAAGGTTTTCATCGTGCCAGCCGGACCAGGCATTTGTTCGCGATTCGCTGGAAAGTGACCTGATGCATCGCAGAAATTCAATATCGACGACACGTTGCTCCCAGAGTGTCGCTGCCGACGACATGACGTGATATCGTGTCGCCAATTCTTGAAAAAAACGACATGAAGAAGACCTCATGTCGCCGTCAGCAACGCGAACTGCCTGGACCATGAGCGACCCATTGCCCCCTTGGCGCGCTGAAACACCCTACAACCAACTGCCGCCTTTGCCACCCCAGCATGACCTTGAAAGCAAGGTCGTGCTGAAGGCGTGCATCACCGCACGCGCAGCGCTGGCTGAGCTGAAGCAGGCGGCAGAGTTGATCCCGAACCAGACGATGCTGATCAACACGATCCCGCTGCTGGAAGCCAAGGACAGCTCCGAGATCGAAAACATTGTGACCACCACTGACCTGCTGTTCCAGCATGTACAAGGGGATGGCACCGCTGACCATGCCACCAAAGAGGCTTTGCGCTACCGTTCGGCCTTGCAGCGGGGGTTCATGTCGCTCAAGGACCGCCCCTTGTGCACCGCCACCGCCGTGGAAATTTGCCGCACCCTCAAAGGCGCCGACATGGACATCCGGCGCACACCCGGTACGCAACTGGCGAATGACCGCACTGGCGAAGTGATCTACACCCCGCCAGAGGGCGAGGCAAGACTGCGAGACCTGTTGGGCAACTGGGAGCGCTTTCTGCACCACCAGACGGAACTCGATCCATTGATCCGCATGGCTGTGGGTCACTACCAGTTCGAAGCCATCCATCCCTTCATCGATGGCAACGGACGCACCGGCCGGGTGGTGAATATTTTGTACCTCATCCAGGAACGGCTCCTGAGCCTGCCCATTCTTTACCTGAGCCGCCACATCATCACGCACAAGGCCGATTACTACCGTCTTCTGCTGGAGGTGACACAGAAGGAAGCCTGGGAGCCCTGGGTGCTGTTCATGCTCCAAGCGGTGGAAGAGACCTCACGTTGGACCACGGCCAAGATTGCGGCCATCCGCAGCCTGGCCGATCACACCACAGAACACGTGCGCGCGCGGCTGCCCAAGATCTACAGCCGCGAACTGGTCGATGTGATCTTCGAGCAGCCCTACTGTCGCATCGCCAACCTGGTTGAAAAAGACATCGCCCAACGGCAGGCAGCCTCTCGATACCTGAAGGACCTGGTGGAGCTGGGCGTACTGCGCGAAATGCAGTACGGCAAAGAGAAGCTCTTCATCCATCCCAGATTGATGCAACTGTTGACACGCGACAGCAATGGCTTCGTGCCTTACGCCTGAGAAAGCCGCCAGGAGCAACGCACACGACCACAAACGCCAACGGGCAATCTCGGCGCGCTCCAAGGCCTTGCGCTCGATCTGGCCGCGCAGCTCGCGCACACGCCACGTGGCCTCACCAAGCCAAGCATCGTCCATCGACAGGACGGCCAGGAGGGTGGGCTCTTCACGCGATTGTTGAGCGATGTGGACGTTGTGGTGCTGCCAGGCCGGGTCCGGATTGCCGCCACGCCCGGCGATTTCGTGTCGAGACCAGGGGTCGCAGCATGTTTGGCCTAGGCAAAGAGCTGAATCCGGCCCTGATTCTGACAACCGCCGCCCAGACCGCGACCGGCGTCGCTCCGAACCCCGAGGGCTGGACCGGTGGCATTGCCAGGGCAAGCCGGTGGCGGTCATGCTGGCATCGATGTTCCGCCCTCCCGAACTGCCATGGCCTCATCCCCCCTCGACTCAAGCCGACTGGCCCGCACGAACCCTCGGCTGCTCCACTATTTCACCGCCGTCGCCGAAGAACTGAGCTTCAGCAGGGCGGCACTGCGCCTGAACATGTCGCAGCCGCCGCTGAGCCTGCACATCAGGGAACTCGAAACCCTGCTCGACACCCGGCTGTTCCGGCGCAGCACCCGCAGCGTGGCCCTGACCGCAGCCGGCCGGCTGCTGCTCACCGAGACGCAGAAGATCCAGCAACTGACCCAGGAATCCCTGCACCGGGTCTGCCAGATCGGGCGCGGCCTGTCCGGGCACATGGCCATCGGCCTCGTCGGCACGGCAGCCTGGGGCCGGCTGCTGCCGGCCCTGCGGCGCTTCCAGCAACAGCAGCCCGAGGTCCGCTGGACAGTCACCGAGCTGACACCCGGCCAGCAAGCCGAAGCCCTGCTGAGCCACCGCCTTGATCTCGGGATCTGGCGCAGCATCGATCAGACCGCCCTGCCGCCGCCGCTGGCCCGCCAGTTGCTGGAACAGGAGCGCCTGGCCATGGCCCTGCCCGCCAACCATCCCCTGCTGAGCCGGCACCGCCGGGCCATTCCCTTGAAAGCCCTCGAATCGGAGGCGCTGGTCTGCCTGCTGCCGCAGCCCCTGGGGCTCGGAGAGCAACTCATCAGCTTGCTGGCGCAACACCGGGTCAGACCGCGATGGATCCACCAGGTCATGGAGCCGCAAACCGCCCTGGCCCTGGTCGGCCAGGGTCAGGGGCTCACCCTTCTGCCCGAAGGCTATGCGCGGATCGGCTGGCCTCGCATCGAATGGCGGTCGCTGTGCGAAACCATCGACGCCGACCTCTATGCCGTGACCCATCCGGAAGCCCTGTCGCCCGCCGTCCAGCGCTTCCTCGCCGTGCTGCATCCCGGCAGCGAGGCCTGAGCCCACCGCCATCGCCGCGATTCATCCACGCAGGCTCTGAATCGCGCTGCCAATGTGTATTGGACCGTGCCACAGGCCGCTCCTAGCATGGACCTCAAGCCATCGACATCCATCTGGAGCACCACCATGTCCACTGCCGCCATCCTCTCCGAGGACACCGCCCATGCCGCCGCCGAATCGATCCGCCGCCATCGGCCCGACTTCATTCCGCGCGCAGCCCTGATCCTCGGCTCGGGCCTGGGCGGATTGGCCGACACCCTGTCGGGCACGCAATCCTTCCCCTACCGTGCCTTGCCGGGGTTCCCGGTCAGCAGCGTGCCCGGTCATGCCGGTGAACTGGTGCTGGGCGAACTGGAGGGCGTGCCGGTGGCCTGCATGAAGGGCCGGGGGCATTTCTATGAGGGTCAGGGCATGTCGGTCATGACCTCGGCCGTGCGCACCCTGCGCCTGCTGGGCTGCGAGTTCCTGTTCGCCACCAATGCGGCCGGCTCGATGCGCCGCGAACTCGGGCCGGGGCGGCTGGTGGCGCTGAGCGACCACCTCAATTTCATGCCCGGCTCCGCCCTCACAGGCCCCAACGACGAACGCTTCGGGCCTCGCTTCTTCAGCCTCGCCGACGCCTACAACCCCCAGTTGCGCGCGCATCTTCACCGGGTGGCCCAGGCCCAGGGCATCGCCCTGGCCGAAGGCGTCTTTGCCGCCTACAGCGGCCCCCATTTCGAGACCCCGGCCGAGATCCGCATGATGCAGATCCTGGGCGCCGATGTGGTGGGCATGTCCATCGTCCCGGAGGTGGTCTCGGCCCGCCATTGCGGCATGCGGGTGCTGGCCGTCTCGGCCATCACCAACCACGCAGAGGGCCTCTCCGACACCCGGCTGTCGCACGAGCAGACCCTGGCCAATGCAGCCCTGGCGGCCCAGGACTTCATGCGACTGATCCGCGCCTTCTTTGCCGACCTGGCCCAGACGGCCGAACCGCCAGCCCGAGCCGCCTGATCCACCTGATCCACCGGAAGCGCCCCTGCCCATGAAGACACTGCCCCCCGATCAATTGACCCGGATCATCTCCGTGCTGGACCTGACCTCGCTCGATGACGATGACGACGAGGCCCGCATCGAGGCCCTGTGCGCCCAGGCCTGCACCCCCTACGGCTCACCTGCAGCCCTGTGCATCCAGCGCCGGTTCCTGCCCCTGGCCCACCGCTGCCTCAGCCAGGCGGGCTTGCGCCCCCAGGTGCGGCTGGCCAGCGTGGCGAACTTCCCGGACGGCGCGAGCGATGCGCGGCGCGCGGTCCGCGACATCGAGGCGGCGCTCGACCAGGGCGCCGACGAGGTGGACCTGGTGATGCCCTGGCGCGCCCTCCTGCAAGGTGACGCCTCGTTGGCCGCGCAACTGGTGCAAGCCTGCCGGCGCGCCGCGTCCGGCAAGACGCTCAAGGTCATCCTCGAGAGCGGCGAACTCCAGAGCGACGTGCTGGTGCGCCAGGCGACCCGCATCGCCATCGACGCCGGCGCCGACTTCATCAAGACCTCCACCGGCAAGGCCTCGGTCCACGCCACGCCCCAGGCCGCGCGGGTGATGTTGCACACCCTGGCGCAGCACAACCCCGGCTGCGGCTTCAAGGCCGCCGGTGGCATCCGCGAACCGGCCCAGGCCCAGCACTACCTCCACCTGGCCGCCAGCATCCTGGGGCCGGCCTGGCCCACGCCCGAACGCTTCCGCCTCGGGGCTTCCAGTCTGCTGGCCCGGTTGATCCACCCGGATCAGGCGGACCCCTCGGGCTATTGAGGAGCACGACCATGGCCAGAGTCTTTGTGCTCGTGATCGACTCGCTGGGCATCGGCGCCCTGCCCGATGCGGCAGCCTTCGGTGACCAGGGCAGCAACACCCTGCTGCACATCGCCCAGCACTGTGCCGCCGGCCTGGCCGACAACGCACAACGCCAAGGGGCGCTGCACATTCCCCATCTGCGGCGTGCCGGCCTGTCCCACGCGCTGCACCTGGCCTGTGGCGAAGGCCTTCCCGGCCCTGAGCCACGCTGTGACGGCGCCTGGGCGGCGGCGCGTGAGATCAGCACCGGCAAGGACACCCCGTCCGGGCACTGGGAAATGATGGGCGTGCCTGTGACGCAGCCCTGGGGGCTGTTCCCTCCCGATGCCGAAGGCCGTTGTTTCCCGCCGGCGCTGCTGGAGCGCGTCGCCCTGGCCACAGGCCTGCCGGGATGGCTGGGCAACTGCGTGGCCTCCGGGACCGACATCCTGCGGCGCCTCGGCGAGGCCCATGTCCGGACCGGCCGCCCGATCGCCTACACCTCGGCCGACTCGGTGTTCCAGGTCGCCTGCCACGAACACCATTTCGGCCTGGACCGGCTCCATGCGCTGTGCGAATGCCTGCGCAGCGAGCTGGATGCGCTGCACATCGGCCGGGTGATCGCACGCCCCTTCACCGGCGAGGACGCGGCGTCTTTCCGGCGCACCCCGCAGCGGCGCGACTACACCATGCCGCCGCCCGAAGCCACCCTGCTCGAGCGGCTGCAGGAGGCTGGGGGCCACACGGTGGCGATCGGCAAGATCGCCGACATCTTCGCGCACCGAGGCATCTCCTGCCGGTTGTCGGCCTACGGCACCCAGGACCTGATGGCCGCCACGGTGCAGCAGGCGCTGCAGGCACCACCGCAAAGCCTGGTGATGTGCAACTTCGTCGACTTCGACCAGAGCTTCGGCCACCGCCGGGACATCGCCGGCTATGCGCAGGAGCTGGAACTGTTCGACCGGCTCCTGCCCCGGCTGCAGGCCGCCCTGCAGCCCGATGACCTGCTGCTGCTGACCGCCGACCACGGTTGCGACCCCAGTTGGCAGGGCAGCGACCACACTCGGGAACATGTGCCGCAACTGGCCTGGGGTGCGCGCGTACCAGCCGGCAGCCTGGGCCTGCGCCACAGCTTTGCCGACCTGGGCCAGAGCGCAGCCCAATGGCTGGGCCTGCCAGCGCTGCCGCACGGCCAGGGCTATGGCCTGGCGGCGCCCGCTGCGGCGTCGTGACTCGCCAGCATCCACCCCCGCACGAGGAGGACCACCCCATGGACATCCGCCGCCGGCTTCAATGCATGTCGTTCCTGCAGTACTTCATCTGGGGCAGCTGGGTCGTCACGCTGGGGGCCTATCTGATCAGGACCCTGGGGTTCAACGGCTCGCAAGTGGGTGCGGTCTACAGCAGCAAGGGCCTGGCGGCCCTGCTCATGCCGGCACTGCTGGGCCTGCTGGCCGACCGCTTCGTGGCCGCCCACCGCCTCTATGCCCTGTGCCATGGCCTCAGCGCCCTGACCCTGTTCTGGGCCGCCGACATCCGCGACGCCGACACCCTGTTCTGGGTCATGGCGCTCAACATGATGTGTTTCATGCCCACCTTGGCCCTGTCCAACACCATCAGCTATTTCTGCCTCGACCGGCACCGGCTGGACACGGTCGCCGAATTTCCCGCCATCCGGGTCTTCGGCACCATGGGTTTCATTGCCGCCATGTGGACCGTCAGCCTGCTCGGCCTCGAACTCAGCCACCGGCAGTTGCAGATCGCCGGCACCGCGTCCCTGCTGCTCGCCGCCTACGCCCTGACCCTGCCCGAGGTCACGCCCGCCCGCGATGGCCGCAACCCACACCAGAGCCTGCGCAGCCGGCTCGGACTGGACGCCCTGGCCCTGCTCGCCCAGCCCCGGATGGCGGTGTTCTTCCTCTTTGCCATGCTGCTGGGCGTGGTCTTGCAGATCACCGGCACCTTCGGCAACCCCTTCCTGCACGACTTCGCAGCCCAGCCGGCCTACCGCGACAGCCTGGTCGTCCGCCACCCTTCGCTGCTGCTGTCGGTGTCCCAGTTGTCCGAGATCGCCTTCATCCTGAGCATCCCCTTCTTTCTGAAGCGTTT
Source organism: Curvibacter sp. (assembly GCA_019233055.1). GTDB lineage: Bacteria > Pseudomonadota > Gammaproteobacteria > Burkholderiales > Burkholderiaceae_C > Curvibacter. The sequence continues at coordinate 16,064 of JAFAMV010000256.1, forward strand.
CGGCATCAAGACCGTGATGCTCATCAGCATGCTGGCCTGGACCCTGCGTTTCGGCTTCTTCGCCTTCGGCAATCCCTCAGCGGGCGGCATGGTGCTGTTGCTGCTGTCCATGGTGGTCTATGGCTGCGCCTTCGACTTCTTCAACATCTCCGGCTCCATCTTCATCGAGCAGGAATTCGGGGCTGACACCCGGGCCAGCGCCCAGGGTCTCTTCATGACCGTGGTCAATGGCCTGGGTGCCTTTGCCGGCGCCCGCCTCAGCGGTTGGGTGGTGGACAGTTTCACCACCGCCGGAGTGCGTGACTGGCAAAGCATCTGGCTGGTCTTTGCCGGCTACACCCTGTTGCTGGCCGGCCTGTTCGCCCTCGCATTCCGCCCCGCACCGGCGCCCTCGGCGGCGCAAGCTCCCCGTTCTGAAAGGACCCACCCTTGAATGCCCCCACCCAGGCCACCGCCGGGCTGCTGCTGAGCCTGGTCCTCTTCGGCACAGACCTCGGCGCCCAGACGCTCTACAGCTTCGGCAACCTCAGCCTCAACCGGCTCGACTGGAACCACACCCCGAAACGGCCACGCCGCGACTTCAGCTATCTGGAGCTCGAAGGCGGCGCCGGCTACCGCTGGGGCGAGCTGTATGGCTTCGCCGACCTCGAGAACTTCGACCGCGCCAGCGACCAGCACTCGGTGTTGCTCAAAGGGCAGTTGCGCTACTACTTGGACGGGCAGTCGGGCCGTGCCGGCCCCAATCTGTTCCTGCAGAGCAAGGCGGCCCAGGGCCAGGGCTGGCATGAATACAGCCAGGTGCTCGGGCTGGGCTACAACCTGAAGCTCGGACAGGGCTGGTTCAGCCCCTTTGCCGGTCCGCTGTACACCGACACCGGCTGGGGCTTCTCGGGCTGGAACGGCCATCAATTGGGCTGGGCCGCCAACCTGCCGTTCAAGATCGGTCAGCAGTCGATGATGCTGGCCAACTGGAACGAGATCGATCTGGCGCGGCAGCGCCACTATCTGCCCGCCGGCGCCGCCCGCCCCAGTTGGAACGGGGCCTTGAGCCTGTGGTGGAAGGCCTCGGAGCGCTGGTCCCTGGGGCTCAAATACCGCTACGCCCGCGACACCCTGGGCGCCGCAGGCTGGACCGACGCCTGGATCGCGACACTCAAGGTCGATCTGCCTTGAGCCAGGCCGGCCTGTGGGGCCGGTCCCCCGCTGACGACTCGCGGCGCGGCGGCCCGCGATTGACTTGCATGGCGCAACAATCAATCCGGCACCGGGTCCTTTATCGCCAAGGGAACTGGCACTACAGTGGGGCCCCATGCCGCTGGACCCCTCCTTCTTCCCTGCCCTGCGCCACGGCCTGCAAAGGCTGCTCTGCCTGCTGCTGCCCTGGTGGCTGGTCGCCTGCGCCAGCCTGCCCGATCCGGCGTCGCGGCAGGCCAGCCAGGCCATCCCGGCCAGCCACGACACCGGCCTGGGCCTGCTGGCCGAACAGGCCTCGCCCGACGCCACGCTGAGCGGCTTCCGCCTCATGCCCGGCGCCGACTATGCCCTGAGCACCCGGCTCGAACTGATCCGACGCGCGGAGCGCTCGCTGGATGTGCAGTACTACCAGATCAAGAACGACGAGACCGGGCGGCTGATCCTGCGCGCATTGCGCGACGCGGCGCTGCGGGGGGTGCGGGTGCGCCTGCTGATCGATGACCTCTACACCGAAGACGAGGATGCGCTGCTGCAGGGGCTGGCCGCCACACCCGGTCTCGAACTGCGCCTGTTCAACCCTTTCCTGGGTCTGCGGGGCTCGCTGGCCCAGCGCCTGGCCGGTTCGGCCTTCGACCTGCGGCGGGTCACGCGCCGCATGCACAACAAGCTCTTCATCGCCGACGGCGCGATGGCCGTGGCCGGCGGACGCAACCTGGCCAACGAATACTTCATGCGCAGCAGCGACGGCAACTTCATCGACCTGGACACCTTTGTCACCGGTGCCCTGCTGCCGTCCCTGAGCCGCATCTTCGACACCTACTGGAACAGCGACTACGCCTTTCCCCTGGCGTCGGTGCTCGGCGACCCCGGCACCTCGCCCGAGGATCTGCGTCGGGCTTTCGATCTGGCCACCGGCCTCGACACCACCCCGACCCCGCCGGCGCCGCCGCCCAACGACCTGCTGGGCTATGCCCCCCTGGTCGACGAGTTGCGCCGCGGCCGCCTGGGTCTGATCTGGGCGCCGGCCCAGGCCTATGGTGACGCGCCCACCCGGGTCGATGGCCAGGCCACGCGCTACGGCGAGGTGCCGCTGATCAATGTGGAAAGCGTGCGCTACAACGTGATCGACCGCATCCACCGGGCCCAGAAGAGCGTCACCGCCATTTCACCGTACCTGATACCGGGGCCCGACGGCCTGGAGTGGATCCACCTGCTGCGCGAACGCGGCGTGCATTTCAGCCTCTTGACCAATTCGCTCGCTGCCACCGACGAGCCCCTGGTCTACGCGGCCTACCGGCGTTACCGGGCCCCCATGTTGAAGGAGGGGGTGCGGATCTACGAACTGGGCGCCACCCGGGTCCGCACGACCTTGCGCCTGGGCCATTTCGGCCAGGCCCTGGGGCGGCTGCACGAGAAGGCGGCGGTCGTGGACGGCCGCTGGCTGTTCCTGGGCTCCATGAACATGGACCCACGCTCGGCCGAGCTCAACACCGAACTGGGGCTGATCATCGACAGCCCCGAACTCTCGGCCCAGGTGCAGAAGCTGGTGGACAACATCCAGCAGCATGGCGCCTATGAGCTGCGACTGACCCCCGACCGCCAGCAGGTGCAGTGGTGGAGCCCCGACCTCGACCAGCCCCTGGACACCGACCCCGACACCGACTGGTGGCTGCGTCTGCGGCTCAACCTGCTGGCCCCCTGGGTGCCGGATTCCATTCTCTGAACCCGACCGACCCTTTCCTCGAACCCAAGCGACGGAGACCTCCCCTTGAGCCTCAAACCTCTTTGTTCCACCCTGGCCGCCGCCCTGGCCCTCTGCGGCAGTGCCCACGCGGCCTCAGACAGCTACCAGATCGACCCGACCCACACCTTCGTCATCTACGAGATCGGGCACTACGGCACCACCACCAACCGGGGCCGTTTCAGCACCTCGGACGGCAAGGTCGAGATCGACCGCAGCGCACACACCGGCCGCGTCGACATCACCCTGGACATCAGCTCCATCGACACCGGCGTGGATGCGCTCAACAAGCACATCCAGAGCAAGGACTTCTTCAATGCCGCCCGCTACCCGATCGGGCATTTCGTCTCGGACCAGGTCCTGTTCAACGGCGAGGCGGTCAGCGAGGTCCAGGGCCAGCTCACCCTGCTCGACCAGACCCACCCCGTCACCCTCAAGGCCCAGCGCTTCAATTGCTACCAGAGCCCCATGCTCAAGCGCGAAATCTGCGGCGGCGATTTCGAAGCCACCATCCAGCGCAGCGACTGGGGCATCACCTGGGGCCTGGGCTTCGGCTTCGAGGACAAGGTGCACCTGCTGATCCAGATCGAGGCCGTCAAGTCCTCCTGAAAACAACTGACACACCGCAGACAGATCGGTTTTCGCTTGTCGTGAATCTGTCGCATTCGCTGACTAAAGTCTGACGGCTTCAAGAACAGGCCTGTTCCAGTTTCGTCAATCTAGGAGATTCAGCGATGTACCAAAAGACCCTGCTGGCCGCCAGCGCCGCCGCCCTGGTGGTGAGCCTGGCAGCCTGTGGCGGCTCGACCAGTTCGACCACCATCCAGAACCAGGCCGCCACGGCCACGCCGATCAAGCACCTGGTGGTGATCTACGGCGAGAACGTGTCCTTCGACCACTATTTCGGCACCTACCCCAATGCCACCAACCCGTCGGGTGAACCGGCCTTCACCGCCGCTGCAGGCACGCCCAGCGTCAACGGTCTGACCACCGCGCTGCTGACGGCCAACCCCAACTTCACCAACACCGCCAACGGCACCGGTGCGGCCAATCCCTTCCGCCTGGACCGCAGCCAGGCCGCCAGCGCCGACCAGAACCATGCCTACACGGCCGAACAGATGGCCAATGACAACGGCCTCGCCGACCTGTATCCCAAGTACACCGGGGTCGGCACCACCGGCGGCGCCGGCACCTTCGGCACCAAGGGCCAGGTGATGGGCTACTACGACGGCAACACCGTCACCGGCCTGTGGAACCTGGCGCAGAGCTTCGCCATGAGCGACAACGCCTACACCGACACCTACGGTCCCTCGACCCCGGGCGCCCTCGAAGTGGTGTCTGGCCAGACCAACGGCATGAAGATCGTGGTCAACACCGGCAACGTCGGCGTGTCCACCGTCGCCAGCCCGAGCTTCTACGTCAACGACGGCCAAGGCGGCCTGACCATGGTCAACGACGTCGACCCGGCCTACGACACCTGCTCGAGCACCACCAAGACCGCGATGATGACGAGCAAGAACATCGGTGACCTGCTCAACGCCCAGAGCCTGACCTGGGGCGGTTTCATGGCCGGCTTCAACCTGAGCACCACCAACGCCAACGGCACCACCGGTTGCGCCCGCAGCACCCTGTCGACCGTGGTGGGCGCCTCGACCGCCGACTACATCCCGCACCACAACTGGTTCCAGTATTACGCCTCGACCTCCAACCCGACGCACGCCCGCCCGAGCTCGGTGGCCGCGATCGGCTCCAGCGTGCAGGCCGACGGCAAGACCGCCGAACCCGCCAACCACCAGTACGACGCCAATGACTTCTATGCCGCCGTCAGCGCCGGCAACTACCCCTCGGTCAGTTTCCTGAAGGCCCCCGCCTTCCAGGACGGCCACCCGGGCTATTCGAACCCGCTCGACGAACAGGCCTTCGTGGCCCAGGTGGTGAACTTCCTGCAGCAGCAGCCTGACTGGAACAGCACTGCCGTGATCGTCGCCTATGACGACAGCGACGGCTGGTACGACCACGCCTATGCCAAGCCGACCAGCGCCTCCTTCGACGCAGGTGCCGACCAGCTCAACGGCGCCGGCGTCTGCGGCACCGGCACGGCCCCCAACGGCCTGGCTGGCAGCCCGGTCAACGGTCGCTGCGGTCCTGGCGTGCGCATCCCCTTCGTGGTGATCTCGCCCTGGGCCAAGACCAACTACGTCAGCCATGTGCAGATCTCGCAGGCCTCGGTGGTGCGCTTCATCGAGGACAACTGGCTCGGCGGCCAGCGCCTGGGCGGCGGCTCGTTCGATGCCACGGCCGGCTCCATGATGGACCTGTTCAACTTCTCCGGCACCGCCAACCTGCTGCGCACCTACATCGACCCGATCCTGGGCACCGTGCTGAGCGCGCCTCCCGCAGGCAGCAACACGCCGACCGCTCTCTGATCGAAGACAGTGCCCCCGGCGGGCTGCCGATGGCCCATCCCCCTTGGGGAGCGGTGCTGTCGGCCCCGGCGGGGGCACGTCGCCTTCATGCGCTGGCCTGTGCCGCGCAGCACGATGGATGAATAGATGAAAAGATGGATCCTTGTGTCCGCCGTCGGCGCCCTGGCGCTGGCGGGGGCCTGGGCCGGCGGGGTGGTGGCGCAAAGCCCCATCCCGCTTTCGCTCTGGAAAGAACATCCGCTGACGAGCTGGTCCCTGGCCCGCGGCGACAACCCCAACCCGGTGACTCTGCAACGCCCTCGGTCCGAGCCCCTGAGCGCCATGGCCCAGTTGGGCCGCAAGCTCTTCTTCGACCCCAGCCTTTCGGGCTCGGGCAAGCAATCCTGCGCCTCCTGCCATGTACCCGATCATGGCTATGCCCCGGCCAACAAGTTGTCTGTGCAACTGGGTGGCGGTGACATGCAGTCCAGCGGTGCACGCGCCGTGCCCTCACTGACCTACCTGCACCAGCACCCTGTCTTCAACATCGGACCTGCCGTCGACGACGACCAGGGCATCACCCTGCAGCAGCTCATCGCCAAGGGCAGCGGAACCCCGCGCACCGGCAAGACAGCCCAGGGCACCGCCCAGTCGGCGCAGGCCATCGTGCCGGTCGGCGGCCTGTTCTGGGACGGCCGCGCCAACACCTTGCAGCAGCAGGCCGACGGCCCCCTGTTCAACCCGGTGGAAATGGATGGCGGCAGCCCCGCGAAGGTGGCCGACAAGCTCCGGCACGCCAGCTACGCCGGCGATTTCGCCCCCCTGTTCGGACCCGGCATCCTCGGCAACCCGTCCATGCTGCTGTCCGAGGCCTTGTTTGCCCTGGCCCGCTACCAGATCGAGGACCCGAGCTTCCACCCCTACGACAGCCAGTACGACGCCTGGCTCGAGGGCAAGGCCCGCTTCACGCCCGAACAGCTGCGCGGCTACCTCGCCTTCAACGACCCCGCCAAGGGCAACTGCGCGGCCTGCCATGTGGCCCAGCCCAGCCGCGACGGCTTCCCTCCGCTGTTCACCGACTCGCAGTACGAAGCCCTGGGCGTGCCGCGCAATCCGGACATCCCGGCCAACCGCGACCCGGCCTACCACGACCTCGGGCTCTGCGGCCCCTTCCGCAGCGACCTCCAGGACCAGCCCCAGTACTGCGGCATGTTCCTCACCCCCACGCTGCGCAACGTGTCCACGCGCCAGGCCTACTTCCACAACGGCCTCTACCATTCACTCGACGAGGTGATGGCCTTCTACCGGCTGCGCGACACCGACCCGGCCAAGGTCTATCCCCTGGGCCCGGACGGCAAGCCCCAGGTGTTCAACGATCTGCCAACACGTTACCGGGCCAACATCGACCACACCGACGCCCCCTTCGATCGCAAGGCGGGCGACACGCCCGCCCTGAGCGAGCAGGAAGCGCAGGACATCATCGCCTTCCTGCGCACCCTGAGCGACGGCTACAAGCCCTGAGGCAGGACGATGCGCTGCGGCGCGGCCCCCAGATGGGCCCGCTGCAGCCAGGCGAAGAAGGAATCGACCGTCACCGTCTCGATGCGGTCCGAGAAGCGCTTCTCGTTGGGGTGGTCGTCGAAGGCGATGTTGGCCGCCGTGATGCGGCCGCCCAGTCGGGTCAGCGGCCCGATGTTCAGGGCCGTCGGTTCGTAGCCCTTGAACTGCAGCCAGGCCTGGGCCTGTTGCCGGTTGTGGATCTGCGGCTCCAGGGCGCCTGCCAGCAACTCCAGCGCCCACTGGTTGGACTGCTGGTAACGCTGCCCCCAGGCGTAGCTGACCATGCTGTAGGCGGGCTCGAACAGGGGCGCGATGCGGGCCTTGTCCTGCAGCACCGGGTACAGCGCCGCCTGGACCTCGGGCGTCGGCACCACCCAGGCGGCCTCGTAGCGCCACAGATCGTCCATGAAGAATTCGCCCAGGCCCTGGCGCTCGATGTGCGACACCGCCGTGCCGCACTGGTTGAGCTTGTGCAGCACCCGCCAGGGGCCTTCGGGGCTCTTGTAGGCATAACCCAGATGCGAATACCGCAGGTGGTATTTGCTCAGGTCCTGTCCGGCCCGGGCCAGCACCACCACCTGGGCGCCGCTGGCCTCCAGGCGCTGCGACACCTGCGCGGCCAAAACCAGGCCCTGGGTGAACGATTGCGGGGTCGGGGGTCGCTCATCGCAGCTGCGGCCGGCCTGGGCCGGCAGCCCGGACCACAGCCCCAAGGCCAGGAAGAGCGGCGCGATCCGGCGGCGCCAGGCCGCCCCAGGAAACGAGGTGGAGAGGGACATGTCCGGCATCGCCCCTCTCACATCACACGCTCGTTGTGCAGCAGCGCCCGGCCCAGCTCGTTGGGGATGAAGGCCAGCACCTCGCCGGCGGCCGACAACACCACCCCGGCGCCGATCACGGCACAGCTCACTGCCGTGCCGACACCGACGCTGACCGCCTTGGCCGTGCGGCCGCTCACCTCGACGCTGACCTGGACGCCGTCGGAGGCACGCTCCAGCAGGTAGACCGTGCCCTGCGCCGTCGACTCGACCGCCTTCACCGTCAGCACAGCCCCTCCCACCGACAGGGCCGCCGGCACCGCCACCGACGCACCGACTGCGGTCGACGCCACCGCAGCGGAGCCGACCACCGAGGCCAGCGGCATTATCGACAGGGCTGCCGAGGCCTCGCTCTGCGCCCGGGCCGCACCGGCTCCGAACAGACCGCAGGCGGCCAGACACAGGCTGAAAGCCAGCAATTTCTTTTTCATGATGGATCTCCTAGGGGGAAAGACGGGCCGACAACGCCAGGGCGGGCCCTCACGCGCGGCATCCGGGATGCGTGTCGGCGCGGTCAGGCTTGGGGAGCCTGGGTGGCCTGGAATTCTGCCCGAGCTTCGGCACGGGCCTGCCGGCGCAGGTCGGCCAGATCGGCCTCGTATCGGTCGCGCAGGGTCTTGGCCAGGGTGAAGGCCGAGGTCACCAGGTAGAGCCAGCTCACCCCCAGATAGGCCTTGTAGGTCTCGTTGCTGTTCATGCGCAGCAGGCCCCAGCCGGTGAGCCCCATGGCGATGGCAAAGCCGCCCCAGACCACCAGGCGCCACATCGGCGTCTCGCCACGGCCGTCCTGGCTGTCACGGACAAACTTGGCCAGCACGAAGACCGCGCTCAGACAGAACACATAGCCCATCACCATGAAGGCGCGGTCGAGGTCCTGCCCAGGCAGCCAGGCCAGGCCGGTCGCGCAGAGAAAGACCGCGAGGCCGAACGAGACCCAGACCTGGAACTGCCAGGCACGGCTGTCGCGGTGGATGATCAGAGGGGAAGCGGTTTTGGACATCATGCGGGCCTCCTGGGCCGGGTTGGACAATGGCCCGCATGATGGCGCGCTGGGCGCTCAAAAGGATCGTATCAATGCACCAGTCGCACCCATCCGATCATCAGGTATCTATTTTCGATACTACATCGAGCATCGATCAGGCATCGATATCGAACTTCACGCCCTGCGCCAACGGCAGTTCGGTCGAGTAGTTGATGGTGTTGGTGGCCCGGCGCATATAGGCCTTCCAGCTGTCGGAGCCGGCCTCGCGACCGCCGCCGGTCTCCTTCTCGCCGCCGAAGGCGCCACCGATCTCGGCTCCGCTGGGGCCGATGTTCACATTGGCGATCCCGCAGTCCGACCCGGTGGCCGACACGAACTGCTCGGCCTCGCGCAGGTTCAAGGTGAAGATCGACGAGGACAGGCCGGCGCCGACCGCGTTGTTGAGGGCGATGGCCTCCTCCAGCGTCTGGTAGCGCAGCACATAGAGGATGGGCGCAAAGGTCTCGTGCAGCACCGGGCCGGCATGCACCGGCATCTCGACCAGGGCCGGCCGCGCGTAGAAGGCCGCCTCACCGGCCTCGGTCAGCACCCGCTGGCCGCCGTGCACCCGGCCTCCGAGGGCCTTGGCCTGCGCCAGGGCCTGCTGCATGCCCTGGTAAGCGGCGGCATCGATCAGCGGCCCGACCAGGGTGCCGGCCACCCTCGGATCACCGACCTGCACGCTGGCGTAGGCCTTGACCAGGCGCGGCACCAGGGCCTCGTAGATCGAGTCGTGCACGAACAGGCGGCGCAGCGTGGTGCAGCGCTGGCCGGCCGTGCCCATGGCGGCGAAGGCGATGCCGCGCAAGGCCAGGTCCAGGTCGGCCGACGGGGCCACGATGGCCGCGTTGTTGCCGCCCAGCTCGAGGATGGCGCGCGCGAATCGCGCCGCCAGCTTGGGCGCCACCGCACGGCCCATGGCGGTCGATCCGGTGGCCGAGATCAGCGCCACGCGCGGGTCGTCCACCAGGGCCGCCCCCACCTCGCGTTCGCCCATCAGCAGCGTCAACAGCCCCTCGGGCGCATCGCCGAAGCGGGCCAGGGCGCGTTCGGCGATGGCCTGGGTGGCCAGGGCGGTCAGCGGCGTCTTCTCAGAGGGCTTCCAGACCACCGGGTCGCCGCAGACCAGAGCCAGAGCGGCATTCCAGGACCACACGGCCACCGGGAAGTTGAAGGCCGAGATCACCCCGCAGACGCCCAGCGGATGCCAGGTTTCCATCATGCGGTGGCGCGCCCGCTCGGTGGCCAGGGTCAGACCGTGCAACTGACGCGACAGGCCGACCGCGAAGTCGCAGATGTCGATCATCTCCTGCACCTCGCCCTCGCCCTCGGAGGGGCTCTTGCCCACCTCCAGCGTCACCAGTTGGCCCAGTGCCTTCTTGGCCGCCCGCAACTCCTCGCCGAGCAGGCGGACCAGTTCGCCACGGCGCGGTGCCGGCACCTGCCGCCAGGCATGGAAGGCCTGCTGGGCGCGGTCGATGCGTGAGCCCACCTCATCCGGGCCGATGACCGGCACGGTGCCGATCGATGCCCCATTGATCGGGGAGCGCACCTGCAGGCCCCGGTCTGCATTGAAGGCCTCGTGCGGCACGCCGAGCGAGCCCAGCAGGCGCGCCACTTCGGCCGCGGTGTCGGAGTGGAGGGAAGGGGTTGAAGCGGTCATGGAAGGAATACCTCGGCTGGAAATGGAAGGCGCACCGCCTCTGCGGGCGCCTGCGACAGGGCGACTATCAAAGAAATGCCCCTGTCCTGGCTAGCGATAGTTTTGAAACACTTGATGCGCATCCGTCATCAAAGCGGGCCCTGCGGGCACCGATGCGGTCCGGCGCGCAAAAGCCTCTCAAGGCTCGGCCAGGCTTTGCGCCGGCCGGCGCAGGCCCGGGTCGAAGGGGTTGATGCGCGGCCCCAGCTGGGCCGCCTCGCGCTGCAGCAGGGCCACCACGGTGGGCAGGCGCTCAGGGTTGAGGCGGTCGGCGATCGTGCCCACGCTCAGCGCCGCCACCGGCCGGCCCAGCGCATCCAGCACCGGCACGGCCACCCCGGCCATGCCGTCGAGCAGGCCGGTGTTGCGCCCCGCGTAGCCCAGCTGACGCACGCGCTCGATCTCGGTGCGCAGGTAGACCTCGTCGTAGACGCCGAACTCGCGCACCCGCGAGAGGTTGAAGCGGATCACCTCCTCGCGCTCCTCTTCGGGCAGGTAGGCCAGCAGGGCCAGCGCGCCCTGGCCCACACCCAGCGCCACCCGCCCCCCGATGTCGCCGGTGAAGGAACGGATCGGGACCGGCCCCTCGGCCCGGTCCAGGCAGACGGCGTCGAAACCGCTGCGCACCAGCAGGAAGATCGTGTCGCCCAGGCTGGCACACAGGCGCAGCAGCGCCGGACGACACAGTGCGCGCAGCCCCCCGGTCTGCCCCGCCTGGGCGGCCAGGGCAAAGAAATCGACGCTGAGCCGGTACAGCTTGTGGCGCTCGTCCTGCTCGACCATGCCTTCGGCCAGCAGGGACTGCAACAGACGGTGCGTGGTGGCCTGGGTCAGGCCCACCTGCTGCGCCAGATGGGTGACGCGTGCACCGCCCGGGGGCACCTGGGTCAGGGCCCGCAGGACGGCAAACACACGCGACACCGCACCGGTTCCGGGATCTGGAGAACTCATCTTCACCTCGTTGGAATGCAGCTGGATTATGAAGCCTTCGATATTCCATTAATCGGAATATTATGAATATTTCTTCTGATAAATGGAATATCCCATTGTGACTGGCGCAATCTTTGCAATAGAGTGGAAAAAGGAAGACAAGAGATTTCCACCCTACAACAGCTTCACCAGGGCCTGTGGCGGCCCTGCGGGAAAGGCGAGACGATGTCGTTTCTGGAATTGCGCGAGGTCCGAAAAAGCTATGCCCACCACCCTGTGGTGCATGGCATCGACCTGCAGGTCGAAAAAGGCGAGTTCGTGTCCCTGCTGGGCCCATCGGGCTGCGGCAAGACCACCACGCTGCAGATGATCGCGGGCATCGAACCGGTGACCCAGGGCCGCATCCTGCTCGACGGCCGGGACATCACCGACACCAAGCCCCACACCCGGGGCCTGGGCATCGTGTTCCAGACCTATGCGCTGTTCCCGCACATGACCGTGGCCGACAACGTGGCCTTCGGCCTCGAGATGCGCCACCGCCCCAAGGCCGAACGCCAGGACCGGGTGCGCGCCGCACTGGCCCTGGTCAAGCTCGACCAGCAGGGGCAGCGCTATCCGCGCGAGCTCTCGGGCGGGCAGCGCCAGCGCGTCGCCCTGGCCCGTGCGCTGGTGATCGAGCCGCCGGTGCTGCTGCTCGACGAGCCCCTGTCCAACCTCGATGCCAAGCTGCGCGAAGAGATGCAGTTCGAGCTGCGGCGCATCCAGCGCCGGGTCGGCACCACCACGGTCATGGTCACCCACGACCAGAGCGAGGCCCTGTCGGTGAGCGACCGGGTGGTGGTCATGCAGGCCGGCCGCATCACCCAGGTCGACACGCCGGCCCGCCTCTACGAGCACCCCGGCAACCGCTTCATCTCGACCTTTGTCGGCAAGGCCAATCTGCTGCCCGGGCAATGGGTCGACGGCGAACGCGGCCCCGGTGTGCAGATCGGCGATCTGCACCTGGCTGCGCCTGACCTGGCGGCCCCCGCCGGCAGCCCGGTGCTGGTGGCCCTGCGCCCTGAGAAGTTGCGCCTGCAGCCAGCGGGCCAGGGCCTGCTGCAGGGCCGGGTGCTCGAATGCTTCTTTCTCGGCAGCCAGTGGCTGTACCGGCTGCAGACCCCCGTCGGCGAATTGCTGCTGGTGACGCCCAACGACGGCCGCCCGGCGCTGGCCGTCGGCGACGACAGCGGCCTGGACTGGCCCGCCCACAGCGTGCGCCTGCTGCCGGCCGACGCGGCGGAGGCCCTGGCATGAGGCAGGGCACCCCCTGGCTGCTCAGCGCCCCGGCGATGGCGCTGTTCCTGACGCTGCTGATCGCGCCGCTGGCCCTCACCGCCCTGCTGTCCTTCAACGTCTTCGACGAGGTGCGCGGCGTGCAGGCCGACCAGTACACCCTGCGCAACTACCTGGACCTGTTCGTCGACCCCTACTACTGGGGCATCTTCTGGCGCACCTTCTGGATCGCCGGCCTGACCACCCTGATCTGCGTGGCGGTCGGCGCCCCCGAGGCCTATGTGCTCAGCCGCATGCGCGCACCCTGGCGCACCCTGGGCCTGCTGGTGGTGCTGGCGCCGCTGCTGGTGTCGGTGGTGGTGCGGGCCTTCGGCTGGTCGCTGCTGCTGGGCCCCGAAGGCCCCATCAACCAGGCGCTGTCGCTCTTCGGCATCGGACCGCTGCGGCTGCTCTACACCGAGACCGCGATCGTCATCGCCCTGGTGCATGTGATGCTGCCCTTCATGGTGATCCCGGTCTGGACCTCGCTGCAGAAGCTCGACCCGAGCGTCGAGCAGGCGGCGGCCTCGCTGCAGGCCGGCCCCTTCACCGTGCTGCGGCGCATCGTGCTGCCCCAGGTGCTGCCCGGCATCCTGTCGGGCAGCCTGATCGTCTTCGGTCTGGCCGCCAGCTCCTTTGCCATCCCGGGCCTGCTCGGCGGCCGGCGCCTGAAGATGGTGGCCACCGTGGTCTACGACCAGTACCTCAATGAACTCAACTGGCCGCAGGGCGCCGCCGTGGCGCTGACCCTGCTGCTGGCCAACCTGGTGGTGATGCTCAGCTACAACCGCCTGGTGGAACGCCGCTACCAGAAAGCGCTGGGCTGAACCATGGGCACCCCCTCTTCCACCGGCCGCAACGGCCCCCTGGCCCTGGTCTTCAACGCCCTGGTCATCAGCTTCATGCTGGCGCCGCTGCTGATCGTCTGCGCGGTCGCCTTCACCCCCGACAACGCCCTGAGCCTGCCGCGGCACGGCCTGTCGCTGCGCTGGTTCGCGGCGGTGTTCGCCCACCCGGATTTCGTGCAGTCGTTCTGGAACAGCCTGTGGCTGGCCCTGGGCTCGGCCACCCTTGCCACGGCCTTCGCGGTGCCAGCCGGCCTGGCGCTGACGCGCCATCACTTCAGGGGGCGCGCCGCGCTCAACGCCCTGTTCCTGTCGCCCCTGCTCATTCCGCACCTGGTGCTCGGCGTGGCCCTGCTGCGCCTGTCCAGCCTGATCGGCAGCTCGGGCAGCTTCGGCTTCCTGCTGCTGTGCCACACCCTGGTGGTCACGCCCTACACGCTGCGTCTGGTGCTGGCCTCGCTGGTGGGTTTCGATCGCAGCACCGAACAGGCGGCCCAGTCGCTCGGGGCCTCGCCGCTCACCAGCTTCTGGCGCATCACGCTGCCGCTGATCCTTCCCGGCCTCAGCGGCGGCTGGTTGCTGGCCTTCATCAACAGCTTCGACGAGGTGACGCTGTCGATCTTCGTCACCTCCCCTGCCACCGTGACCCTGCCGGTGCGCATGTACATGTACGCCACCGAATCCATCGATCCCATGATGGCCGCCGTGTCGGCCCTGATGGTGGGCCTGACCGCGCTCGCCATGCTGGTGCTCGATCGCCTGTACGGGCTCGACAAGGTGCTCGTCGGAGGCCCGAAATGAACCCCCATGCCCTCAAGAAATCCAGCCTCGGCCTGCTGTGCCGCGTGGCCGATGCCCAGCGCCCGGTGCTGCGGCTGCAGATCGATGGTCAGCCCGCCGAGGCCCAGGCCGGCGACACCGTGCTGACTGCCCTGCTGACCCAGGGTGCGCTGCTGCGGCACAGCGAATTCAGCGGCGAGCCGCGCGCCGGCTTCTGCCTCATCGGCGCCTGCCAGGACTGCTGGGTGAGCACCGACGACGGCCGCCGGCTGCGGGCCTGCTCCACCCTGGTCGAAGCCGGCATGCAACTGCTGACCACGCCCCTGCGCGCGCAACCATGAGCCACGCCTCATCCCACCCCCCTGTGATCGTCGGCGCCGGCCCCGCCGGCATCCGCGCCGCCCAGACCCTGGTGCGCCATGGCCTGCGGCCCATCGTGCTCGACGAGGCGCCGCGCGGCGGCGGCCAGATCTACCGCCAGCCCCCGGCGGGCTTCCAGCGCCCGGCCCGTGCGCTCTACGGTTTCGAGGCCGCACGGGCCCAGTCCGTCCATGCGGCGCTGGCCGAGGCGCAGAGCCGACTCGACCACCGCCCCGCGCACCTGGTCTGGAATGCCGGCCCCGGCTGGCTCGACGTGCTGCATGAGGGCCACAGCCAGCGCCTGCCCTGGCAGGACTTGATCGTCGCCACCGGCGCCACCGACCGGGTGCTGCCCCTGCCGGGCTGGACCCTGCCCGGCGTCTACAGCCTGGGCGGCGCCCAGGTGGCCCTGAAATACCAGGGCTGCAGCATCGGCCGGCGCGTGGTCCTGATGGGCACCGGCCCCCTGCTCTACCTGGTGGCCTGCCAATTGGCCCGTGCCGGCCGGGGCCAGGGTGTTGCGGTGGCCGCGGTGCTGGACACCGCCAGCCTGGGCGACCAGGCGGCCGGGCTGCCCGGCCTGCTGCGGGCGCCGCTGACCCTGGCCAAGGGCCTGTACTACCTCGCCTGGCTGCAGGCCCATGGCGTGCCGGTGCACCGGCAGGTCCGGCTGCAAAGGCTCGAGGGCCAGGACCGGGTGCAGGCGGTGCACTGGCTCGACGCCCAGGGCCGACCCCGGTCCCTGGAAGTGGATGCGGCCGCACTGGGCCACGGCCTGCGCTCCGAGGCCCAACTGGCCGACCTGCTCGACTGCCGCTTCGAATGGAACCCGCTCAACCGGGCCCATCTGCCGGTGCGCGATGCCGCAGGGCGCAGCAGCGTGGCCGGCGTCTACCTGGCCGGTGATGGCGCCGGCATCCTGGGTGCCGATGCGGCTGAACTGGCTGGCGAACGCGCGGCCCTGGCCCTGGTGCAGGACCGGGGCCTGCCCGGCGATGCGGCGCGGGCGCAGGTGATCGAGGACCGGTTGCGCACCCAACTGAAAGTCAGGCAGGGCCTGGAGCGCGCCTTCCCGGTGCCGGTGGGCTGGGCCGCCCAGGCCCCGGACGAGCTGGTGGTGTGCCGCTGCGAAGAGATCACCGCCGGCGAACTGCGCCAGCAGATCCAGGCCTGTGGCATTCCCGAGATGAACCGCCTCAAGGCCCTGACCCGGGTCGGCATGGGCCGTTGCCAGGGCCGCATGTGCGGGGCCGCCGCCGCCGAGATCATGGCCCAGGCCAGCGGCCGCCCCATCGATCAGGTCGGCCGGCTGCGCGCGCAGGCGCCGCTCAAACCGCTGCCGATGGCCCTGCAATGCCAGCCGGCCCCCCAGGAGCAGCCATGAGCCGCGAGACCTTCGATTTCGAACTCGTCGTCATCGGTGGCGGCATCGTCGGCAGCTCGGCCGCCCTGGCGCTGGCCCGGGCCGGGCGCCGCGTGGCCCTGGTCGAGCGCGACCTGTGCGGCTCGCGCTCCAGCGGCGTCAACTTCGGCGGCGTGCGGCGCCAGGGCCGGCCGCTGTGCCAGTTGCCCCTGGCCCAGCGCGCCCACGGCCTGTGGGCCCGGCTGCCCGAGCTGATCGGCACCGATGGCGAATACCAGCGCAGCGGCCACCTCAAGCTGGCGCGCAGCGAAGCCGACATGGCGGCCCTGACGCGCTACTTCGAACAGAGCCAGGGCTTCGACCTCGGCCTGCAATTGCTGGACCGCGACGAGCTGCAACGGCGCTGCCCCTGGCTGGGCCCCCAGGTGGTCGGCGGCTCGCTGTGCCCCGAAGACGGCCAGGCCAATCCGCGCCTGGTCTCGCCGGCCTTCGCCCGGGCCGCCGCCCGGGCCGGCGCCCGGGTGCTGGAACGCAGCCCGGTCGAATCGGTGACGCACGACGGCAGCCGCTTCGAGCTGCAGGTGCTGGGCGGGCCGCGCCTGCGCGCGCCCCAGTTGATCAACTGCGCCGGCGCCTGGGCCGGCGCCCTGGCGGCCCAGTTCGGCGAACCGGTGCCGCTGGAATCCGGCCACCCCGCCATGGCGGTCACCGAGCCCCTGCCCTTCACCGTGCCCTTCAGCCTGGGCGTCGAGGGCGGCGGCATCTATGGGCGCCAGGTGGCCCGGGGCAACTTCGTGCTCGGCGGCGGTCGCGGCCTGGGCCTGGACGCCGACCGCGCCCGCTCCAGCAGCCAGGCCCTGGTTCAGTTGCTGCAGCAGGCCGTGGCCCTGTTGCCGGGCCTGGCCTCGGCCCATGTGATCCGCACCTGGAGCGGCACCGAAGGCTACCTGCCCGACCGCCAGCCGGTGCTCGGCCCCAGCCATCGCCAGCCCGGCCTGCTGCATGGTTTCGGCTTTGCCGGCGCCGGCTTCCAGATCGGTCCGGCCGCCGGCGAGGTGCTGGCCGAACTGGCCTGCCAGGGCCGCAGCAGCACCCCCATCGAGGCCTTCGACATCGGCCGCTTCCAGGGCCGCGCGCCCACTGTCTGATCACCCGTCGTCCCCCACCCCACCAGGAGCTCTCCATGCAAGGCACCACCCCTACCTCCCACCTCCTCCGGCTGGCCCTGTCGGCCACGCTGGCCGCCGGCCTCGCGGGCCAGGCACTGGCCGACGGCAAGACGCTGTACGTCGGCATGAACGGCGGCACCATGGAGAAGGCCTACACCGACTATGTGTTCCCGGCCTTCGAGAAGGCCTACGGCGCCAAGGTGGTGGTGGTGCCCGGCACCTCGGCCGACATCCTGGCCAAGGCCCAGGCCAACAAGGACCGGCCGCAGATGCACCTGATGTTCCTGGACGACGGCATCATGTACCGCGCCATCGGCATGGGGCTGTGCGAGAAGCAGCGCCCCAGCCAGGCGCTCAGCGAGATCTACCCGGCCGCCCACCTCAAGGGCGATCTGGCCACCGGGGTCAGCCTGGGCCTGACCGGACTGGCCTACAACAAGAAGATGTTTGCCGACAAGGGCTGGGCCGCGCCCACCTCGTGGATGGACCTGGCCGACCCCAAGTACAAGGGCAAGGTGGTGTTCCAGTCGATGCCCTCGTCCAGCTTCGGTCTGCATGGCTTTCTGATGTTCAACCGCATCCAGGGCGGCAACGACCGCAATGTCGAGCCCGGCTTCAAGGCCTGGCCGACCACCGTCGGTCCCAATGTGCTCGAGTACATCCCCAGCTCGGCCAAGATCGCCGAGATGGTGCAGACCGGCGAGGCCGCGATCTTCCCGCTCACCCCCACCACCGTGGCGGCGATGAAGCTCAAGGGGGTGCCGGTCGAGTATGCGCAGCCCAAGGAAGGCGCGGTGGTGCTCATGACGGCCCAGTGCGTCATCGCCCACAACAGCGAGCCCGAGCTGACGCAGAAGCTCGCCGAATTCCTGCTCTCGCCACTGGCCCAGGCCAATGTGCTGCAGTTCGGCGCCCAGATCCCCACCAACCCCAAGGCCCCGGTGGTCGGCGACGGCATCGAGCAGGTGCGCCAGATCAACGCCTATATGAAGAACGCCGTCACCCTCGACTGGGACGCGGTCAACGAACAGCGCCCGGCCTGGAACGCGCGCTGGAACCGGACGATCGAGCGCTGAGAAGCGCAGGGGCGGAGTCTGTCGGACTGCCCCGATTTTGCAAGTCATGACTTACATATCAAGAGATATCTTGATAGTATGCAAGCCATGACTGACATCATCCGCCTGGCCGATGAGCTCGGACGCCTGCTTCGGGCGCGTCGGGAGGCCTTGCACATGGGCAAGTCGGAACTGGCCGCGAAAGCAGGCAAGGTCCGCGAAGTCATCTACCGCCTGGAAGCCGGGGAGGACACCACGGTGTCCTCCCTGCTGGCGGTCGCCGGCGCGCTGGGTCTGGCGCTCCGGCTCGAGCCGACCGGCATGCCGACAGCGGCCGAGGTGTCCGCACGCTTCCTGGACGACGACGATGCTGCCTGAGAAGATCCGCCTGCTGGACATCGCCATCGGTCACACAGCCCAGGCCGGGCAACTGCTGCGAAGCTCGGGCTATGAATTCCGCTACCTGCAACCGGACCCGGAACAGGCTGCCGTGGCCTTGCTCATGCCACCCCGCCAGCGCCTCACCTGGCAGGACGGCGACCTGTTCCCGCCGATGGATCAGAACCTGCCCGAAGGCGATCTGTTCATGCGAATCCGGGCGCTGTTTCCCAAGCAGCCCATGACCCCCATGCACATGCTCGCCCTGGTCGGGCGCAATGGCATCGGACGCCTCGGCTTCAGCCTGCCGGACCAGGCTCCTCCCTCTGTGCCGCGCATCCTGAGCAAGCGAGAATTGCTCAGTACAGCCTACACAGCAGAGACCTTCAATGAACTCGTGTCGGCCTACCTCAGCACAGGGGCCGGAATTTCGGGTGTGCAGCCGAAAATCATGGTGCCGGACCGGCCCACCATCCCGATTCCCTCGCTCATCGTGAAAGCCGGTAGCCCGGCCTATCCTGGACTGGCTGCCAACGAGTTCCTCTGCCTGAGCGCCGCCCGGCATGCGGGCATCGAGGTGCCCTCCTTCGCCTTGTCGGATGACGGGCAGATGCTGGTGCTCGACCGATTCGACCTGGCCGTGGGGGCCGACGGCCGCATGGAACGGCTGGGCTTCGAAGACATCGCAGCGCTGGCGGGGTTGCGGGTGCGTGACATTCTTTCCGACCGCAAATACCAGGGCAGCTATCAGCGGGTGGCCGAACTGCTGCGCCAACTCCATTTGCACAGCCACAATCTGCACCGCTTTTTTGAACAGGTGGTGTTCTCCGTCATGGTGCGCAACGGCGATGCCCATTTGAAGAATTTCGGACTGCTCTACCGCTCCGACGCCGACATCTGGCTGGCCCCGATGTTCGACGTCGTGACCACCAGCATCTATCCCTACACCCAATACCCTGGCGGCCCCCTGCTGGAAGACCGGACACTGGCACTCAAGCTCTTCGCTGGACGACACCGGACACGGGCCTATCCAACGACCGAGGAGTTGCTGGACTTCGGCCGTCGGGTCTGTGGCGTGCCTCAGCCCGCTGCGGTGCTGCAGCGGATCGCCGAAGCCATGCGAAAAACCTTGGCCGAGGCGCAGGGAGACAGCCGTGTGCCGGCGACATTGCAGACCCGCATGGCCCAAGCCTGGGAAGACGGGTGCGCCTATGCAAGATGAGTCCCGGAAGAAGAACGCCGTCACCCTCGACTGGGACGCGGTCAACGAACAGCGCCCGGCCTGGAACGCGCGCTGGAACCGGACGATCGAGCGCTAAAACGCCGGCCCTTCAGCCTCCGGCGGCAGCCTGCACCAGCCAGCGCCGCAGCACGGCCTCGTCGGCCGCCGACAGGCCTTCCAGCAGGCGCGCCTCGACCGTCTGCACCCGCAGCCTGCAGGCCTCCAGCAGGGCCAGCCCCGAGGCGCTGACCTCGATGTGCTGGATGCGCCCATGCTGCGCATGCGGCGTGCGGCTCACCGCGCCGCTGCGCTCCAGATTGGCCACGATCACGCTGACCGTCTGCGGGGTCAGCAGGGACAGCCGCGCCAGATCGGCGCCCGAGGCCCCGGGATAGGCCCGCAGCATGGTCAGCACCATGAACTGAGGCAGGGTCAGCCCCAGTTCGTCCAGCGCCCGCTCCATGCGCAGCCGATGCGCCGCATTCGCCTGACGCAGCAGATAGCCGATATGCCCCTGCTCGCCCCGCTTGCCTTCACCCACTTCGGGCAGCCCGCCGCCCGCCTGCTTCTGTGTCCCGGTCTTGCGCATAGTGTCAGAGTTCGAATATATTGTCAGAACTTTGATATTGTACCGACACCCCGGAAAGGAACCAGACGCATGTCCAACCCAAGCCTCCACCCGCCCCGCATGGACTGGGCCCCCTTCGAACAGGCCGCACCCGCCGTGCTGGCCGCCCTGCGCGCGCTGGGCCAGGCCGTCGACGACTCGGGCCTGGAAAAGCCCCTGACCGAGCTCATCAAGGTCAGGGCCTCGCAGATCAATGGCTGCGCCTTCCGCCTGCAGTACCACCTCAACCTGGCCCGACGCCTGCCCCTGGGACAGAGCAAGCTCGACCTGTTGCCGGTCTGGCACGAGGTGGGGATCTACAGTGCGCGCGAACGCGCCGCCCTGGCCTGGACCGAGGCCCTCACGCGCATGGCCCAGACCGCCATCCCCGACGCACTGCACGACGCGGTGCGGGCCGAGTTCAGCGCCGCCGAGCTGGCCTTCCTGACCAGCGCGGTGGCCGCCATCAACGCCTGGAACCGCATTGCCGGCGCGCTGCAGTTCAGCCCGCCGATCCCCAAGGCCCAGGAGGTTTCGGCATGAACACCGCACCGCACCGGCTGCAGGAGGTCGCCAGCGAAGAAGAGCTGTCGGCCTGTTTCGATCTGATGCGGCAGTTGCGTCCGCATCTGGCCGACTCCCAGGAGCTGCGGGCCAGATGGCGCCTGCAGCAGTCCGAAGGCTACCGTCTCTGGGCCCTGTTCGAGGCCGGCCGGCCGGTGGCGCTGGCGGGTTTCCGGGTGCAGAACAACCTGGTGCATGGCCGCTTCCTGTATGTCGATGATCTGGTGACCGATCAGAGCCTGCGCAGCGCCGGCCACGGTGCCCGCCTGATGGCCGAACTGAAGCAGGAAGCCGCCCGCCTGGCGTGCGCCAAGCTGGTGCTGGACACCCCGCTGGCCAATGCCCTGGGTCAGCGCTTCTATTTCCGCCAGGGCCTGCTCGCCAGCGCCCTGCGTTTCAACACGCCGATCGCGGCCTGAAGCCATGCCTCAGTTGTTGCACCTCATGGCCAGTCCGCGCGGCGAGGCTTCCGAGAGCCGCCAGGCCGCTCGCCAATGGGCCCGGTCATGGCTGCAGGCCGGCGCAGACCATGCCCTGCGGGAGCGCGACCTCTACCAGCCCCTGCTGCCGCATCCCGATGCGGGCTTTGCCGAGGCCAGCCTGCTCACCGACGGGCTGCGCGAGGACCGACACCAGTCGGCCCTGGCCCTGTCCGAAACCCTGATCGCCGAACTCGACGGTGCCGACGCGTTGCTGGTCTCCAGCCCGCTGCACAACTTCATGGTGCCCTCGGCCTTCAAGGCCTGGATCGATCTGGTGCTGCGTCCCCGACGCACCTTTTCCATCACGCCGCAGGGCAAGACCGGCCTGCTGCGCGACCGCCCGGTGCGCCTGGTCCTGAGCAGCGGTGGACGCCTGGGCGAGGGGCCGGGCGGACAGCCCGACTTCGTCACGCCCTATCTGCGCCAGGTGTTCGCGACCCTGGGCCTGCGCGATCTGCAGATCGAACTGCTACCCGACCGCAACCGCCGCCATGCGGCGGCACTCAACGCCCGGCCCGGTTGACCAGGAACACCCCCGCCACCGCCAGCGCGCCGCCCGCCAACAGGCTGGCGCTGATGGGTTCACCGAGCATCAGCCAGCCGAACAGCACGCTGAACACCGGCACCAGGTTGTTGAAGATCACGGTGCGGGCCGCGCCCAGCCGGGTGATGCCTTCGTAGTACCAGACGAAGGCGACGGCCGTGCCGATCACCCCCAGGAACAGCAGGCTGAGGCCCACCGCCGGGGTGAAGGCCTGCCAGTGCACCAGAGGCCATTCAGGCAGGGCGGCCACCCCCAGGAACAAGGTGCCCCACAACGAGGCCAGCAGGGTGGCCACCAGGGGCGACAGATCGCGCAGCACACGCCGCCCCAGCAGGGTGTAGGCCGCCCAGGCCAGCACCGCGCCCAGCATGCTGAGTTCGCCGCGCCCCAGGGACTGCCGCAGTTGGCCCAGGTCGCCATGGGTCACCACCACCCACACGCCCAGCAAGGCCAGCGCCATGCCGCCCCAGCGCGACGGCGGGAGCCGGTCGCCCAGCAGGGCCGCCGCCAGCAGCAGGGTCACCACCGGATTGAGCGCCACGATCAGCGCGGTGCGCCCGGCCGGCAGGAACGACAGCGCACTGAAGAACAGCAGGTTGTAGGTCAGGATGCCGGTGGCCCCCAGGCCCAGGGTGCCCAGCAGCTGGCGCAGGGTGATGCGGCGCAGCACCCCCAGCCCCTGGCTGAACTGCAGCACCGCGAGCAGGGCCAGCGAGGCCAGCACATAGCGCGCAAAGGCCGCCGTGGCGGGCGGCAGCTGGGCCGAGACGATGCGGCCGGCCACGAAGGTGCCGCCCCAGATGGCAGGCACGCAGATCAGGCGCAGGTAGAGGCCGCCGAGGCCGGAGTCCGGCAGCAGCCCGGTGTCGGGAGAGGTGGCGATGGCAGTCATGGGGGTGGGCAGGATGTAGGGAAATCGAGGCGGAAGCTGTTTTCATGCATGAGAATATTTGCAAAATTACTCAAGCTCAAATGAGCATTCATTCATCATGACCCTGACCCAGCTCGAAGTGCTGATCGCCCTGGCCGAATGCCGGAGCTTCTCGCGCGCGGCCACCCAGCTCGGCATCACCCAGTCGGCGGTCAGCCATGCCCTGCGTTCGCTGGAAAAACAGTTCTCGGTGAAGCTCGCCTTGCGCGACGCCAGCGGGGTGCACATGACCGATGCCGGTCAACGCCTGCTGCTCAGGGCCCGCGAGATGACGGCCCTGGCCGGCACCCTGGCCCAGGAGCTGACCGATGCCCGAGAACTCAAGGCAGGCACCCTGCGCATCGGCTCCTTCGGCCCGACCTCCACCATGCACCTGCTGCCGCCCTGGCTGGCCGCCTTCAAGAAACGCTACCCCGATGTGCGCGTGCGCATCGAAGAGGAAAGCGACGAGGTGGTGGACCAGTGGCTGCTCGAGAAGCGTGTCGAGCTGGGCTTCGTGATCATGCCCGACGAGCGCTTCGAGACACGGGCCCTGGTGCGCGACGAGTTCGTCGCCATCCTGCCGGCACGCCATGCGCTGGCCCGCCGGCCCGCCGTGCCCGTCACCGCGCTCAACGGCCTGGATTTCGTGCTATCGGAGGCCGGCGGAGGCCCCGTCATCGAACCGATCCTGCAGCGCTACGAGGCCCGGCCCCAGGTGCTGTACCGGCTGACCCAGGTGATCTCGATCCTCGAATTCGTGCGCCAGGGCCTGGGCATCTCGATGGCCGCCCGCCTGGCCCTGCCCGACCCGGCCCCCAAGGGTGTGGTCTACCGCCCTCTGCTGCCGGCCCAGCCGCGCACCGTGGGACTGGCCTGCCTGCAGCTGGCCCGGCTGTCGCCGCTGGCTCGGGCCTTCTGGGACATGGCGCCGGTGCCGTGAATCGGGCGCCCGGCCAGGCCGTCAGGGCCGGGCGCGCCGCAGGGTCTGGGCCGGGCTTTCGCCGAAGCGCTGCTGGTAGTGGGCCGCGAAATGGCCCAGATGCAGAAACCCGAACTCCGCAGCCACCTGGCTGACCCCGAGCCCGTCCCCGGGCCGGGCACCCTGCAGCAGGGCACGGGCGCGGTCCAGGCGGATGTCGCGCCAATAGGCCATGGGGCTCTGGCCGGTGTGTTCACGGAAAGCGGTCTGCAAGGCCCGGGCGCTCACCCCCAGCTGCGCACACAACTCGGCCAGTGAAGCGGGCTCTGCCACCCGTCCATGCATGAACTCCTGCGCCTGGCGCACGGACCTCGGCAGCAGCCGGCGGCGACCTTGCCCCTCCAGCGCCTCGGAATGGTTGTGGGGTGCCAGCAGCAGCAGGCTGGTGAGCAGGTAGTCCTCGGCCTGGGCCGCCAGGGCCTCGCTCCCCAGCCCCGTCTCCTGCTCATGGCTGCTGCACAGATAACGCACGAAATTCAGCAGCGGCGACAGGGCCGGTGCGTCCATCGGCACCCCCAGCTCGAACACCAGAGGCTGGTGCACCGGGGTCTGCGCCAGCCGCTCCAGCTGGTGTTGCAGCGCAGCCTTGGAAAACCGCACGATCAGATGCGGACTGTCCTGCCCCCATTGCATGTGCAGAGGCTCGCTCGGCGAAGGCAGCGTCGCCAGAGCGGCATGCGCCTCGACCTGCTGCGCACCGCAGCGCACCCGGGCCTGGCCGCGCAGGGGCATCTGCAGCAGGTAGAAGTCGCGCAGGTAGCCGGGGTCGATGGTCACGGCGGCCCCATATTGCACATAGTTGAGGCTCACCTCACGGTGCACGCGCACGCTGTGCTGGCGGGCATCCAGGGCGTCGCGGCTTCCCAGCGGCTGCAAGCCGTGCGGGCAGAACACCCTGGCCACGCACTCGCGCGCCTCGTCCACATCCCGGGTGTGGAAGAGCTGGTGGCGCTGCAGCGGCAGGTCGTGCATTGCGGGCATGGCGATGCAATCTAGCAAAGGCGCCGGCGTTTGACCATGCCCGCTTTCCCGATCCGGGGCCGCGCACGAGATTTGCGCTTTCGGGCTTCGGCCTGCGCTTTCCGGATAGCCATCCGGGCGCCGCCGGGCCAATCTCCGGGACCTGGGCCGCCGCCGTGCCGGCGAGCTCCAGACCCACGACAACACAGGAGACACAGATGAGTTTCAAAGGACTCGAAGGCAGGACCGCCATCGTCACCGGCGGCGCCACCCTGATCGGCGCCGGCCTGGTCCGCGCCTTGCAGGGAGCCGGCGTGCGCGTCACGCTGGCCGACATCGACCGCGAGCGGGGCGCCGCGGTCGCCGCGGCCTGCGGCGAGGGCGTGTGGTTCCGCGCCACCGACATCCGCGACGACGAGCAGGTCCAGGCCTGCGCGGACGAGACCGCGCAACGCTTCGGCGGCATCGATTTCCTGGTCAACCTGGCCTGCAGCTATGTGGACAACGGCCTGCAGGCCAGCCGGGCCGACTGGCTGCAATCCTTCGACGTCAATGTGGCCAGCGCGGTGATGATGAGCAAGGCGGTGCTGCCGCAGATGCGGCGCGCCGGCGGCGGCGCCATCGTCAACTTCACCAGCATCTCGTCCCGCGTCGCGCAGACCGGCCGCTGGCTGTACCCGGTGTCCAAGGCGGCCCTGGTGCAGCTCACGCGCAACATGGCGATGGACCTCGCGGCCGAGCGCATCCGCGTCAACAGCGTGTCGCCGGGCTGGACCTGGTCGGCGATCATGGACCAGCTCAGCGGCGGCAACCGCGCCCGGACCGACCAGGTGGCCGCCCCCTTCCACCTGCTGGGCCGCGTCGGCGACCCCGAGGAGGTGGCCCAGGTGGTGCTGTTCCTGCTCTCGGAGCATGCCAGCTTCGTGACCGGCGCCGACTACGCGGTCGATGGCGGCTATTCGGCCATGGGCCCCGAATCCAACCAGCCGGCCATTCCCAGGCTGATGGCCTGAACCCCGAGGAGACACCCCATGCGCAACATCCGCATCGTCGGCGCCGGCCAGTCCGGCCTGCAACTCGCCCTGAGCCTGCAGGCCCAGGGCCACCAGGTCAGCCTCAGCAGCAACCGCAGCGCCGAGGACATCGCCCACGGCAAGGTCATGTCCAGCCAGTGCATGTTCCACACCGCCCTGCAGGCCGAGCGCGAGCTGGGCCTGAATTTCTGGGAGGCCGAATGCCCGCCGGTGGAAGGCATCTCGCTGACCGTGCCCCACCCGGCAGAGCTGGGCCAGAAGGCCCTGGCCTGGAGCCATCGCCTGGACCACCCCGCGCAGTCGGTGGACCAGCGCCTGAAGATCCCCGGCTGGATGGACGCATTCCGGCGCCGGGGCGGGCAGATCCTCGAGCACGAGGCCACGGTCGACGACCTGGAGGCCTGGAGCCTCAGCCATGACCTGGTCATCGTGGCCGCCGGCAAGGGCGCCATCGCCCAGCTGTTCGAGCGCGATGCGCGACGCAGCCCTTTCGACAAGCCCCAGCGCGCCCTGGCCCTCACCTATGTGCAGGGCATGCGGGCCCGCGAGGACTATTCGGCGGTCGACTTCAACCTGATCCCCGGCGTCGGCGAGTATTTCGTTTTCCCCGCGCTGAGCACCTCCGGCCCCTGCCACATCATGGTCTTCGAAGGCGTGCCCGGCGGCCCCATGGATTGCTGGGGCGATGTGCAGGGCCCGGCCGCGCACCTGGCGCGCTCACGCGAAATCCTGGCGCGCTACCTGCCCTGGGAGGCCGCCCGTTGCGCCCACATCGAACTGACCGATGCCAACGGCATCCTCAGCGGACGCTTCGCCCCCACGGTGCGCCACCCGGTGGGGCGCCTGCCCTCGGGCCGGGTGGTCATGGGCCTGGGCGACGCGGTGCTGCTCAACGACCCGATCACCGGCCAGGGCTCGAACAATGCGGCCAAGTTCGCCCGCGTGGTCGACCAGGCCCTGGCCGCCCGGGGCGAGCAGGCGCTGGACGCCGGCTTCATCCAGAGCTGCTTCGACAGCTTCTGGGCCTATGCCTCGCATGTGGTGGACTGGACGAACGCCATGCTGATGCCGCCGCCCGACCACGTGATGGCGGTGCTGCAGGCCTGCGCCCGGCACCCGGCCGCCGCGCGGCGCTTCGTCAATGGCTTCGACGACCCGCGCGACTACGCCGGCTTCCTCATGGACCCCGAACGGGCCCGGGCCTACCTGGCCACGCTGGAACCCGCCCTGGCCTGAGCGAGCCCCCCATGATGACTGCCTGTGAATCCCCCCTGCCCTCGCTGCAGGCCCTGCGCGGCGTCGCCGCACTGCCGGCGGACGACTTCCGTCTCGCCATGCGCCGCCTGGTGGGCGCGGTGAGCATCGTCACCACCACCGACGGCCGACAGAGCGCCGGCCTGACCGCCACGGCGGTCACCGCCTTCTCGGCCGAACCGGCCCGGCTGCTGGCCTGCATCAACCTCAAGGGCACCACCTTCCGCGCCCTGGTCGAAAGCCGGCGCATGGCCATCAACCTGCTGGGCTGGCGCCATGCCGAGCTGGCCCGCCGCTTCGGCGGTGCCCCGCTGCCCCATGAACAGCGCTTCGGCCTGGCCGACTGGGGGGTGCTCGCCACCGGCGCCCCGGTCCTGCTCGATGCCCTGGCGGTGTTCGACTGCGTGGTCGACGAGATGATGA
>JAFAMV010000024.1 GCA_019233055.1 Curvibacter sp.
GTTCACGGGCCTATGGCTTCGAGGCTGCGGCCCAGACCTATTTCGGCAAGACGCTGTCGGCCCTCAGCCCGGCCGAGTGCGCCATGCTCGCCGGGCTTCCGCAGAACCCCTATTTCGTCAACCCGATCCGCAACTTCGAACGCGCCCGCGCGCGCCAGTTGGTCGCCCTGTCACGCATGCATTCGCAAGGCGTGATCGACGACGCGCAGTATGAGAAGGCGAAAGCCCAGAAGCTGGTCATCCGCAAGCTCAACGAGATGGAGGTGCATGCCGAGTACGTGGCCGAGATGGCGCGCCAGCAGGTCTATGCGCAATACGGCGAACTCAGCTACACCACCGGCCTCAAGGTGGTCACCACGCTGCGCGCCGACGAGCAGGAAGCCGCCTACAAGGGGCTGCGCCGCACCCTGATCGAGCACGAGATGCGCCAGCCCTGGCGTGGCCCCGAAGACCAGCAAGACCTGGCGGCCGATCTTCAGGACGACGACCCGCAGGTGGTGCAGGCCCTGTCCGACTCCGACGATGACGACGACCTGCATGCCGCCATCGTGACCCAGGCCTCGCCCAAGGCGGTGACGGTGGTGCTGGCCACCGGCGAGGTGCTGCACCTGCAGGGCGCCGCGCTGCGTCAGGTGCAGCCCGGCCTGGCCGCCAACGCGCCGACCAAGCTGCGCCTGCGCCGGGGCTCGGTCCTGCGGGCCCTGCAACAGGGCAAGAACTGGGTGCTGACCCAATGGCCCGAGGCCGAAGGGGCCCTGGTGGCGCTGGACCCGGCCGATGGCGAGGTGCGCGCCCTGGTCGGCGGCTTCGACTTCCACCGCAACCAGTTCAACCATGTGCTGCAGGGCTGGCGCCAGCCCGGCTCGAGCTACAAGCCCTTCATCTATTCAGCCGCCATGGAGAACGGCGTGCAGCCCGAGACCGTGGTCAACGACGCGCCGCTCACCAATGTCGGCGATTGGGACCCGCAGAACGACGACGGCAGCGCCGACGGCCCGATCAGCCTGCGCACGGCGCTGGCCAAGTCCAAGAACCTGGTGTCGATCCGCCTGCTGCAGTTCCTGGGGCCCAAGGCCGCCGCCGAATGGGCCGGTCATTTCGGCCTCGATCCCGAGCGCCAGCCCGACAACCTGACCCAGGCCCTGGGCACCGGCGCCACCAACCCGATGCAGATGGCCGACGCCTATGCGGTCTTCGCCAACGGCGGCCACCTGGTCAAGCCGCAGTTCATCCGCAGCATCAGCGATGCCAATGGCAAGACGGTGTTCGAAGCACCGGTGCAGACCCTCGACGAGGCCGAGCGCGTGGTGCCCGCGCGCAACACCTTCCTGGTCGGCACCCTGCTGCAGGAGGTGACGCGCTCGGGCACCGCCGCCCGCGCCCAGGCCACGCTGAAGCGGCCCGATCTGTACGGCAAGACCGGCACCACCAACGACGTGGTCGACGCCTGGTTCGCCGGTTTCCAGCCCAGCCGGGTGGCCGTGGTCTGGGTCGGCCATGACACGCCACGCACCCTGGGCAGCCGATCCTCAGGCGCCGGCCTGGCGCTGCCGGCCTGGCTCGACTACATGGCCACCGCCCTGAAGAATGTGCCGGTCCAGGAGCTGCAGCCCCCCGAGGGGGTGGTGCGGGTCAACGGCGAATGGCGCTACAGCGAATGGGCCGATGGCGGCTTCGTGCGCTCGCTGGGCCTGGACGACCAGGTCATCACCCCGGCACTCGCGGTGCACCCGGCCGTCGCCGTGGTCGGCCCCGGGCCGGTGGTGCCTGTCGAGGCCAATGGCGGCAGCACGCCGGCCCCCGCCCCTGGCACCGGCGACGGCGGCCACTGACAGCACGGCCCCGTCCGCCGCGACGGGCGCTTCCGATCAGAGGCCGTGCAGGCCGGCCATCTCGTCGATCAGGGTGCGCTGGAAGGCGTCGAAGCGCTCCGAGGGCTGCTGCAGCGCGAAGAAGTCGGAAAACGGATCCTGCACCTCGGTGCGGTGGCCCGAGAGCTCCTCCAGCACCGCCAGACCGCAGAAGGGCACGCAGGCTTCCGAATAGCCGCCCTCATGCACCACCACCACCCGCCCGGCGCAATGGCGTTCGGCCAGCGCCCGGACCCGGCCCATCATGAAGCGGAAGGATTCGGGGTGCAGTTGCATGCGCGCCAGCGGGTCGACGCCATTGGCATCCAGGCCGCTGGCGACCACGATGAAATCGGGCCTGAACCGGTCGACCACCGGCTCCACCAGGCGCTCGAAGGCATAGGCATACGAGGCATGCCCGCCCCCCGGTTGCAGCGGGATGTTGACATTGAAGCCCAGCCCCGCGCCCTGCCCCCGGTCCTCGGCGCCGCTGTAGCCGGGTGGGAAGCAGTTCTCCTGGTGCAGCGACAGGGTCAGCACATCGTCGCGCTCGTAAAAAATCTCCTGCGTGCCGTTGCCGTGGTGCACATCCCAGTCGATCACCGCCACCCGACCCAGGCCATGGCGGGCCTTGAGCGCTTCGATGGCCACGGCGATGTTGTTGAAGAGGCAAAAGCCCATGCTGTGCTCGCGCCGGCAATGGTGTCCGGGCGGGCGCGACAACGCGAAGGCATTGCGGTGACGCCCCAGCAGCACGCTCTCCATGGCCGCGATGACCAGGCCGGCGGACAGGCAGGCGATCTCGTAGCTGCCGGGCCCGAACGGCGCCACCTCGCCCAGATCGCCCCCACCCGCGTCGCTGGCCGCCTTGAAGCGCCGCAGGTAGTCCAGCGGATGCACCCGCAACAGATCGGCCTCGCTGGCCAGGGGCGCACCCAGCACATCGAGCCGTGCGCTCAGACCCGAGGCGTCCATCAGCGACTTGATGCGGCGCTTGCTGTCGGGCGACTCGGCCATGCCGCTGCCGGCCATGGGTTGGACCCAGCCGCCCACGGGCAGGAACAGCGCATGCAGGCCACCCGGCACATGCCAGAAGGTCTTCTCGTCATGGAAAAAGGCGGTCGAACGCGGACTCATGAAAGGCTCCTCTCAGGGGATGGGGACAAAACCGGTGCGGCCGCAACCGCCTCTGCCGCAGGGGGGTGGCGGCGCACGCTCAGGCCCTGCCAGCCGAAACGGCGCTGCAGCAGCCCCCACAGGCCGCGCGGTGCCAGCAGCATCAAGGCGACGGCCACGCAGCCCATGGCCATGAGGAACCAGCCCCCCGACAGCCCCAGGACGCTGCCGAAGACCTCGCGCAGGCCGAAATAGATCGCGCAACCCAGCAAAGGCCCTTCCAGGGTGCCGATGCCGCCGATGATGACGATGAACATCGCCGTCACCACCCAGTTGATGTCGAAGGCCGAGTCGGGCGACACGAACAGGGTGCCCATGAAATACGCGGCCCCCGCCATGCCGCAGCCCAGGGCCGACAGCACAAAGGCCAGCAGCCGGTTGCGCCCGACCCGGATGCCGATGCTGGCGGCCGCGAGTTCGTTGTCGCGCACCGCCATCAGGCCCAGGCCGAAGGGCGCGCGCATCAGGGCCCACACGCCGGCCACCGACAGCAGGCCCAGGGCGGCGGCGATCCAGAACGAGATCTGCTGGAAGCTGTCGCTGTCGACCAGGCGCACCGATTGCAGCGGCGCCCCGGACTCTCCGCCCAGCAGCGGCAGCTTGGACACCAGCAGGCGCACGATCTCGGCCAGCACCCACATGCCGATCGAGAAATAGGCCTCGCGCAGGCGGAACATCAGAGGTGCCACCAGGGCCGCCAACAGGGCCGCCCCCAGCCCTCCGAGCGGCACCATCCAGTAAGGCGACAGACCGAAGCGGTCCGACAGCACGAACAGCAGATAGGCCCCGACCCCGACAAAGGCCTGATGCCCCATGGACACCAGCCCGGCATAGCCGGCCAAGAGGTTCCACATCTGGGCCACGGCCAGGGTCAGCAGGACCTCGCTGCACAGGCCCAGCGTACCGCCGTCGGCCCAGCGGGGCAGCAGGGCCACGGCCAGGGCGGCCAGCAGCCACAGACAAAGCATGCTCAGGCGCCTCATGACCGCCTCCCGGCCAGCCCCTGGGGCCGCAGCATCAGCACCACGAAGAACAGCAGGTGCGCATACAGGGCGCCCGCGTTCGAGTCGAAGCGCTGCCCCAGCAGCTGCGCCACCCCCAGGGCGATGCCACCGGCCAGCGCCCCCCAGAAGGAGCCCAGGCCGCCGATGATCACCACCTCGAAGGCGCCGAGCAGCCGCTCCACCCCCGAGAACGGGGTGAAGGAACTGCGCATGGCCAGCAGCAGGCCGGCCAGGGCGGCAAACACCGCCGACAGCCCCATCACCACCGCATAGACCCGCGCCGGCCGCACCCCGAAGCTGCGGGCGATGCGCGGGTTGTCGGCGGCGGCGCGCATCACCAGGCCGAAGTGGCTGTGCCGCAGCAGGCCCTGCAGACCGACAAAGCACAGCACCGCCAGGGCCAGCACCAGCACCGGGTACCAGCCGATGCGCAGCCCCGCCAGTTCGAAGCCTGCGGTGGCCAGGGCGCCGGCATCGATCGAGCGGGGGTCGGCGCCGAACAGCTCGACCATCAGGTTGCGCAACACCACCGCCACCCCGAAGCTCACCAGCACCGGGGTCAGCGGGTCGCCCGAGGCCACCGCCCGGTTCAGCAACAGCGCCTGCAGGCCATAGCCCAGCACGAAGGCGACCGCCGCCACCGGCCCGATGAGCCACAGCGGCGACACCGAGGGGAAGTGGACGGCCAGGCCGCCCGCCAGGCTGGCGCCCAGGTAGGCCGAGAGCACCACCAGTTCGCCATGGGCCAGGTTGACCACCCGCATGACACCGAACACCAGGGCCAGGCCCAGGCCGAAGAGCGCATACAGCCCGCCCAGCAGCACCCCGTTGACCAGGGTCTCAAGCCAGGCCATGGCGACCTCCGGCGAAAGCAAAATGGAAAGAACGCACGATTCAGACTCCGAAATAGGCTTGGGCGATGCGCTCCGGGCTCAGCCCCTCGGGCGCCCCCGACAGCGTCAAGCGCCCCTTGAGAAGGCAATGCACCCGATCGGCCAGGCGGCAGGCCCGACCCACGTCCTGCTCGACGATCAGCATCGACAGACCCTGGTCGCGGAGCTGCGCCAGGCTGCGGTAGATCTGCTCGATGACCACCGGGGCCAGGCCCAGCGACAACTCGTCGCACAGCAGCAGGCGCGGATTGGCCATCAGCGCCCGGCCGATGCTGACCATCTGCTGCTGACCGCCCGACAGGCTGGTGGCCGGGCGCAGGCGGAACTCCCGCAGCACCGGGAACAGCGCGTACACCGAGTCCAGCGCCCACGGTCCGCGCCGGCCGCAATGCGCGCCCATGCGCAGGTTCTCCTCCACGTTCAGCGAGGGGAACAGCAGGCGCCCCTCGGGCACCACCGCGACGCCCAGGCGGGCCATGCGTTCGGCGCCCAGCCCCTGCACGGGCCGGCCTTCGTAGAACACCTCGCCCCGGCTGGCCGGCTGCAGGCCGCACAGCAGTTGGATCAGCGTGCTCTTGCCGGCCCCGTTGGCGCCGATCAGTGCGGTCACCGCGCCTTCCTCGAGTCCCAGCGACAGATCGAACAGGGCCTGCAGGTCGCCATAGTGGCTGCACAGCCCACGGGTCTCAAGCAAGGCCATGCGGGGCCTCCGATTCGCCGAGCACGCCCATGTAGATCTCCTGCACCTCGCGGCTGTGCATGGCCGCCTGGGGCCGGTCTTCGAGCAGCTTGCAGCCGAAATTCAGCACCATGATGCGGTCGGCCACCGCCATCAGGGCCTGGGCGATGTGCTCGATCCAGATCAGGGCCAGACCGGGCTTGAGGCGCTGCACCAACTCCACGAGCTGATGCACCTCGGGCTCGGTGAGGCCGCCCGCGATCTCGTCGAGCAGCAGCACGCGCGGGCGGGCGGCCAGGCCCTTGGCCAGCTCCAGGCGCTTGCGGTCGAGCAGGGTGAGTTGCCCGGCCGGCGTCCGGGCGCGTGGGGCCAGCCCGGTGCGCTCCAGGGCGTCCCAGGCCTGCGCGGCCGCCGCAGCGGCCGACAGGCCGGCGCCGAAGCTGGCGGCGGCCAGCGCGTTCTCATAGGTGCTGAGGTGGGCAAAGGGCTGGGGGATCTGGAACGCCCGCGCCACCCCGCGACGGGCCCGTGCCGCCGGCCCCAGGCCGCTCAGTTCGACGCCGTCGAGCCGGATGCTGCCGGCGTCCGCCCGCGCCACGCCGGTGATCAGATTGAACAGCGAACTCTTGCCGGCCCCGTTGGGCCCGATCACGCCCAGACACTGGCCGCGCGCCACCGACAGCGCCACCTGGTCGGCCACCACGATGGCGCCGTAGCGCTTGCACAGACCGCGCACCACCAAACCGCCCGACGCGGTGTCGCCTTCGCCCAGGCCGGGACCTGTCGTGTTCCGCATGGGCTCAGACCGCCTTCAGTTGCGACAGCAACATCAGGCCGTCCTGGACCGGGATCTGGGGCGCCGTGGCGTTGTGGGTGATCACCAGCTCATAGGGGAATCTGCCGCCCTGGGTGCGTCGCCACTGCCCCGCCACCATGGGCGTCACCGCGACGCTGCGGATCGGGCTGGACTTGAAATCCACCCGGCCCACCACCGTGTCCAGCTGCAGCCCGGCGATGGCATCGCGCAGCGCCTTGCGGTCCTTGGGGTTGGGTGTGGCCTTGAGCGCGGCCAGGCCCACCTCGAACAGGGCGTGGCCGTAGCCGATGGGCTGCGTCCATTGCCGGCCGGTGCTCTTCTCCCAGTCGTCGGCCAGGGCCCGGGCACTCTGGCCGGTCAAGGAGGACTTGAATGGAAAGGCCGGCGTCCACCAGACCTCGGTGGACATGCCGTTGCCGGCCGGCCCCAGGGCCTCGACCGCGCTGGGGAACAGGAAGGCGGCCGCCAGCGTCACCACCTCGGGCCGGAAGCTGGCCTGCTGGGCCTGCTTCCAGAAGGTGGCCACGTGGTTGGCATAGGCGAAGCCGGAGACGATGCGGGTCTGCGCGGCCTTGAAGCTGGAGACCTGGTTGCTGAAGTCGTCGGTGGCGATCTTGAAGAAGCCGCCGCTGGTCTCCTGGTAGCCATGCTGGCGGGCGCCGGCGGGAATGCCGGTGGCGGGATCGGCGAAGGCATGCCCCGGCCCGTTGTCGATGTAGAGCGTGCCCAGCCGGCGCTCGATCTTCAGCGGCTCCCACATGCCGAAGAAGTTCTTCAGCACATCGTCGGCGCCCCAGAAGAAATGGAAGGAAAAGGGAAAGCCCTTGGCCGGGGTGGAGCCACGTCCGAAGACGATGGCCTGCCAGGGCCCCATGGTCGAGATCATCGGCACACCGTGCACATCGCAGAGCTGCCCGGCCGCCAGCGCGGCGTCGCTGTCCTGCACCAGCAGCAGGTCGACCTTTTCGCGCAGCACCAGTTCGGCCGCCAGGCTGGCACCCCGGTTGGCGTCCGACTGGGTGTCGCGCACCACGATCTCCACCCGGTAGCGCTCGCCGGCGATGTCCAGGCCGTCCTTCACGAGCGCCCGGATGCGCTCCAGGCTCCAGGTGTCGGCCTCGCCGAAATTCGCCCGCACACCGGACAACGTGGTCAGGTAGCCGATCTTCAGGGTGCGCGCGGCCGACTGCGCCCGCACCAGGGCCGGCAGGCCGCCCAGGGCGGCGGCACCGCCGAGCAGCAGATGACGACGGTGCAGCGACGGCGCTGCGAGGACTTGCTCAGACTCGGAATCAGAATCGGACATGGGGCCTTCCCGGGGGTTGAGGGTTGCGACAGGCCCCGATGCTCTGGCAGAGCGGCGCCGGCCCGGTATCGAAATCCGGCACATCTGCGCGGCCTCCTGGATATCCCCTAGCCGCGCCGGGCGGCTGCAAATGTGCGGAATTCCGATAACGCCCCCAGGCCCTGCCGGCCTATCCTGCCGCGATGAACCACTCCAATCCCCTCCCCGTCCTGCCCGGCTTCAGCCTGCAAGGCCAGGTGGCCCTGATCACGGGCGCCGGCCGCGGCATCGGCGCCGCCATCGCCCAGGCCATGGCGCGCTCGGGCGCCCGCGTGCTGATCGCCAACCGAACCGGCAGTGCCGGCGAGGCCGTCGCCTCGGCCCTGCGCGCCCAGGGCCTGGCGGCCGAAGCCGTCGAATGCCAGCTGCACGACCCCGAGCAGGCGCGGATGGCCGTGCACGAGGCGGTGCAGCGCTTCGGCGCCCTCGACATCGTGGTGCACAACGCAGCCACCAACCCCTGGGCCCGGCTGGGCCACATCAGCGACGCCGACCTCGAGCAGACCCTGGCCGTGAATCTCAAGGCCTGCTTCTGGCTGAGCCAGGCCGCCCTGCCCCATCTGCGGGCACGCGGTGGCGGGCGGCTGCTGGTCACCTCCTCGGTCACCGGGCCCCGTGTCGCCATGCCCGGCAGTGCGGCCTATGCGGCTAGCAAGGCCGGGGTGAACGGGTTCATCCGCAGCGCGGCACTGGAGCTGGCGCCCGAGCGCATCACCGTCAACGGCGTGGAGCCCGGCTACATCGCCAAGCAGGGCGGCAGCCTGCTGTCCGATCCGGCGCGCGCCGAACGCATCGCCCGCTACATTCCGGCCGGCGAGTTGGGGCGCCCCGAAGACATTGCCGCCGCCATGTGCTTCCTGGCCAGCCCCGCCGCGCGCTACATCACCGGCCAGACCCTGGTGGTGGACGGCGGCTCGACCCTGCCCGAAAGCCCCAGCTTCCTGGAGGCCGCATGAGCCCCGCCCGGCCGCCCCAAGGGGCTGTGACCGCAGCCGCAGCCGTCGCAGACGAAGGCACGCCAGTGAGCCGCCGTGCCCGACTCGATCAGAAAGTCTGTCTCGTGACCGGTGCCGGCAGCGGCATCGGTGAGGCCGTGGTCCGGCGCTTCCTGGCCGAAGGCGCCCGGGTGGCCGGCTGTGCCCTGCCCGGCCAGGCCCAGCCTGCCGACGGCGAACACAGCCTGGCCCTGTGCTGCGACGTGGCCGACGAAGCCCAGGTGCGCGCTGCGGTGCAGGCGGTGCTGGCCCGCTGGGGCCGCCTCGATGTGCTGGTGCATTGCGCCGGTGTGGTGCACAGCGACCGCGCCGCCGACATCCTGGACGCCGACTGGCATCGGCTGCAGGACATCAACACCACCGGCGCCATGCGCTGCCTGCGGGCGGTGCTGCCGGTCATGGTGTCGCAGGGCGGGGGGGCGGTGGTCCAGATCGCCTCGGTCGCCGCCTTCAATGCCGGCGCCGACATGGCCAGCTATGCCGCCAGCAAGGCCGCCCTGCTGGCCCTGACCCGCTCCGCCGCCCAGGCCTACGGCCCCTCCGGGGTGCGGGTGAACGCACTCTGTCCAGGCTGGGTCGACAGCCCCATGAGCCGGCGCGAGATGCAGGAGCTGGCCGCCGAGCAGGGCATCAGCGAAGAGGCCGCGCACCGCCAGACGGTGGGGCGGATCGCCCTGGGCCGCATGGCCAGCGCCGACGAGATGGCGGGCATCTGCCTGTTCCTGGCCAGCGACGAGGCCGCCTTCATCACCGGCACGGCCCTGGTGGCCGACGGCGGGACCCGGATCCCGGCGGCCGCACGTGCGGCCTGAGGCGAGTGGGCCCTTTCAATGCGTCAAATTGTTCACATTTCGGGGCTAAGTTGAGCGTTCACGCCTGATTTCTCACCGCTCCGACTTTTTTCATGTTCAGAATCTGACAGTCAACCCGGCCCGCCCAGGGCGCGTTGCATCCACAGCAGCGGCCTGGCGGTCGCTGCCCACGGCATTTTTGTTGTCATCCATCTGACTGAAGCGGAGAACCGAATGAAACACACCCTCGCGTCCCTGATCGCAGCCGGCGCCCTGCTGGCCTCCGGTGCCGTGCTGGCCCAGACCCCCGCCGCCGCGCCGGCCGGCTCCACCGGCCTGTGCAAGGACGGCAGCTACAGCTCGAACGCGACCAAGAAAGGCGCCTGTGCCGGGCACAAGGGCGTGAAGGAGTGGTACGCCGCCGCCACGCCTGCTGCGGCAGCCCCGGCGCCCGCCGCCCCGGCTGCGGCAGCGCCGGCAGCACCTGCAGCTGCCGCACCGGCGGCCGCCCCCGCCGCGGCACCGGCTGCAGCACCGGCCACCAAGACCGCCGCCGCAGCCAAGACCCCGGCCCCCGGCGGCGGCCCCGGCCTGGTGTGGGTGAACACCGCCACCAAGGTCTACCACTGCCAGGGCGCCAAGTACTACGGCACCACCAAGCAAGGCGAATACATGAGCGAGGCCGCCGCCAAGGCCGCCGGCGACCGCCCCGACCACGGCAAGAGCTGCTCCTGAGCCCGAAGGGCGGTCTGCGGCGCGCCGTTCAGTCGAAGCGCAGCATGCCGCCCACCGGCTGCCCGACCCGCAGCAGGCAGCCCTCGCCCTCGGTGACGATGGCATTCATGCCGAAGGTGATGGCGCCGTCCATGCGGGGATCGCGCCTGAAACCGCGCAGGGTGTCCCCGACCTCGGGACTGCTGCATGCGGTCTGCGGATCGATGTCGGGAATGGGGCAACGGCTGCAGGGCTTCACCGGGCGCAGGGTCACCAGCCCCTCGTCGGTTCGGATGTGCAGGGCCTCCAGCCGGTCTTCATCGAAGGCCTCGATGCCCCCCAGCACCACATTGGCGCGAAAGCGCTCCACCCCCACCGAGGCATGACCGGCAGCCGCCAGCCGCTGGTTGAGATCGGACACCGAGGCCTCGCTGCTCAACAGCACCGGGTAGCCGTCGCTGAACTCGTTGGGCGCCTCCACGCCCCCGGTCCATTTGAAGCTGCTCAGGCGACGCTGGCCGGCGGCAAAGCGCACCAGCCGCAAGGATCGCCCCAGGAAGTCGGAAAGCCAACGCGCCGCGGTGTCGCCGAGGTCGATGCCCAGCACCCGGTCCTTCCAGACCTGCACCTCCCGCACCGGCCCCTGGGCCGTCAGGCCCACCTGGAGCAGCGGCATCCCGGGCGCCCGCAGGCGCAGTGCCTCGGCCAGCAACTCGGGTCGCACCAGGGCCATGCGCGGCAGTTCGCGCTGGGTGACGAACATCCCGTCGGGGTCCACCAGCATCCAGGCCCGGTCCATGGACAGGCCGGTGGCCTCCAGCCGGACCTGCGGCAATTCGATCGGCGCGCAGGACTTCACCGGGTGGATGAACAGCCGGGCAATGTGGCCCCGTACGTCCATGCCGGACATCCCGTCGGTTTCACTCATGAGAAATCACTCCACAACATGCTGCCGCGACTGGCGGATCGGCCCCTCTGTGGGGACTTGCGGCAGGTCAGGCCCGGATTGTGCCCGGCTCCTACAATCCCTCCCCATGATGCAAGCCTATGACCTGTGTATTCGTGGTGCCGGCGTGGTCGGCCAGACCCTGGCCCTGCTGCTCGCCAAAGAGCGGCTGCGCGTGGCCCTGGTGGCCCCGCCCCGTCCGGCGACCGGACCGGACGTGCGGGCCTATGCGCTCAACAGCAGCTCGCAGCAACTGCTGGCCTCGCTGCGCTGCTGGCCCGAGCCCGAAGCGGCCACGCCGGTGACCGACATGTGGGTGAGCGGCGACCAGGGCGGCTCGGTGCATTTCTCGGCCGCCCAGCAGCAGACACCGGCCCTGACCTGGATCGTCGACGTGCCCGCGCTGGAGGCCCGGCTGGGTGAGGCCGTGCGCTACCAGCCCCTGATCGAACGCCTGGATGCACCGGTCCCGGCCGCCCTGACCGTGGTCTGCGAAGGCCGCGCCAGCAGCACCCGGGCCGAATTCGGGGTGGACTACGAGACCCAGCCCTATCCGCACACCGCGATCGCGGCAAGGCTCGAATCCGACGAGGCCCATGGACAGCAGGCCCGCCAGTGGTTTCTGCCGGGTCAGGTGCTGGCATTTCTGCCCCTGGGCGGCGAACAGGGGAACTCCGTGGCGCTGGTGTGGTCTGTCCCCCATGCCGAGGCTGCCGAACTGATGTCCCTTGCCCCCACCGAATTCGCCGAACGCGTGGCCGCCGCCGCAGGCCGGCCCGCCGGCTCGCTGCGCCTGATCAGCGAACGCGCCAGCTGGACGCTGCAGCAGTCGCGCGCCGACCGCTGGACCGGCCGCATGCCCGACGGCAGCGGCCACTGGGCCCTGGCCGGTGACGCCGCCCATGCCGTCCACCCGCTGGCCGGCCAGGGGCTGAACCTCGGCCTGGGCGATGTCCAGGCCCTGGCGCGCATCCTGAGCCAGCGCGACTACTGGCGCAGCGTCGGCGATCCCCGCCTGCTGCGACGCTACGAGCGCGAACGCAAGGCCGGCATCTGGGCCCTGGGGCTGGCCGGCGACAGCCTGCAACGCCTGTTCGACCTGCCCCAGGCCCCGGTCCAATTGGCTCGCAACTGGGGCATGACCCAGTTCGACCGCCTGGTCCCGCTGAAATCCTGGGTCACCCGGATGGCCATGGGACTGAATTGAGGGTCTTGAGAGACCCGGCCCCACACACCTTCAAAACCCACTGGAACGCCATGAAAACCACCACCGCCCACCGCCTGCTGGCCGCCACCCTGGCCCTGGCCAGCTTCAGCGCGCTGGCGCAGGATGCACTCATCCGCAAGAACCTCGCCGCCCGCATCCCGCAACTGCAGAACATCGACGAGATCAGCAAGACCCCGATGGCCGGCCTGTTCGAGGTGCGCGTCGGCAACGACGTCTTCTACACCGATGCCAAGGGCAACTTCCTGCTGCAAGGTGAGCTGATCGACACCACCCGCCAGCGCAACCTGACCGAAGAGCGCATCGCCAAGCTCACCGCCGTCGACTTCGCCACCCTGCCCATGGCCGACGCCTTCACCATCGTGCGCGGCAACGGCCAGCACCATCTGGCGGTGTTCGAAGACCCGAATTGCGGCTACTGCAAGCACTTCGAGAAAGACCTGAACAAGGTCGACAACGTGACCGTGCACCTGTTCCTCTACCCGATCCTGGGCGCCGACTCGGTCGAAAAGGCCCGCAACCACTGGTGCGCCAAGGACAAGGGCGCCGCCTGGCAAGACTGGATGGTGCGCGACAAGCCCGCCACCGTGGCCAGCTGCGACACCGCCGCCATCAAGCGAAACGTCGATTTCGGCCGCAAATACAAGATCACCGGCACCCCGACCGTCATCTTCTCGGACGGCACCCGGGTCCCTGGCGCGATCAACACCGAACAGATCGAGCAGCGCATCGCCCAGGCCGAATCCGGCAAGGCCGACTGAGCTGAGACCACCCCGTTTGAACTTCCTCACGGTGTGTGGAAGTTCCATCCGCCTCCAGGGGCGCCGCCGGCCAGGGTGTGCCGGCTGTGGCTGATTCGCCACCCCTGCCACGGCGGGTGGCAAACCCGGCCACAATCGGGCCTCATGAACACCACCGCGCCGACGCCCCATCCTGCCGGGCACCCGCTGACCCTCACCATCGAACGCCTGGCCTACGCCGGGGTGGCGCCCTTCGTCATACTGGCCCTGCTGATGTGGCTGGTCACCCCCGATCTGCTGCCCTTCGTGGCCCTGGCCCTGACCGGCTATGCGGCCATCGTGGCCTCCTTCCTCGGTGGCATCCACTGGGGCATTGCACTGCAGCAGGGGCTGGACGCGCCGCGCATCCACTACATCTGGGGTGTGGTGCCCAGCCTGCTGGCCTGGGTCGCGGTGGTGATGCCGGCCTATGCCGGCCTGCCGCTGCTGGCCCTGTTGCTGCTGGTGTGCTATTTGGTCGACCGCAAGACCTGGACCTCGCCCCAGCTGCGCCCCTGGCTGACCCTGCGCTTCCGGCTGACGGCCATCGCCACGCTGAGCTGCCTGCTAGGCGCCTCCAACACCTGACACCGCCGCCCGGCGATGCGGCCGGGCTGCCCTCACTTCTGCCGCCCGGTCCCACGCCGCCATGAAACGCTCCCTGCCCGCACTGAACTACCGCATCGAAGCCGCCCAGCCCGAGGCGCATCTCTTCGAAGTCACCCTGACCATCGACCAGGCGGCCGCGCACCAGCAGGTGTCGCTGCCGGTCTGGATCCCCGGCAGCTACCTGGTGCGCGAATTCGCCAAGCACCTGCAGAGCCTGCAGGCGCGCCAGAACGGCCGCCGTGTGGCGCTGCGCCAACTCGACAAGGCCACCTGGGAGATCGCCAACGAACGGCCGGGCCCCCTGGAGCTGCGCTACCAGGTCTATGCCTTCGACAACTCGGTGCGCACCGCCTGGCTGGACACCCAGCGCGGCTTCTTCAATGGCACCAGCCTGTGTCTGCGGGTGCACGGTCAGGAAGACCGGCCCCATCGACTGGAGCTGCCGCGCCCGGAACACCCCGAAACCCAGCGCTGGCGCCTGGCCACCGCCCTCGCGGCGCGCAAGGTCGACCGGCACGGGTTCGGCCGCTATGAGGCCGCCGATTACGACGAACTGGTCGACAGCCCGGTCGAAATGGGCGCCTTCTGGTCTGGCGACTTCAACGCCTGCGGCATACCGCACCGCCTGGTGGTGACGGGCGCGGCCGCCTCCTTCGACGCCGAACGCCTGCTGCGTGACAGCCAGACCCTCTGCGAGACCGCCATCCGCTTCTGGCACCCTTCGGCCGCCGCCACCGGCGATGCGTCCCGGCGTCCGCCCCATGCCCGGTATGTCTTCCTGCTCAATGTGGTCGACGACGGCTATGGCGGCCTGGAGCACCGCGCCAGCACCGCGCTGATCTGCGGCCGGCGCGACCTGCCGCGTCTGGGCGAGGCCCGTGCGCCCGAGGGCTACACCACCCTGCTCGGCCTGATCAGCCATGAGTACTTCCACACCTGGAACGTCAAGCGCCTGCGGCCCACCGAACTGGCCCGCATCGACTACAGCCGCGAGAACCACACCGGACTGCTCTGGTTCTTCGAAGGCTTCACCAGCTACTACGACGACCTGCTGCTGCGCCGCGCCGGCCTGATCGACGACGCCACCTACCTCAAGCTGCTCAACAAGACCCTGAACCAGGTGCTGCAAGCCCCGGGCCGTCAGGTGCAGAGCGTGGCCCAGGCCAGTTTCGACGCCTGGACCAAGTACTACCGCCAGGACGAGAACACCCCCAACGCCACCATCAGCTACTACACCAAGGGTTCGCTGGTGGCGCTCTGCCTGGACCTGAGCCTGCGCGCCGGCGGCGCCAGCCTGGACGAGGCCTTGCGCGCCGTCTGGCAACGCTGCCAGGGCGGCCCCATGAGCGAAGCCGACTTCGCCGAAGTGTTGCGCCAGGTCGGCGGGCGGGATTTCGACGCCGAACTCAAGGCCTGGGTCCATGGCGTGGGCGAGCTGCCGCTCAAGCCGCTGCTTGAAGCCAGGGGCGTGACCTGGCATGACGATCCGGCCCAATTGGCGCAGCGGCTGGGCCTGCGGGTCGGCGACCCGGCGGGCGCAACCCTGCTCATCAAGACCGTGCTGCGCGGCGGAGCCGCCGAGAAGGCCGGCATGGCCGCTGGCGACGAATGGCTGGGCCTGGAGGTCGGCCCCCAGGCCTGGCGCATGGGCAGGCTGGACGACCTGCTGCTCTATGCCGGCACGGCCCGTCGCATGACCGCCCTGGTGGCGCGCGACCGGCGTCTGCTGCGCCTGCCACTGAGCCTGCCGGCCCCGGCGGTCACCGCGCGCCTGTCGGTGCGTGATGCCGGTCTGGTCAAGGCCTGGCTCGACGCGGGCGCCGCCAGCCCCGCCGCCCAGGCACCCGCTGCAGAGGGGGGCGCGGCCCCTCAATCCCCCCGGAAGACCGGTGCCCGCTTGGCCAGAAAGGCCTCCACCCCCTCGAAATAATCGTGGGTACGCCCCATGGCCGACTGCGCATCGCGCTCGGCCAGCAATTGGGCGTCGAGTTCGCGCGTCATCGATTCGCGCAGCAGGCGGCGCGTGGCGACCAGGGCCGCCGTCGGCATGGCCGCCAACTGACGCGCCAGGGTCAGGGTCCGCGCCAGGCAATCGTCCGCCACCTCCCAGATCAAGCCCCAGTCGCGGGCCCGGCCGGCCTCGAGCCGGTCCCCCGTCAGGGCCAATCCCAGCGCGCGGGTCAGCCCCACCCGGCGCGGCAACAGCCAGGTGCTGCCCGCATCGGGCACCAGACCGATCTTGCCGAAGGCCTGGATGAAGGTCGCCGAGGGATGGGCGATCGCCAGGTCGCAGCTCATCACCAGCGACATGCCCGCACCCGCCGCCACGCCGTTCACCGCCGCCAACACCGGCATGCGCAGGGCCTGCAAACGCCGTGCCGTGGGGTTGAAGGCACGATCGATCACCGGCCCCGGGTCGGCACGCCGCACCCGGTCCTCGCCCGGAGAGAAATCGAAGGCCGCCAGATCGGCGCCCGCGCAGAACCCCCGCCCGGCGCCAGTCAGGACCACGGCCCGCACCCGGGCGTCGGCTTCGGCACGGTCCAGCGCGCGCCAGAGGTCCTGGTGCATCTCGGCGGTGAAACTGTTGAGCGACTGGGGCCGGTTCAAGGTCAGCACGGCGACCGCGCCCTGGCTGCCTTCATCGGCCTCATAGAGCACGGTGCTCGATGGTCCATCTGTCATGGGGTCTCCTCGGAATCGGGTGGGGCCCGGCGGGCCGCCGGGTGCGCCAGATGCTGCCCCGGCCCCGCAGACCCGGCTGTCCGCCCGGTGACAGGCATGCATTGCAACCTGGCTGTCAGACGGCGGCCAGCCGCCTTGGGTATAGTGCCCGCTGGCCCGCAACCCCCGGAGAAACGAGACATGAGCTACGAAACCATTCTGGTGCGCACCGAAGCCGACAAGGTCGGCGTCATCACGCTCAACCGCCCCAAGCAGCTCAACGCGCTGAACGACCAGCTCATGAACGAACTCGGTCAGGCGCTGAAGGACTTCGAGGCCGATGAGCGGATCGGCTGCATCGTCCTGACCGGCAGCGAAAAGGCCTTTGCCGCAGGCGCCGACATCGCCGCCATGGCCAAGTACAACTTCCAGGACGTCTACAAGGGCGACTTCATCAGCCGCAACTGGGAAGCCATCCGCAACATCCGCAAGCCGGTGATCGGCGCCGTCGCCGGCTTCGCCCTGGGCGGCGGCTGCGAGCTGGCCATGATGTGCGATTTCATCATCGCCGCCGACAACGCCAAGTTCGGCCAGCCCGAGATCAAGATCGGCGTCATCCCCGGCGCCGGCGGCACCCAGCGCCTGCCGCGTGCCGTCGGCAAATCCAAGGCCATGGACATGGCACTGACCGCCCGCATGATGGATGTGGTGGAGGCCGAGCGCTCGGGTCTGGTCAGCCGCGTCGTCCCGCTGGACAAGCTGATGGAAGAGACCCTGGCCGCCGCTCTGACCATCTGCTCGTACTCGCAGATCGCCGTCATGGCCGCCAAGGAATCGGTGAACCGTGCCTT
Source organism: Curvibacter sp. (assembly GCA_019233055.1). Classification (GTDB taxonomy): domain Bacteria; phylum Pseudomonadota; class Gammaproteobacteria; order Burkholderiales; family Burkholderiaceae_C; genus Curvibacter. The sequence goes on from JAFAMV010000024.1 coordinate 17,339, forward strand.
CGAAGGAAGCCTGTCCGATGGCGTGCATTTCGAGCGTCGCCTGTTCCATGCGCTGTTCGCCACCGCCGACCAGAAGGAAGGCATGGACGCCTTCGTCAACAAACGCAGCCCCAATTTCACCAACCTTTGAGCCACAGCTCAAAATTCATGGCTATAATCTAAGGCTTCCGAGCGGGTTGGCAAAAAACCTTCCTGACATGGAAAAGTGGCGCTTTAGCTCAGTCGGTTAGAGCGATGGAATCATAATCCACAGGTCCGCGGTTCGAATCCGTGAAGCGCCACCAAAATTTCTTCAAGTGTGACAAGCACTTGGACGCGAAAGCCACCTCCGGGTGGCTTTTTTGTTTCCGGGCCTTATATCCGACGTCACGGCGGATGCAAGTGAATTTCTGAAGTCGGAACCTCCCTGCCGCTCACGCAGGCCATCTCACTCTTGGTCTTTGACTTGATTCCCAACCCACGGAACAACTCTGCAAGTATGGGCGCTTGCTCCACCTCTCTCGCCTTTCGGTTCGCGGGCCTGGCTGGAGCGAAATCAATCAGGCGTGCTCGGCTTCGGGCTCAGCGGGCGCCGGCCGAACATGCAGACGCACCTTCTTGAACCGTTGCGCCACCTGCCACACGTCATACGCGCTTTGCTCGGCCAGCCATACCCGGGCATCGCCACCGCGCTCCACACCCAGCCAAGCCTGAAGGCGCAGCGCCATTTCTGGTGAGATGGCGGCACGGCCATTCAGCACGCGGGACAGGGCCACACGAGAGACGTCCAATTGCTGGGCGGCCTCGGTGACGCTGAGCCCCAGAGCAGGCAAAACGTCATCGCGCAGGGTCAGACCTGGGTGCGGGGGGGCGAACATGTGGGTCATGGTGCTTCTCCAATTCAGTGGTAGTCCTGGTAATCAACCAGCACAACGTCCTGACCTTCGAAAGTGAAGGTCATGCGCCAATTGCCATTCACAGACACCGACCAATGGTTTTGCAGAGTGCCCTGCAAGGCGTGCAGCCTCCAACCAGGAAGGTTCATGTCTTGGGCTGTTTGAGCCTGGTCTAGACGGGCAAGCTGCCGGGCCAGCTTTGGGGCATGAGCAGCCTGAATACCGGCCTTGGTGCCTCGCTCGAAAAAGGCCTGCAACCCCTTGTGACGAAATGACTTGATCACGATTTATTGTATATCGCAACGTTACACGACACAAATCAACTCATGATACGCAGATTGCCAGGCTCAGTCTGGCCATCGAACCCCACCCCGGCCAGCTCAAGAATCCAGGCCTCGATGCACTCATGGTAGATACGCAGCAGGTCCAGTGGCTGTACGGTGCAGTGCTTTTCGGCGGCCGCACTCAACCTTCCAAGCCAGCCATCGGCCCACCGATCCACACAGCCCTCTGCCATTCTGTTTGTCGAGGCTCACGATCCGTGCGCTGGCCACCTCAGTTCCTGACGGACATCGCTTCGATCATCCGCACGGTCAGGTACAGCCGGGGCACGATGCTGTCGAGATCGGCCCATTCGTCGGAGCTGTGGATGCGGTCACCCACGATGCCCATGCCATCCAGCACCACCGGCTTGGCGGGTGAAGCCGGGTTGTAGGCAAAGCCGGCATCCGTCCCATAGCGCATCGCGGCGGCGGTGAGTGGCCGTCCCATTTCTGCATAGATTGATTTGGCCAAGGCCGCCAACGAGTCGCTCGATTCATTCCTGCCGAACGGCGGGCGCCGATCTTCCACCCGAACCGAAACCTGGGTCTCAGGGATGAGCTTCTTCTGAATCAGGCGGTCCGCATCGGCCTGCACCCGCGCAATCTCCGACGGGTCCGACATCCGCATGTCAGCAGTGGCACCTGCCTTTTCAGGGATGATGTTGACCGCGCCACCCGCCTGGACGACGGTCCAGTTGACTGTCGTCCCCTTGGCCGTGCTGCCGAGGTCGTTCAGCTGCAGCAATTGGTGCGCCAATTCGATCGCCGCATTGCGACCGGCTTCCGGTGCGGATCCGGCATGAGAGGCCCGCCCCTGCACATCCAGATGGACATAGGCGATGCCATTGGTTCCGACCGTCACCCGCTCAGACTCGGGTGGCTCGAACACCAGCACGAAATCCTGGTCGGCCGACAGCTTCTGGATGATCGAGCGCGAACCGAGCGAGCTTTTCTCTTCGTCAGGATTGAACAGCACCGTGAGGGTCTTGAAAGCCCTGAATTGACGCTCCCGCAGAAGATCGAGGGCGTGCAGGATCAGCAAGGCGCCCCCCTTGGCATCCGCCACGCCCGGGCCGAAGGCCTTGTTGCCCACGACCTTGAAGGGCCGCTTTGCCGCGTCTCCGATGCCAAAGACGGTGTCATAGTGGATCATCAGCAGGATGTTTTTCGTGCCCTCGCCGTGCAAGGTGCCGATGATGGTCCGGCCGGCTGCCGGTGGAGAGGACCGGACCTCGACATCCGCCCCCAGAACCCGCAGCCTCTGGGCCAGCATGCCTTCGACCTTGGCAAGCCCCGCCGCGTCATCGGTGCCGCTGTCCATGTTGACCACCACACCGAGGTCCTCGGTCAAGGCCGCCTTGTGGGCCTGGGCCAAGCGCAGAAGGCCCGCGTCATATTGCGCCTGTGCGGCGCCCGCCAGAGCCAAGCCACCAGCCAGGGTCCAGATTTTCATGTGCCTCATATTCCATCTCCGCCGTTTCCTGAGTTCAGCCATTGCCGACAAAAACATTCCACATCCGCCACAAAAAAGCCTATCGACAGGGTCCGCTGACGCGGCCGAAAGCCGCCGTCCAACCTGGTCGAACATGGAGTATTTCTGCAGTCGACAGGCTGATGTTCGATTGAAGTCCTGAAATCGTCAATCGATCAAAGCGCATGAAAAAATTCCATTTGGGAATGTCTCGATATGACCGGATTGATTTCCCGAACCCTTGGAATCAAGCACTTACAAAAACGATTCATTGGGCCACCACCGGTTTCGTTGACATCCATCTGAGCTTCTCGTGCTTGCTCGAACTGAATCGGACGGGTGTAGCCCAGCGTCGAAGACGCCGCCTGGGGATATGGAAGCGTTCGATGTGGTCGAAAACATTCGACCGAGCTTGCGCACGATGGCGGTAGATTTTTCTGACCACGTGCTCAGTTGCCATTGAGCCAGCGGAATCCCTCCGTATCGACCCCTCTCCAAGCCCCGATCAGTATCAAGCTGACCACTCAATCGTCAGCGGTGAACCCGATGGACTTGACGATACCGCGCCAGCGTTCGAAATCCGACCTGAGAACTGTCGCCAATTCCTCGGACGTGGACGTCCGAACTTCCAGCCCCACGGCGGCCAAAGCGTCGATGACCTCCTTGTTTGCGAGGGCCTGGCGAACCGCCGCATTGGCCGCCTTGACCACCGCAGGGTTTGCGTGGCCGGGCAGGAATATCCCATGCCATTCGCCGTAGACCAGCGTCCGGTAGCCCTGATCCAGCAGGGTTGCCACGTGGGGCAGGAATTTGCTGCGGGTGGCGCCACTGCTTGCAAGCACACGCAGTTTTCCACCGGGCAAGTGTTGCAGGAATTCACCCACCGGGGCGGACACTGCGGCGATCTGCCCGCCGACGAGATCCATGATCGCAGGCTGACTGCCACGGTACCCGATGTGCCGCAGGTCTACCCCGCCGGCCCTGCCAAGAAGCACGCCGACGAAATGGGGCATCGAGCCCGGGGCGGGCGAGCCGAAGTTCGCCTGAGCGGGATTGCTCTTGCACCAAGCCATGAATTGCGGAATGTCGCTCACCGTTGATGGCACCAGGGGCCCCACCACAAACGCCATGTCGACGGACACGGCTGTTGATACCGGCGTCAGATCCGAAAACGGGTCGTAAGGCAGTTTCCGATAGGTGTGGGGATAGATGCCCAACATAGACATCGGGGTGACCAGAAGCGTGCTGCCATCGGCCGGCGCCGCTTTCAAGGTGGAGATGGCAATCTGACCGCCTCCGCCAGGGCGATTGTCAACAAAGACCGATTTTGCATAGGAGCCGGCCATTCGTGTGGCCAGATGGCGGGCCTCGGTATCCACCGTGCCACCCGGGGCAAAACCCGCCAGCAGCCTGGTGCTATCGAGCGCCTCCGCGTGGGCGGACCAGGCAACCGTCGAGCCCCATCCGAGCAGAAGGCGGGCCAGGCAGTTGCGGCGGGTGGTCGGTGTGGAGAATGTCATGGAGCACCTCAAGCTTGTTGGAACAATTCAGGACTTGACTGCCGCTCTTGCTGCGGCAGGGTTCTGCTTCAGGCGCTCCTGCACGCGCCCACCAAATTCCCATGCCATGCGCCGCACCTCGGACCCATCGTTCTCGGACGCGGTCGCCGGAGGCCATCGCGAGAATTGCTCGGGCCGCGCCCATGTCTTCTGCCAGTCGTGCAGCAGTCGAGCCGGTGTGGCGCACAGTTTCCAACAGAGGTTCACGGTATCGGACCTGGGGTGAAGGATGAAACAGGTCGCGAGTATCGATAGGCCTCATTCACCAGACAATCGACAAAAACTGTTCAATTGATAAGCAACAATTGACAATCACCCATGCGGCCTGTGTTGAGAATCTCTCCATGCCATTGACGCGATTTACCCTCAGGCAATTCGAAGCTTTTGTCGCTGTGGCGGAGCGCAGCAGCTTCTCAGAAGCCAGCAATCAGATGGGTTTGACCTCATCGGCGGTAAGCCAATTGGTTGCCGAGTTGGAGGCCTCGTTGGGATTCCGTGTCTTTGATCGGAGCACCCGGCACGTTGAACTGTCTAGCGCCGGCCGGGATTTCATTGGACCTGCACAAACGGTGCTGAGACACCTGCAGATGGCCGAATCGGCAGCCGCTGATGTGCGCAATCGAGCCTCCGGTGTGGTGCGTGTCGGCGCCCCCATGGTGCTGGCCAGCGCCGTGCTCCCGGCCGCAATCAAGGCATTCTGCGTCACCCGGCCCAAAGTGATCGTCCGGATCCGGGACACTCCAGTGGATGAATTGATCGACAAGGTGGCCAGCGGCGATCTGGATCTGGCCGTCGGACCGGACCGGCGCACGGTCCCCCATGTGGACACCATTCACGTATTCGACAGTCCCTGGGTCCTCTGGTGCGCCCCCTCCCACCCACTGGCCAGACGGCGCCAACTCCAATGGGAAGATCTGCGCGGAGAGCAGATCGTTGCCGCCGGCAGGGACCACGAACTGGGCGTGGCGCAAATGCACCTCAACGCGCCCGAAGGAACCCGGGTACGGCCCGTCGACATTGTCGACAATATCTCGACTGCCCTGGGCATTTCAGCCCAGGGCTTGGCAATCACGCTGGCTCCGGCCTTCATCGCGGTAGCGGCAGCACCGCTGGGTCTGGTCATGCGGCGGGTCAGAAACCCCGAGGCGATTCGGCAGGTCTGCATCTATCGCTCCAAGGTACGGGCCGTCCCGCCTGCGGCCGAGGCGTTCTACGACTTCCTGGTGCCGTGGCTTCAACAATGGAAGGGGCGACGTTCCTTGGGTCGGCCCAGAACTCGAGCCGAAACTGCTCGATGAACACCGCCCCGCAGGCCGACCGCGACCGAACGCCCCCCCGCGCACAAGCGACCGCTTCGCTGTAATTGCTTCCGGTCGTCGTCGTCAGGCCCATGCGTGTTCAGCGGCAGGTGCTGCCCTTCATTCCAACGGTTGGCCACGCCCGGAGCGTCGGCAGACGCGACGCACAGCCAAGGCGTGGCGCCAAGCCATGAACGAGTTCGTGATGGCCTAGGCCGACCGACTCACCGCCAGGACAGCCGACAGGATCGACCCTGTCGCCGATTCGGTCATGACCAACTCTCGGCTGCCTGGCCTGATGGCCACATTGGTCACTGTGGCCCCTTCTGTACTGCGCAAAAACTCGGTCACCTCGCCCCGTGCATTGAGGACAAAGACACCGCCCAAACTGGCATGGGCCACAAGCAGCCGGTCGCGGTCCAGCAAGGCCATGCCGTCGGGGCCACTGGTCCCAAAAAAGGTCTGGAAGGCCCCCATTTTCGAGATGCCGCCGCTGGGCAACAACGGCGCTCTCCAGACCTGATTGCCCCGCGTGACCGCCACGAACAGCACGCTGGCATCCTCGTTCACCGCCAAGCCATTCGGACTCGGCGCATTGGCCAGCAGCAGGTCCAGTTGGCCATTCACTCTAAGGCGGTAAACCCGGCCGGTCGGATCGTGCAGGCCTGTCTGCCCTTGATCGGTGAAATACAGATTTCCATCTCGATCAAACACCAAGTCATTCACGCCCTTAAAGGATTCGCTATGGCGATGGCCGAGCACGGTGCTCAGTTGGGCGGTGCGCGGGTCCAGGCGGAGAATGCCTTTTCTGTAGTCGGCAATCCACAAGCTGCCATCCGGATGAAGCGCCATTCCATTCGGCCAGCCGTCGTACTCCAGCACCAGATGCCACGATAGATCTGGCTCAATCCGGAAGATACGACCGTAGGGAATATCGGTGACGTAGAGGTTGCCGCAGCCATCAAACACCGGACCTTCAAGAAAGCTGTCCATGACATGGCCAGGTTTGTTGGCATCCACCCAATCGGTGCGCCTCGCTTGCCTGAATGACTCAGGCAGGCGGGTGAGCACCGTGGCGGGAAGGATGGTCGGCGGAGTGAAATTCAGATTCCACATCGCGGCATCACTCCGGCTTGACGCCAGCAGCACGGGCTACGGCTGACCAGGCATGGGTTTCTTTTCTGACCAGCGCAGCGAACTCAGCGCTCGGCAGGCCGCCGGGCTGCGCGCCCTGCTGCGCAAAGCGTTCCACCAGCCCCGGATCCATCATGGCTTTGACGACCTCCTGCTGGAGTTTCTGCACGACGGCGACCGGGGTCCCTTTGGGGGCCGCGAGGCCGAACCAATTCATCACCACAAAGCCTGGAAGTCCCGCCTCCTTGAAGGTCGGCACCGCCGGCAGGCCGCTCAGTCGCTTGTCCCCGGTCGTTGCCAAGGCCCGGACCTTGCCGCCATTCACCACCGGGATCGCCGTGGGGCTGGCCGTGATCAACACATCGACCTGGTTCCCCATGAGCGCCAACATGGCATCGCCAGCGCCTTTGAAGGGAATATGGGTCATGGCGACATGGGCTTCCTTTTCAAACACCTCGCCAGACAAGTGGGTGGAACTGCCGGCCCCCCCGGAGCCGAAGTTGAGCTGCCCCGGATGCGATTGCGCAAAAGCGATCAGGTCGGCGACCGTCTTGAATGGAGACTGGGCCGGCACCACCAGGACGACCGGTGTGACGGCCAATGTCGTCACGGGGATCAGATCGGAGGCCTGGTCCCAGGGCAACTTTTTGAAGATCGCCGGCAGCATCGCGTACGTGGTGTCGTTGGTCAGCAAGGTATTGCCATCGGGTGCCGATTTCGCCACAAAGTTGCTGCCGATGGTGCCGGACGCGCCAGTCTTGTTCTCCACGATGAAGGATTGGCCCGTTTGCTCGGTCAGCTTCCGCGCCACCTGGCGCGCCGCAAAATCGGTGGTGCCTCCCGCAGCGTAGGGCACCACAATGCGCACGGGTTTGTCAGGCCATGTGGTTTGAGCCAGCAGCGGCGTGCACAAAATCGTGCCCAGGGTGAAGGGCAGGACAGAGAAGATGGATTTCATGGATTTGTCTCGAATCGCTTGGGCAACGCTCAATCGAATTGGATGGCGCTGGCTTTGATCAACTCCTGCCAACGCTTTTGCTCTGTCTGAAGGAAGCGCGCCGCAGCCTCCAACGAGCCGCCCATAGGAAGGCTTCCTTCTGCTGCGAGGCGCTCGCGGGTGATGTTTTGCGAAAGGGCGCGCTCAGCAGCTGAGTTCAGCATCTGCAGAACATTCTTCGGGGTTTTGGCAGGGGCCACCAAGACCTTCCAATCGGTGGCCTGGAAGTCTGCAAAGCCCGATTCGGCCACGGTCGGCACATTGGGCAGGATGGGCAGGCGCTTGAGCGAGGTCACAGCCAACGCCCGCAAACGCCCGGCCTTGAGCATGCCGATGACGGCCTGCGGCGTGGCGAACATGTAGTCGGTCTGTCCGCCCAGCAGATCCGTGATGGCAGGTGCGGCCCCCTTGTAAGGAATGTCCAGCACATTGCTCATTCCCGCCTTGCGCGCCAGCATCACACCGGCCAGGTGCCCCACGGTTCCCGTACCGGCAAGTCCTTGCTTGAGGGGCGTATTGGAGGCGCGACCTGACTTGATCAGGTCAGCGAGCGTGGCCCAAGGGGCGTCCTGCCGTATGACGAGGATGGTCGGCACTTCAGCCAGTGCGGCCACCGCGACAAAATCCTCTTTCTCGTTGAACGGCACGTGCTCCGTCGCAACGGGATTGATGGCCAGGTTCGAGGTCTGCCCCAGACCCAGGGTATATCCGTCGGCGCTCGCCTTGGCCACGATATCCAGACCGATGTTGCCCGCGCCTCCCGGCTTGTTTTCAACCACGATGGACCATTTCGTCTCCTGGGCGATACGCTCGGCGAGCAGGCGTGCGACGGCATCCGTGCCCCCACCCGCCGTGTACGGAACGACCAGGCGAATCGGATGCGACGGCCACGCAGGCTGCGCGCGGCCGGCCCCGGTGACTGCCAGCAGTCCGATGGCGATGGATTTCTTGAACAGGTCACGGCGTTGATGGTCAGACATTGCTTTCTCCTCGGACGATGCCTCGTCCACACATGGCTTCAATTTGTGGCTTGGAATACCCCAGGTCTTGCATCAGCGCCACGCTGTGTTCTCCGAGTCGGGGAGGGTTCATTCGCACACCGGGGCGGCCTTCCCCCAGCGTGAAGGGCAGCAGGACAGTCTTGCAGGGGCGGCCGTCCGGCAGGGTGATCGGTGCGAGGGTGCCTGTGGCGTTCAGATGGGGATCGTCCAGAAGGTCTTGTGGCTTCGTGATGGGCGCAAACGGAAGTCCCCGCTCCTCAAAGAGGCCGGCGACCTCTTGTGCCGAGTAGCGCTCTAGGTGCTTGCGCAACAAGGGCATGAGCCAGGCGCGAGCCCTGACGCGATCGTTGTTGCTGCCCAGGCAGGCGTCGGTCTTCAGCTCGGTCAGATCAAATGCGTCGCAGAACGCAGCCCATGCGGTGTCGCTGACGACCGCCAGAAAGATCTGCGCCCCGTCTTTGACCTTGAAGACGTCATAGATGGCCCAGGCTGAAATGCGGTTGGGCATAGGGGCTGCCGGCTTGCCCGTGACCGCAAACTGCATCATGTGCTGGGCGACCAGGAAGACATTGTTCTCGAACAGCGCAGACTGAACTGCCTGTCCCAGCCCTGTCTTCTCGCGTTGGGCGAGCGCGGCCATGGCCCCGATGGCCCCGAACATGCCCCCCATGATGTCGTTCACGCTGGCGCCGGCCCGCAGCGGATCACCCTCGCGGCCGGTCATGTAGGCCAGCCCCCCCATCATCTGCACCACCTCGTCCAGCGCCGTGCGGTCTTCGTAGGGGCCAGGCAGAAAGCCTTTGTGGCTGACATGGATGAGACGGGGATTGAGCTTGGACAGCGCGTCATAGCCCAGGCCCAGCTTGTCCATCGTGCCGGGGCGGAAGTTCTCGCTCACGATGTCTGCACTGAGGATCAGCTTCAGCGCCACTTCCATGCCTTCGGCTGATTTGAGGTCCAGCGCGATGCTTTTCTTGTTCCGGTTGAACATCGGAAAGAAGCCCGCGCCGGAACCCAGCAGGTTGCGGGTGCTGTCGCCAGCCATGGGTTCGACCTTGATGACCTCAGCCCCCAGGTCGGCGAGCACCATGCCGCAGGTGGGCCCCATGACCATGTGGGTGAACTCCACCACGCGAACCCCGGCGTAGGGCAGTGTCCGGCCTGCCGCTTGAGACGGTTGATCCACGGGCGCGTTCATGACGGCAGCCCCGCTTGACGGCTCGATGCCGGCTGCCAGCCCTTGGGAAGGCCGGCCTCCGGTGTCATGCCATACAGGGGCTCGTGGGGCAAGCCCGCACTCAAGGGGAGGCGTGCGGCCAACAGGCGCGCCAGGTCGATGCCGGTCTCGATGCCCATGGCCTCGAACATGAACACCAGGTCTTCCGTCACCACATTGCCGCTGGCACCCGGTGCGTAGGGGCATCCCCCCAGCCCCCCCAGCGAGGCGTCGAAGGTCCGGACGCCGGCTTCGTAGGCGGCCAGGCAGTTCGCCAGACCCAGCCCTCGGGTGTTGTGCATGTGTGCCGCACCCGCCTGTGACCCCAGGGACCTTCGCAGGCGTGTGAACAGGCGCTTGACCTGGGCCGGGTTGGCCATTCCGGTGGTGTCGGACAGGCCCGACTCGTCTGCACCGGCCTTCACGCACGCTTCGGCGAGCCAGATCACATCGTCTTCAGCGACCGCCCCTTGCAGCGTGCAGCCGAACGCGGTGGAGATGCCTGCCTCCAGCTTGACCGTCGGGGCGATCTCATCACGCAAGCGGGCAATCGCCCGAACCTCTTCGATCATCTGTTCGCGTGTCTTGCGCACATTGGCCAGGGAATGGGCCTCGCTGGCCGAGACCGGCATCGTCAGCTTGTGCACGCCTGCATGCAAGGCTGCCTCGGCACCTTTGAGGTTGGGCACCAGGGCCATGACGCAAACCCCTGGATGGGTCAGGGCATGCCGCGCCACCTCGGCCGCATCGGCCATCTGGGGCAACAGGCGGGCCGGTACGAACGATGCCACCTCGATTTCCTGCACCCCGGCAGCGACCAGTGCATCGATCCAGGCTCGCTTGTGGTGGGTCGGCATCGTCGCCTTGACCGATTGCAGGCCATCGCGGGGCCCGACTTCGCTGATCAACACCGCCTCGGTGGACCGCTGTGGATGGGGTTCTTGCATGGTTCAGACATCTCCTTGAAATTCTGTAAGATAGAACTATATTTGAATTTATAGAATTTAAATCAAGGCCACAATCAACGTCAAGGCAGGCATTCGCCTGAAGGAAAGGTCTGTCCATGCCTCGCAAGGCTCAAACGCAATCTCTGGCCGATGAATCCAGTGCGCCAGGAGGTGCGGCGGCAGTCGACCGGGCCATCACATTGCTGGCAGCGTTTCGCACGGGCGATGCCGCTCTGTCCTTGGCGGAGTTGGCCGAACGCACCCGGCTCTACAAGAGCACCGTGCTGAGGTTGCTCGCCTCGCTCGAGCACGGGCGACTGGTCGAGCGTCTGCCCGATGGGCACTACGCCCTGGGGATGGAAGTGGCGCGCCTTCACGCCATCCATGCCGCCCATTTCTCCCTGGATCGGCTGGTCCTGCCTGTGCTCAAGGCCTTGGTGGAGGCCACCGGCGAAAGCGCGGCCTACCACGTTCGCCAGGGACGTCCGCCGAATCAGACCCGCCTCTGTCTGTACAGGGTGGACTCGCCCCACCCTATTCGCGACCACATCCGTGCCGGGGACGTCTTGCCTCTGGCGTCGGGGACCGGCGGGCGAGTGTTGTCGGCGTTCGGCATGGGCGATGAACAGCAGGTCCCCAGCCAGGACGACCGGATGCTGTATGCGCGCATCAGGGAGCAGGGCTATTTCGCCTCGGTGGGAGACCGGCTGGCCGAGGTTGCAGGCATCTCAGCCCCGGTCACCAACACCCAAGGCGCCGTGGTGGCCGCCCTGACCCTGACGATGCCCAGCCATCGCTATGACGCGAGGTACATCAAGGATGTGCTGGCCGCCGCAAGGCAATTGAGCCAGTGCATCGGATGAGATGAGACCGTGGTCTGTGGGGCATCCGACATCCCCCACTCCGGGTTAGAACTGAGCCCAGGCCCTTGAAAGCCATTCAAAAGCCCTTATGATTAGCACTCGAGCAGATTGAGTGCTAACAGCCTTCCGATCTGCCCTGTTTGCTGGCCCCCCGGTTGTCGGGGGGCTTTCATCTGACCCCCTAGTTGCTATTCAGGAGATGCAATGAACCTTCGTCCTCTGCACGATCGCGTGATCGTCAAGCGTCTGGAAAACGAAACCAAGACCGCCTCCGGCATCGTGATCCCCGACAACGCCGCTGAAAAGCCTGATCAAGGCGAAGTGCTGGCCGTCGGCCCCGGCAAGAAGAACGACAAGGGTGAACTGAGCCCCGTCAGCGTCAAGGTCGGCGACCGCGTGCTGTTCGGCAAGTACAGCGGCCAGACCGTCAAGCTCAATGGCGACGAACTGCTGGTGATGAAGGAAGAAGACCTCTTCGCCGTGGTCGAGAAGTAATCCGCTTCATCCTCGCTCAAACCTCATTTACTGAATTCGGAGAAACAAAATGGCAGCAAAAGACGTCGTTTTCGGCGGTGAAGCCCGCGCTCGCATGGTCGAAGGCGTGAACATCCTGGCCAATGCCGTGAAGGTCACCCTGGGTCCCAAGGGCCGCAATGTGGTGCTCGAGCGCTCCTTCGGCGCCCCCACCGTGACCAAGGACGGTGTGTCCGTGGCCAAGGAAATCGAACTCAAGGACAAGCTGCAGAACATGGGCGCCCAGCTCGTGAAGGAAGTGGCCTCCAAGACCAGCGACAACGCCGGCGACGGCACCACCACCGCCACCGTGCTGGCCCAGGCCATCGTGCGCGAAGGCTCCAAGTACGTGGCCGCCGGTCTGAACCCGATGGACCTGAAGCGCGGCATCGACAAGGCTGTCGCCGACCTGGTCGACGAGCTGAAGAAAGCCACCAAGGCCACCACCACCTCCAAGGAAATCGCCCAGGTCGGCTCGATCTCGGCCAACAGCGACGCCTCCATCGGCCAGATCATCGCTGACGCCATGGACAAGGTCGGCAAGGAAGGCGTGATCACCGTCGAAGACGGCAAGTCGCTGAACAACGAGCTCGACGTCGTCGAAGGCATGCAGTTCGACCGCGGCTACCTGTCGCCCTACTTCATCAACAACCCCGAAAAGCAGGCCGCCCTGCTGGACAACCCCTTCGTGCTGCTCTACGACAAGAAGATCAGCAACATCCGCGACCTGCTGCCCACCCTGGAGCAAGTCGCCAAGTCGGGCCGTCCGCTGCTGATCATCGCTGAAGAAGTCGATGGCGAAGCCCTGGCGACCCTGGTGGTGAACACCATCCGTGGCATCCTGAAGGTCGTGGCCGTCAAGGCCCCTGGCTTCGGCGACCGCCGCAAGGCCATGCTGGAAGACATCGCCATCCTGACCGGTGGCAAGGTCATCGCCGAAGAAGTCGGCCTGAGCCTGGAAAAGGTCACCCTGGCTGACCTGGGTTCCGCCCAACGCATCGAAGTGGGCAAGGAAAACACCACCATCATCGACGGCGCCGGCGCTGCCGTGGACATCGAAGCCCGCGTGAAGCAGATCCGCGTGCAGATCGAAGAAGCCACCTCCGACTACGATCGCGAAAAGCTGCAAGAACGCGTGGCCAAGCTGGCCGGCGGTGTGGCCGTGATCAAGGTGGGCGCTGCCACCGAAGTCGAGATGAAGGAAAAGAAGGCCCGCGTTGAAGACGCCCTGCACGCCACCCGCGCTGCGGTGGAAGAAGGCATCGTGGCCGGTGGCGGCGTGGCCCTGCTGCGCGCCAAGCAATCCGCTGGCGAGATCAAGGGTGACAACGCTGACCAGGACGCCGGCATCAAGCTGATCCTGAAGGCCATCGAAGCCCCGCTGCGCGAAATCGTCTACAACGCCGGTGGCGAACCCTCGGTGGTCGTGAACAAGGTGCTGGAAGGCAAGGGCAACTTCGGCTTCAACGCCGCCAACGACACCTATGGCGACATGATCGAAATGGGTATCCTGGACCCCACCAAGGTGACCCGCACCGCACTGCAGAACGCCGCTTCCGTGGCTTCGCTGCTGCTGACGACCGAAGCCATGGTTGCCGAAGCTCCGAAGGAAGAGTCGGCTGCACCGGCCATGCCGGGCGGCATGGGCGGCATGGGCGACATGGGCATGTAATGCCTGCCTGAGCCTGCGCTCAAATGATCAAGGGCCGCTTCATGCGGCCCTTTTTCTTTTTCATTTCTCGGTGCTTGTTTCGTCTCGCCCGGGGTTGGCAGCTCAGCGCCGGGACTCCACCAGCTCGATCGGCAGGCCATCGGGGTCGGCGAAGAAGCAGAAGCGCTCGCCCGTCACCGGATCGTCGCGCAGCGGCTCCAGCACGACGCCCTCCGCCTGCAAGGCCGCCCGGCTGGCCTCGATGTCTGAGACGCGCAGGGCCAGGTGGCGCAGACCACAGGCTTCGGGGTAGGAGCGGCGCGCCGGGGGCGGGCCCGGAAAGGAGAACAGCTCGAGCTGGCTGCCGTCGGGCAGCAGAAGGTCCAGCTTGTGCGACTGCCGTTCGGCCCGGTAGAGCTCGTGCACCACGGGCAGGCCCAGCACGCGGGTGTAGAAGTCGCGCGAGCGCCCATAGTCGCTGCAGATCAGGGCCACATGGTGCAGGCCCAGCAGGGGCAGCGCCACCTCAGGCCCCGGCCGAGAGTGCGCGGGCCACGCCCTGCAGGGCCGGGTTGGCCCGCGCGTCGATGACCCAGCAGGGAATCTCGGCCAGATAGGCACGAAACCGCCCCTTGGCCTCGAAGCGGGCCCGGAAGGGCGACTGATCGAACCAGTCGCCCAGACGCGGCACGATGCCGCCGCCGATGTAGACCCCGCCGCGCGCGCCCAGTGTCAGGGCGAGCGAACCGGCCACATTGCCCAGAAAGCCGCAGAACAGCGACAAGGCCTCCAGCGCCAGGGGCTCGCCGTCTTGCAAGGCCCTCTGACTGACCTGGGCCGCCTGGGTCACCTCGGTGCCACCGGCGTTGCGCAGACTGCGCAGTGCATGGTAGAGGTCGACCAGGCCGGGGCCGGACACGACGCGCTCGGCCGATACATGGCCGTAGCGTTGCTGCAGATGCTCCAGGATGTCGAATTCGAGCCGGGTCTCGGGTGCCAGCGTGACGTGGCCGCCCTCTCCCGACAAGGGCGTGCCGAGCGCCGAACCGGGCGCAAAGACCAGACCCGAGACGCCCAGCCCGGTGCCGGCCCCCACCAGACCGATGGCGGCCCCGGGCACCGCCGATGCGCCACCGACCTGACGCAACAGGTCCGGCGTCAGGGTCGGCAGGGACAGCGCCAGCGCGGTGAAATCGTTGATGACCAGCAGGCGCTCCAGGCCCAGGGCCTCGCGCAGGGCTCGCTGCGAAAAACGCCAGCTGTGGTTGGTCATGCGCACCTCGTCACCGGTCACCGGATTGGCCATGCCGAACGCGGCCTGCCGGGGCGGCGGCGCACCGACCTCCTTCAGGTAGGCCCGGATGGCCTGTTCGACATCGGGGTAGTCCGCACATTGCAGCACGCGGATGTCGCTCAGCGCGGCCTGCTCTGTGGCCTGCCAGGCCAGCCGGATGTGGGTGCCCCCGATGTCGGCCAACAGGCGCACCGGAGCAGGAAGGGGGGGAAGAGTCATGGACAAGCCTTGCAGGCCCCCGCCGGGGGCACTTCGAGAACTTCGGGATCAGCTCAGACGCGCCTCGCTGGCCGCATCGAACCAATGGGCGTGGACGGCATCGACGGTGATGCCGACGCGGTCGCCGGGCTGGACGCGGGTCTGCGCACCGGTGCGCAGGGTCAGCGTGCCCGCCGGGGTGTCGACCACCACATAGGTGTCAGGGCCGGTCGGTTCGACCACACTGACCTCGCCGCGCCAGGGCGAAGCATCGTCAAAGCGCAGATGCTCGGGCCGCACGCCCAGCAGCACATCCTGCGGGCTGGCCGGACCGGCCAGCGGCACCGACAGGCCCAGCATCTCGAACTGCTGGCCGGTCTGGCGTCCGCGCACCAGGTTCATGGTCGGCGAGCCGATGAAGGTCGCCACATAGGTGTTGGCGGGCCGGTTGTAGATCTCGTCGGGGCTGCCGAGCTGCTGCACCACCCCGCCCTTCATGACCGCGATGCGCGAGCCCAGGGTCATGGCCTCGACCTGGTCGTGGGTCACGTAGACACTGGTGATGCCGCTGCTCTGATGGAGGCGCTTGATCTCGGCGCGCATCTCGACGCGCAGCTTGGCATCGAGGTTGGACAGCGGCTCGTCGAACAGGAACAGCTGCGGCTGCCGCGCCAGGGCCCGGCCCATGGCCACGCGTTGGCGCTGACCGCCCGAGAGCTGGCTGGGTCGACGGTCCAGCAGGTGCTCGATCTGCAGCATGGCCGCCACCTCGGCGATGCGGGCCTGGCGCTCGGCCTTGGGCATCTTGCGCATCTCGAGCGCAAAGCCGATGTTGTCGGCCACGCTCAGGGTCGGGTACAGCGCGTAGCTCTGGAACACCATGGCGATGTCGCGGTCGCGCGGCGGCATGCCCACCACATTGCGCCCGCCGATGCGGATCTCGCCTTCGGTGGGCTCGTCGAGCCCGGCGATGATGTTGAGCAGGGTCGATTTTCCGCAGCCCGAAGGGCCGACCAGGATCAGGAATTCACCCGGTTCGACATGGATGTCGATGCGTTTGAGCACCTCCACGCTCTTGTCGGCCTTGCCGTAACGCTTGTT
This sequence comes from Curvibacter sp., assembly GCA_019233055.1. GTDB lineage: Bacteria > Pseudomonadota > Gammaproteobacteria > Burkholderiales > Burkholderiaceae_C > Curvibacter. Next base: position 33,780 of record JAFAMV010000024.1, read on the forward strand.
GATGCCTGCGATTTGCAGCGATGAAGCCATTTGCCTTACCTCTTAACCCTTGACTGCGCCGGCCGTGAGCCCGCGCACGAAAAATTTGCCTGCCAGCACATAGATCGCCATGGTCGGCAAACCCGCGATGACGGCGGCCGCCATGTCCACGTTGTAGGCCTTCACGCTGCTCGAGGTGTTGGCCAGGTTGTTCAGGCCGACCGTGATCGGCTTGGAATCGGTGCCCGAGAAAATCACGCCGAACAGGAAGTCGTTCCAGATGTTGGTGAACTGCCAGATCAGGGTGACCATCACGATCGGGGTCGACAGCGGCAGCACGATGCGCCAGAAGATCTGCCAGAAGCCGGCGCCGTCGATGCGGGCCGCATTCACCAGTTCGCCCGGGATCGCGCTGTAGTAGTTGCGGAAGAACAGCGTGGTGCCGGCCAGGCCGGCCAGGCAATGCACCAGCACCAGGCCGCCGATGCTGCTCGAGATGCCCAGCCAGCCCAGCACCTGGCTCATGGGCAGCAGCACCACCTGGAAGGGCATGAAGACGCCGAACAGCAGCAGGCCGAACAGGGTGTCGCTGCCGCGGAATTTCCACAGGCTGAGCACATAGCCGTTGAGCGAACCCCAAAGGGTCGAGATCAGCACCGCCGGCACCGCCATGCTGACCGAGTTCCAGAAGAAGGGCCGCAGGCCGTTGCAGTCGACGCCGGTGCAGGCACTGGACCAGGCCGTCGACCAGGAGTCCCAGTTCAGGCCGGCCGGCAGCGACAGCAGATGGCCGGCGCGGATCTCTTCGGCGGTCTTGAACGAGGTCACCAGCATGGCGTAGAGCGGCAGCAGGAAGAACAGGGCCGCCACGGCCAGCACCGTGTAGACCAGCACCCGCGTCGCTGTCAGGGAAGGCTTAGCGCTCATGGGGCTTGCTCCGGAGTTCGCTGTAGAGATAGGGCACCACCAGGGCGGCCACGGTGGCCAGCATCATGGTGGCGCTGGCCGCGCCCAGACCGATCTGGCCGCGCGAGAAGGACATGGTGTACATGAAGGTCGCCGGCACGTCGGTGGCATAGCCCGGTCCGCCCGCCGTCAGGGCCATCACCAGGTCGAAGCTCTTGATGGCCAGGTGCGACAACACCATCAGGGTGCTGAAGAACACCGGTCGCAGGGCCGGCAGCACGATGCGCCAATAGATGCGCGGCAACGAGGCACCGTCGACCTGGGCCGCCTTGATGATGCTGTCGTCGACACCGCGCAGTCCGGCCAGGAACAGGGCCATGGCAAAGCCCGCGCTCTGCCAGATGCCGGCGATCACCACGCAGTAGATCGCCCGGTCGGTGTTGACCAGCCAGTCGAACTGGAAATTGGGAAAACCCCAGCCCTGCACCAGCTTCTCCAATCCCTGATCGGGGTTGAGCAGCCACTTCCAGGCCGTGCCGGTGACGATGAAGGACAGCGCCATCGGGTAGAGATAGATCGTGCGCAAGGCGCCCTCGGCGCGGATCTTCTGGTCCAGCAGCACCGCCAGCACCACGCCGATGGCCAGGGAACCCAGCACATAGCCGCCGCCGAAGATCGCCAGGTTCTTCAGGGCCACCCACCAGCGGTCCATCTCCCAGAGTTTCTCGTATTGCGCCAGCCCCACCCATTCGTAGTTGGGCAGCATGCGCGAGGCCGACAGGCTGAGCACGCCGTTCCAGACCATCAGGCCGTAGATGAAGGCAAACCCCAGCACGAAGGCGGGGGCCACCACCAGCCTGGGCAGCCAGTTTTCAAAAGAATTTTTCATGACTCACGGAGCATCGACATGCCAACAGTCCATCCGACAAAAAGGCGGGAGCGCCATGCACCCCCGCTTGAAAAGGCGACTCGACGCCTTGGAGAACCAACCCTGACCAGAGTCCGGCCAGGTGCTGCTTGGTCAGCACCTGGCCCGACCCCGGAACAATCACACCGAGGGCCCCGGCCCTGACGGGACGGCCTGCACATCATGCCGCCCCGCCCGGGTTGAGACCAGGGCCCTCAGAGTCTTACCACCAGTACTCGACCTGCGCACCGAAGGTGGTGGCGTTGGTCTGCCCGTTGGCGCCGAAGCTGGCCGCATTGGCCGCCGCCGCCGCCGTGTTCCAGTTGAACTTGCTCACATACAGCCGGAACTCCGGACGCGTCCAGAAGTTCG
>JAFAMV010000044.1 GCA_019233055.1 Curvibacter sp.
GGTTGCGGTGCAATTGGAGTTGGTACAGGTCGGCTGGGCCAGCGGGGGCGTCGAGCAGTTGGCGGAGGGCCAGGATCCGTTGCTGGGCTGCCGCGCTGAGGTAGCTTTGGGTGGGGCGCAGGCCAGGGTCGATGGGGCTGCCGTCAGGGTAGTGGGTGGGGATGAAGCCTGCAGCGCCTTGGGCGTAACGGGTCTGGGTGAGCTCCAGAAGGGCCTTGAGTGAAGACCGGCTGGCGGCACTCAAGGGCGACTCCAGAAGCTCGGCCCAGCGGCGGTTGAAGGCCTCCAGATCGGCTTGGCAGAAGTCGCGGGGCCGCCAGGCTTGGCTGGCGCGGAAGCTGACATCGATCTGGCAGTCAGATTGCAATGGCGCTGTGCTGTAGCGCCCCCAGCCTTGGTCTTGCAGCGGGCAACTGCTTTGCAGTTGATCGATTTTCATGCCAGGGTCTGACCAGATTTCGAGCGTGGCGCTACGTCCGGCCCAGACCGTTTGCGTGGCCGGGGATGCGTGGCCACCCTGCCCGACTTGCACGCTGACGGTGTGGTTTTGCTCGGGCGGCAGGGCCCAGGCCTGGACCTGGCAGTCGCCGGTGGGGGCATCGAGTTCAAAGAATTCCCAACCGTCCAGGCCTGGCAGAGCACCAGGCGCATCGGCTAGAGGACGGATGTCGAGCAGCCTGACGCTGCCGTTGCCACAGTTGCTGATCACCTGTCTTGCCGGGGGGGTGGGCAGGGAAATTACTGCAGGCTGCCCTTTGGGCACCGAGAGCAGTTGCAGTCGGGCTAGGCTGCCCGGGGTGAGGTCATCGACGCGCAGGGTGTGGCGGTTCCGAGGAGGATCGTCGTAGAGGCCCTGGCTGTAGAAGTTGACGGCGCAAGCGCCTTGCAGGGGGGCGGTGGTGAAGTTCAAGCCTTCGAGTTGGCCGTCGCAGCTGCTGGAGAGGTCAGTGGTGCGGTCGATGGGCAGGTTTTGTGCGTTGAGGATGCCGACTCGGGCGCGCTGTCCCAGCGCCTGCCACTGCAGCACCGGGCTGAGGCGGGCGTTTGTGGGTGTCGCCTCGGGTCCAAAGTACGCTTGCCAATCGGCGATCACCGGGTAGTAGGTCTGGCTTGGGTCTTCGGCTTCGAATCGGGCGGTGACGGTGCAGCGCTCAGGTGCCGGATGGTAGGGGTCGGCCATGTAGAGGGGTTCAAGGCTGAAGTGCCCCTGGGCGAGTTGTTCGAGGACGGTGTCGAGGTCCTCGTCGGCCATCGCGCTGTTGCCCAGCCCACAGCCGCTGTCCAGGCTCTGTAGGCGTTGGCCGGGGTCGGGGGTGAAGTTCAGTGCGGCCGATTCGGTGTCGGCCACGGTCTGCTTTTCAGGACTGAGACGGCCCGCACCGATGCTTTGAGCCAGGACTTCGGTCACACGGCCCATGGCAGACGAACGACGGCTCGGTGCCGCCGGGATGGCGGGCCGCTGTGATGGCGGCGTCACGCCAGACAAGACGCTCTGGCTTTCTGCAGACGCGCGGCTGAGCTGGCTGTCCCCTTCGTCATCAGGCTCAGGCCAAGGGATGCTGCAGCTGTTTTGTCGGGTCAGTTCGTCGGACAGGGCCTGGCCCAAGGCCTGGAAGCCGGTCTTGAGCAGAGGGCGCAGGCGGGCATCCAATTGGGATTGCGAGTAGGCGTAGCTGCTGCGGCTTTGCAGCATTTCGCCCAGGCCGTTGTAGTTTTGGTTGCTTTGGATTCGGCCCAGGCTGAGCGCGCTCAACCAGCCCGTGGCGCGATCGCGTTGCAGCGCCAGGGGGCCAAAGCCGGTGAGGAGCCCGTCGAGGTCGTGCTGGAACTCAATGGTTTGCTCGGGGCCGTCGCCCAGGCTCAGTTGCAGGCTTTGGACGCGGGGTAGAAAGCTGGCGCTGCCCTCCCCTTCGTAGCGGTAGTGCTGCTCCAAGGACCAGGGGCCGAGTTGGGTGAGTGAGCTGCGCAACAGGGCATCTTCGTAGTGTTGCTCGACGCGGTGGCCTGCTTCGGTTTTGGCGAGCTGCAGCCGGCCTTCAGGCCCCCACTCGAAGTGGGTGCTGTAGGGGCCGTCGAGAAGGTCTTGCAGTCGCCCCGCGCTGTCGCGCTGCCATTGAAGCACCTGTGCGCCCGGGCGCTGGACTCGGGTGAGGAGTCGGTCGGCGTTGTAGACCCAATAGGTGCTGGCATCGTCGAGGCCGCCCAGTGCCGGGGCCTGGTACTGGCTGAGACGGTCAGAGAGGGTGTAGTCGAAGCGGTGGCCCGCGCCATTGGGGGTGTTGAGTTCGCGCAGGCGGCCCGCCAGATCGTAGCGGTAGTCGATGCGGCGGCCGTCGGGGCCGATCTGCCGACTCAAGCGGTGCGCCGCGTCATATTCCCAGCGGGTGGTGCGGCCCAGGGCGTCGGTGCGGCTGGCCAGTTGCCCGGCCCCAGGGGTACCGCTGGGGTGGTAGCTCTGGGTCTGGGTTCGGTGGGCTGACGCGGCGGGGTCGGCCAGGTCTTGCGTTTGCAGGCTGAGCAGGCGCCCACGCGGGTCGTAGAGGAACTGTTGTCGATATTGCCCCGGCAGCTCGACCTCGGTCGGGCGTTGCCAAGCATCGAGCAAAGCCTGCATCTTGCGGCCCGCAGGCGAACTGCGGGTCACGCGTGAGGTGCTGACGTTGTAATCCAGTTGCCAGGGTGGTTCGTGGTTTTGGTAGGTACGCTCTGTCCAGTTGCTGATGCGCTCGCCCCAGGCGCCTGAGCCCGGCGCTGGCGTGCTGCTGCGATAGGTCGTTTGACGGACGGTATTGCCCGGGCTCCATTGCAGCTGCAGCGCCTGGGTTGGGCTGGCCATGCCAAAACGTTGATCGGGGACAAGGGTTTCAGTGCTGCTGAAACCGTCTGCCGAATGCTGCTCCTGGGTGCCCAGATAGGTGCGGTGGCTGCGATGCTCATATCCGTCAAACCCGGTCTTGATGCGGTCGCTGCCCTGCCACCAATATTGACGGGGGACATCTCGAATGCTCTGTTGACGGCCCATGGCGGTGGTGGCCGTCACGCTGCCGTCGCCGGCAGGTGGGCTGAGGGTCCAGCCGCTGCCGTCGCCATCGAGGTTGCGGCTCAAGCGGCGTTGGCTGTCGTATTCAAAGCGGTCGATGCTGCCGTTGGGCGCTTCATAGCGCGCCAGCAAGCCGGCCAGTCCGGGGGCTTCGGCATAGGCCAGACGATGGACGGCACCGCTGGGCTCCTGCAGTTCCATCAACAGGCCCTGCGGGTCAAAGCGCAACCCGGTGCGCAAGCCGTCGGGCGAGACCACCGCCTGCAGACGCTGATCGGCCGAGCGTTCAAAGTGCGTGGTGTTGCCGAAGGCGTCGCTGATGCCGACCAGGTAGCCTGCCTGGTTGTAGTGGTGGCGGTTCAGGGTTTCACCGTTCAAGGCACTGCGCAACCGGTAGGGCCGCCCCAGCCGATCGAACTCCTGGATCTGCAGGCCGTCGGCGCTGGGCAGACCCGAGGTGGCGCCGCTGAAGCCGGGGTAGCCTGACTCATAGGCGCCGATGCCGTCGCGGTCCAGGGTGTAGATCAGGCCCTCCGGGTCGACCGCGCTGGCGTCCTGGTAGGCGGATTTGTCCAACGCCGGATCGATCAGAGCCGACTGCCCGGCCGGGCTGAGATGGTGCAGCGCCAGCGCCTCGGCCGCATCGACCCAATACAGGCCGCCCTGTTCGTCGGGGATCAGCCTGATGGGCTGGAGCGGCGCCGGCTGCTCATCGGTGGGCAGCACGCGTTGGATGCGACCGCCCTCGCCCAAGGCGTAGAGCGCATTGTCGGAGGCAAACCACACCCGACCTTCGCGGTCTCCCTGCATGAGCTTGGGCGAACCGTATTCGGCCGGCCAGGCAAGGATGTGCTGCTCTCCAGAGGCCGCGATCTGCAGCACGGGGGCGGACTGATATCGGTACAGGACCAGCACATTGCGGTCCGGCAGCACGGCCACGCCTCGTATGTAGTCCACAAACCCCGGCCGGGCAGGAAGGGGCACGCTACGAACCCGCCCCTCCGGGCTCAGGACCGACAGGCCTTGCTTGAAGACATCGGTGGATTCGATGAAGTAGAGGCTCCCGTCCGGGCCCCAGGCCACCGGAAGCGGCTGCTGCAAGGGCATGCCGATGGCGGCGCCTTCGGCGGCATGGGCCCCCTCTTCTCCTGAGCCGGCCAAGACCGTCGCGGCGCCTGATGGATCGATGGCCAAGGCCACGATCTGCTGGTTTCTGCCGACGACCATGCGGCCATCGGCTGCGATCAGAAGCCCTCGAACGGCGATATCTTCATCACCGAAGACATGCTTGAGCATCAAGGACTTGGGCAGCCACTGCCCGGCCACCACGGTTTGCCCGCCGGCCTGGTAGTGGGTGCGTTGGCCGGCATCGTAGAGACTGAGTGGGCTCAAGGCCCAACCGCCGGCTGCTGCGGCCTGCACCTCAGGGCTGCTCTGCGGCGGAGAGACCCACTGACGGTCGGTGCTGGAGAGGGACATCAAGGACCGGCCCTGGTTGGCCTGGCTGGACCAGTTGTTGATGCGCTCGAAGGCCCGATAGAAATCCGCCGGACTGGCGTAACGGATGACCTGGTAGTGGTACTGAACCAGGGTGTTTGCCATGGCCGCCTGGCGAACCTCGCGCCCATAGGCGTCACGTCCATCCCATTCAAACGACAGCTTCTGACGGGCCTGCCAGCCCTGGGCCGCCGGGAGGTTCACCTGATGGCGTCTGCCGGCGATGTCCGAGTTCACGGTGATGCCGGTCAGGCTGGCGGGCCAGCTGTCGGCGGTGATCTCGACCTGATACCGGTTGACCGGGAGCGGCAAGGCGGTGCTTCCCGTCGTTGCAGCACCCACCCGGTCGCTGCGGTAGTAGAGGCTGTAGGGGGTGCCTGCCAAGGGCAGGCGCTGGCCCAGGGCGCGGGCCTCGAAGTGGATGTCGCAACCCTCACCAGGACACGCACAGGGTTGCCCTCCCTGCCCGCAGGATGGTTTGTCGTCCGGGTTGGGCGGCGGGCTGTCGGGTGGGCCGATGGCATCTGGCGGTGGGCCCCAGGGCCAATTGAAGTCCCAGGCGCTCAGATGCTGCAGCGGCACGCGCCAGAGTTGGCTGCCAGCCGGGTACAGCGAGGCCAAGGCCTGCAGTTCGCTGTCGGTGATGCCCAGGGCTTGCAGCTCATCGGCGCGGGCCTGGCCTGGGTCGGTGCTGACGCGCAGTCGCGCGCGTCCATCATCAACGGACAGAATTTCGATGACGCGGCCGTTGTCGCTGCCGACCCAGGCCGCTTTCTGCGGGTCATACCAGCCGGCCGGCACCGAGGTGCCGACCGGTGCGGCAATGAAGTTGTCGACATAGACCGGCACAGCCTCGCTGAAGCGGACGCTGCGCGCGCCCTGCACCTCGGCCTCGTCGACCGAGATGTCGACCGCATAGGTGTAGCCCACCGACACCGGCAGCTCGCCCGGCATGGCCGCAGGCCCCAGGGGACCGACGGTGTATTCGGTGGCCCGCAGCGTCAGGTGGTTCAAGGTCTGCTGCCGACCATCGGGCAGCTTGAGCGAGGCCTTCACCCCTGCCGGGAACAGCATCACGGGCCGTCGGCGACCACGTTCGTCGACGCTCAGCGGGCCCCAGGCCAGTCGGAGGCCATCCGGAGCTTCGGGGCCCAGGTCGATGTCGCTGTAATGGGGGCTGCGTGCCAGCAGGACCAGGTCGTCGACCACCGTCCAGTCGCGCCAGGCAGGTTTGACCTTGCGTTGTGAACGCAGGTAGCCGGGCTTGTCGTATTCCAGGGTCAACAGGCCGCCGCCGTTGACGGCCAGATCGAACCAGCCGTCTTCACGGCTGCGGGTCTCGCCAAAGCGCGGCTGGCCCGCCAGGCGCACGCGCACACCGGGCAAAGGCCGGCCGCTGCCATCCAGCACCCGCCCGCGCAGCACTGCCAGGCTGCGGGCATCGAACACGGCCGGGTCCGCGCCGGTCTGGATGGCTTCTGGTCCTTCATGGAGAAAAGCGACGCCATCGGCGAACGGCGCGATGCCGGCTTCGCCCAGCGGCGGCGCCACGGTGGCCGGGTCGGGGGGCAGCGCCCGATCGTCAAGAACCGCCAGCGCGAAGGTCTGGAGGCTGCGCAGTCCCTGCGCGTCGTGGGCCTGCAGCTCAACCTGGTACAGGCCGGTGTGCTCAGGCGTCCACGCCAGCCACTGGTCTGGCGCCTGGCCGGTCAGGGTCATGCCCGACGGCAGGGCCATCGACTGCACCGGCAGAGACTGGGCCTGGGCATCCCTGGCCCGGACCTGGTAGCGCCACAGAGACCCCACCTGGGCCAGCAGGACGGGCTGGGTGCTGAAGCGGGGCATACGGCTTTTGGCATCCCAGGGCGAGGCTTCTCGCTCATCTGGTGGAGCCGGGTCGGCGTCCAGCACCTCCAGAACCCAATGTTGTTCGGCCGATGGGCCGCCAGCGCGGCTGGCAAGGACCGCGACGTCATGGCGTCCGGCCTGTTCTGGCGTCCATTCGAGCTGTCGGCCGACCAGGGCCATGCCGGCAGGGCCCTGTTTCAGGCTCAACAGGATGTCCTGGGCTGGTGTGTTGGGATCCTGGGCCTCGATCGCGTAGCGCCAGGCCTGGCCGAGCCGGGCCTGCGTCGGCGGTGTGCTGACAAAGCGGGGCGGCAGCAGTTCACCTGCACCGCCGCCTTCGGCGTCCTGGACCAGCAGATGCAGGCTTCGCTGGTCGTAGGCACCCCGCGCATCACTGACACGCACCTGGATCTCCAGCCTGCCGGTCGAGGTGGGTGTGAAGCGCGCCACGGCCTCCTGGGGCCCGCTGGATTGCAGACTGAAGCCGGCAGGCGAGGCCCCCTGCAAACGCCAAGTCAAGGTGGTGTCATCCGGGTCGGCTGCGCGCAGCGTCCGTTGCCACGGCTGGCCCACCGTCAGCGAAAGGGCCTGCTCGGGCCAGTCCTGCAGGCGAGGCGCCTGGTTGGTGATGCGGTAGCGCAGGGTCAGCCTCAGTTGATCGCCGGATTGCCCCCCGTGGAGCGCCACCAGATCGGGGCTGCCAGGCAGGTTGTCGTCCAAAGCGTCCTGGGCCAGCAGTGGGTCGGCAAAGGCCTGCGCAGCGTGTTCCACCGTGCTTGCGGCACGCTGCGCCCAGCCTGGGGCGGTGTGAAGCACAGGCAGCAGCAGCAACCCCAGCAGCCAAGCGGTGCTGCGCCAGGGCCCCGTCAATCTGCGCCCTTGCGACATCCAGGTGAACACGGCCAGAAGCATCGCGAGTGCCAGTGCCGCCCAGGCACCGAGGGCCGGGATGGCCGCAGGATCGGAAGCACCCAGGCCAGGGTTGCCGTTCAGTGGCAGGACGATGCTGTCGGCTGCGCCTGGCGAGGTTTCCGCCAGATAGTCTCCAGAGGCGGCGAGCACCAGGCGCAGTGCGCCAGCCCCCGGGATGGCGGACAAGGGCAGGCTCAAGGACAGCGCCCCCTCCTCGGAGGCAGGCAGGTTCTGGGGCAGCGCCGTGGCGCCGGGCACCTGGGTCGCGGCACCGAAGGCCTGCGTCGCAGAGTCGCAGCGGGCCATCAGAGCTGTGGTGCCGGCAGCCGGGAGGTCGAGAGGCAGTGTCAGGCGATGGGAAAAGCCGGTGAAGCTGGCCCGGCCGTGTCTGTCCTGCAGATCCGCTGGACACCCTTTTCCGTCCCCGGCGTCGATGTAGAGGGACAGGCTGCGGTCTTGCGCCTGGGCCCGCGCCAGATTCGGGAACAGGCCCCAGAATAGGCCCAGGATCAACAAGCCGATGGCAATCTGCCAGGCACCGGCCATCACCGCTTGACAGGCTTGTTGCCCCGCAAGCGCGCGCCGTCCGTGGCTGAGGTGACTGTGGCTATGTTCCGGCATGGATCCCCCTGCGAAGCAGATGGGCGAAATGCGCAGGCACTCTGCTGCGTTTTCGCTTTGCCGGTTTTTATCGGGGAGACCAGGTGCTGGGGCACTTACAAGCGCAAGGCTTGCATGGAGTTGTTAGACGGCACGCCATGTCAGATTCCGCCCGTCTTAGGGCTTGAATCGTCGGATACCGGTGAGAGCATGAATGGCAATGAACAGGGCCCGAAAGGCCGCCGACCGCTGACCTCAATCCACCGGCCGCCGGTCTGATGCCCATTTATAGCGAGGCCATCGGCCCACCCCAGTCCCTGTCTCCAAGGGCCGTCTCTTCATCCAGACGCACCCCACCCATGAAAAAAGCCAGCCTGATCTCTCAGGGCTGGCTTCGGGTGGAGGCAGAGAACCGCCCACCAGGCGGTCCCGGGCCGAGGCGTGGCTCAGTCCGCCGCGGCGGCCTCTTCCGGCTCGGCCGGTTCGGACCTGGGCTTGTCCTTCTTCGGCAGCGGCTGGATGTCGAGCAGCACCTCGGGCTTTTCCTCGTTGTCGTCGAGGTCGACTGACAGGCGGCCACCGTCGACCAGGCGGCCGAACAGCAGTTCGTCGGCCAACGAGCGGCGGATGGTGTCCTGGATCAGGCGCTGCATCGGGCGCGCGCCCATCAGCGGATCGAAGCCCTTCTTGGCCAGGTGCTTGCGCAGCTTGTCGGTGAAGGTGACATCGACCTTCTTCTCGGCCAACTGGGTCTCGAGCTGCAGCAGGAACTTGTCGACCACGCGCAGGATGACCTGCTCGTCAAGGGCCTTGAAGCTGACGATGGCGTCCAGCCGGTTGCGGAACTCGGGCGTGAACAGGCGCTTGATGTCGGCCATCTCGTCGCCGGCCTCACGCGGGTTGGTGAAGCCGATGGTGGCCTTGTTCATGGTCTCGGCGCCCGCGTTGGTGGTCATGATGATGATCACGTTGCGGAAGTCGGCCTTGCGTCCGTTGTTGTCGGTCAGGGTGCCGTGGTCCATGACCTGCAGCAGCACGTTGAAAATGTCCGGATGCGCCTTCTCGATCTCGTCGAGCAGCAGCACCGCGTGCGGCTTCTTGGTGACGGCCTCGGTCAGCAGGCCGCCCTGGTCGAACCCGACATAGCCCGGGGGCGCGCCGATCAGGCGGCTCACCGCGTGGCGTTCCATGTACTCGGACATGTCGAAGCGGATCAGCTCGATGCCCATGATGTAGGCCAGCTGCTTGGCGGCCTCGGTCTTGCCGACGCCGGTGGGGCCGCTGAACAGGAAGGCACCGATGGGCTTGTCGCCCTTGCCCAGGCCCGAGCGCGCCATCTTGACCGAGGAGGCGAGCACCTCGAGGGCCTTGTCCTGGCCGAAGACCACGCTCTTGAGGTCGCGCTCCAGCGTCTGCAGCTTGCTGCGGTCGTCGTTGGAGACGTTGGCCGGCGGGATGCGGGCGATCTTGGCGACGATCTCTTCGACCTCGGTGCGACCGATGGTCTTCTTGCGCTTGGAGGGCGCCAGGATGCGCTGGGCCGCGCCGGCTTCGTCGATGACGTCGATGGCCTTGTCGGGCAGATGGCGGTCATTGATGTACTTGGCGCTCAACTCGGCGGCGGCCTGCAGGGCGGCGGCGGCGTACTTGACGTTGTGGTGCTCCTCGAAGCGCGACTTGAGGCCCTTGAGGATGTCCACAGTCTGCTCGACGCTGGGCTCGACCACATCGACCTTCTGGAACCGGCGCGACAGGGCCGCGTCCTTTTCGAAGATGCCGCGGTATTCGCTGAAGGTGGTGGCGCCGATGCACTTGAGCTGGCCGCTGGACAGCGCCGGCTTGAGCAGGTTGGACGCATCGAGCGTGCCACCCGAGGCGGCGCCCGCACCGATCAGGGTGTGGATCTCGTCGATGAACAGGATGGCGTTGGGCTTTTCCTTGAGGGTCTTGAGCACGCCCTTGAGGCGCTGCTCGAAGTCGCCACGGTACTTGGTGCCGGCCAGCAGGGCCCCCATGTCGAGCGAGTACACCTGCGCCTCGGCCAGGATCTCGGGCACGTCGTTCTGGGTGATGCGCCAGGCCAGGCCTTCGGCGATGGCGGTCTTGCCCACGCCGGCCTCACCGACCAGCAGCGGGTTGTTCTTGCGGCGGCGGCACAGGATCTGGATGACGCGCTCGACCTCGTACTCGCGGCCGATCAGGGGGTCGATCTTGCCGTCCTTGGCCAGCTGGTTGAGGTTCTGGGTGAACTGCTCGAGCGGGGAGGCCTTTTCGGCACGTTCGCTGCCCTCTTCCTGCTCGGCCTGGGGCTGGTCGGGCTTGGCCGGCTCGGGCGGCTCGCCCTTCTTGATGCCGTGGGCAATGAAGTTGACGACGTCCAGACGGGTCACGCCCTGCTGGTGCAGGTAGTAGACCGCGTGCGAGTCCTTCTCGCCGAAGATGGCCACCAGCACATTGGCGCCGGTGACTTCCTTCTTGCCGTTGCCGGTGGACTGCACATGCATGATGGCGCGCTGGATGACGCGCTGGAAACCCAGCGTGGGCTGGGTGTCGACATCGTCGGTGCCGGCCACCTGGGGGGTGTTGTCCTTGATGAAGGTCGACAGCGACTTGCGCAGATCGTCGATGTTGGCCGAGCAGGCCCGCAGGACCTCTGCCGCGCTGGGGTTGTCGAGCAAGGCGAGCAACAGATGCTCCACGGTGATGAACTCGTGGCGCTGCTGGCGGGCCTCGACGAAGGCCATGTGCAAGCTGACTTCCAATTCCTGGGCAATCATGTGGATTCCTTTTGCCTTGCTGTGAGTGGATTAACTTTAAATCGGATTGAAAGCCATTTATTCAACGGGTTCACTGACACATTGCAGCGGATGCCCGGCCTTGTGGGCCGCCTCCATGACCTGGTCGACCTTGGTGGCGGCCACGTCGCGCGAGTACACACCACAGACGCCCTTGCCGTCGAGGTGGATCTTCAACATGATCTGCGTCGCGGTCTCGCGGTCCTTGCCAAAGAACTCCTGGATCACCAGCACCACAAATTCCATCGGGGTGTAGTCGTCATTGAGCATGACCACCTGGTACATCTGGGGCGGCCTGACCTTTTGAGGCAGGCGCTCCAGGACCACCGAATGGCCGTCGTCGCCATCTGCGGGTTTCAGCTTCGGTGCTGGAGGTTGGGAAGGGGTTTTGCTTGCCATGATTTCATTCTAATGACGCTGCCGGTCCCCGCGACCGTCCGGGGACAAATGACGGCCGGCCGCCAGCTTTTCAAGGCTTACCCTTTCACGGCATGAAAAATAAGGGCTGCGCGGCCGACCTGATCCGGCACCCCAGCCCTTCACCCTTCACCCTTCACCCTTCACTCAGTCATAGACGATGCGTGCCCGCCCCTGGTGCGCCTGGGCCATCCAGCCGGCCAGGGCGGCATCGCTGGGAAAGAAGCGTGCGCTGTCTCCCAGGTGCAGTTCGGCGCTGGCCGCCAGGCCGTCCTTCTCTCGGTGGACCAGCAGCCGGATGTCGAGCCCGCGCTCCAGCGGGCCCTGCTCCGACTCCTCGACCTGGGGCGGAAAATCGCGCAGCAGGCGGGCGATCTCGGGCGCCCGGCCGTTGACCGCCACCTCGAGGTGCTTGCCGAAGCGGCAGCGGGCCGAGGCCAAGTCCCAGGCCTGGACCACGTTGAGGCGCAGCCCGCCCGAAAAACGGTCCGGCTGGCATTTGGCGCTGACGACGATGAATTCGTCGTCCTTCAGCAGATTCTTGTGGGCATTGATGAGCTTCTCGTCGGCCACCGCCTCGATCATGCCGCTCTTGTCGTCGAGCTTGAAGATCGCCACCTTGCCGCGCTGGCCGTTGATGATGCGCAGGTCGCTGATGATGCCGCACACCATCTGCGGGTCGCGGCTGTCGGCCAGCTCGCTGACCTGGCGGCGCACGAAGCGCCGCACCTCGGCGGCCACCTCGTCGAACAGATGGCCCGAGAGGTAGAAGCCCACCGCGGTCTTCTCGAAGACCAGGCGTTCCTTGATGCCCCAGGGCAGCAGCTCGACCAGGTCGGGCTCCTGGGTGCTGGAGCCGTGGGCGTCCTCGCCCATCATGTCGAACAGCCCGCCCTGGTTGGCGTTGGCGGCCGTGGCCACCGCGAATTCGAAGGCCCGGTCGATGCTGGCGACCAGCGAGGCGCGGTTGGGGTTGATCGCATCGAAGGCGCCGGCCTTGATGAGGGCTTCGACCGTGCGCTTGTTCATGCGCCCGCGGTCGACCCGCACACAGAAATCGAACAGGCTCTTGAACGCGCCGCCCTCCTCCCGCGCCGCCACAATGGCCTCGATGGCGGCCTGCCCCGTGCCCTTGACGGCCCCGAGACCATAGCGGATGTCCTGGTCGGTGACCGGCTCGAAGCGGTAGCGGCCCCGGTTCACATCCGGCGGCTCGAAACGGATACCCAGCTTCACCGCGTCCTCGTACAACACCTTGAGCTTGTCGGTGTCGTCCATTTCGACGGTCATGTTGGCGCAGAAGAACTCGGCCGTGTAGTGCACCTTGAGCCAGGCCGTGTGGTAGGCCAGCAGCGAATAGGCCGCCGCGTGCGACTTGTTGAAGCCGTAACCCGCGAACTTCTCCATCAGGTCGAAGACCTCGTCGGCCTTCTTCTCGTCGAGCCCGTTCTTGGCGGCGCCGGCGCGGAAGATCAGCCGGTGCTCGGCCATCTCCTCGGCCTTCTTCTTGCCCATGGCGCGGCGCAGCAGGTCGGCGCCGCCGAGCGAATAGCCCCCCAGGACCTGGGCGGTCTGCATCACCTGCTCCTGGTACACCATGATCCCGTAGGTCTCGGCCAGCACCGGCTCGACCAGCGGGTGCGGGTACTCGACCTCTTCGCGGCCGTGCTTGCGGGCCACGAAGCTGGGGATCAGGTCCATCGGGCCGGGCCGGTACAGGGCGTTGAGCGCGATCAGGTCTTCCAGGCGCGAGGGCTTGGCGTCCTTCAGCATGCCCTGCATGCCGC
This sequence comes from Curvibacter sp., assembly GCA_019233055.1. Classification (GTDB taxonomy): domain Bacteria; phylum Pseudomonadota; class Gammaproteobacteria; order Burkholderiales; family Burkholderiaceae_C; genus Curvibacter. Next base: position 12,897 of record JAFAMV010000044.1, read on the forward strand.
GGGATTCGAACTGGAACACCGCCTCGGTCTTGCCGTCCTGGAACAGGCGGTAGGTCGGCAGGTCATCGAGCGGGATGGTCTCGAACTGGAAGTTCTCCTGGCCCTTGTGGCGCTTCATGATGAATTCGCGCGCGATCTCCAGGATGGTCAGCGTGGCCAGCCCCAGAAAGTCGAACTTCACCAGGCCGATGGCCTCCACGTCGTCCTTGTCGTACTGGCTCACCGCCGACTCGCTGCCGGGCTGCTGGTAGAGCGCGCAGAAATCGGTCAGCTTGCCCGGCGCGATCAGCACCCCGCCGGCGTGCATGCCGATGTTGCGGGTCATGCCTTCGAGCTTCTGCGCCATCTCGATGATGGTCTTGACGTCCTCTTCCTTCTGGATGCGCTCGGCCAGCACCGGCTCGAGTTCGATGGCGTAGTTGTTCTTGTCGCCCTCCTTCTTGGGGTTGGGCGGGTACTGCAGGGTGTAGGACATGCCCGGCTTGTTGGGCACGAGCTTGGAGATGCCGTCGCAGAAGGTGTAGCTCATGTCCATCACCCGGCCCACGTCGCGGATGGCCGCCTTGGCAGCCATGGTGCCGAAGGTGGCGATCTGGCTCACGGCGTTCTTGCCGTACTTGTCCTTCACATAGTCGATCACGCGGTCGCGGTTGCCCTGGCAGAAATCGATGTCGAAGTCGGGCATCGACACCCGTTCCGGGTTCAGGAACCGTTCGAACAGCAGGTTGTATTGCAGCGGATCCAGGTCGGTGATCTTGAGCGCATAGGCCACCAGCGAGCCGGCCCCCGAACCCCGGCCCGGCCCCACCGGGCAGCCATGGGTCTTGGCCCACTGGATGAAGTCGCCCACGATGAGGAAGTAGCCCGGGAACCCCATCTTGAGGATGGTGTTGAGCTCGAACTCCAGCCGCTCCACGTAGCGCGGCCGCTGGGCATCGCGCTCCTCGTCCTTGGCGAACAACAGCTTGAGCCGCTCTTCCAGCCCCTCGTGCGAGGCGAAGCGGAAGTACTCGGCGATCGGCATGCCGTTGGGGGTCGGGAAGTCGGGCAGCTGCGGCTTGCCCAGCACCAGGGTCAGGCTGCAGCGCCGCGCGATCTCGACGGTGTTCTGCACCGCGCTGGGCAGATCGGCGAACAGGGCCTGCATCTGGGCCGTGCTCTTGAAATACTGCTCGCGGGTGAATTTGCGCACCCGGCGCTGATTGCCGAGGATCTCGCCCTCGGCGATGCAGACCCGTGCCTCGTGGGACTCATAGTCATCGGGCCCGGTGAACTGGATGGGGTGGGTGGCCACGATCGGCAACTTCAGGCGGGCTGCCAGCCGAACCGTGGCGCCCACATGGGCTTCATCGTCGGCACGGCCGGCGCGTTGCACCTCCAGGTAGAAACGGTGGGCGAAGGTGCCCGCCAGTTGCAGCGCCAGCTCACTGGCCAGGCCCTCGTCGCCGCGCAACAGCGCCTGCCCGACAGCCCCGCTGTGGGCACCGGACAGGGCGATCAGGCCTTCGTTGAGTTCGCTGAGCCAGGCACGCTGGCACACCGCCTGGTTGTTCTGGACGTTGCCGGTCCAGGCCCGGGCCAGCAACTCGCACAGGTTCAGGTAGCCGGCGCGGTTCTGCACCAGCAGGATCATGCGCGAGGTCTGGGCCGGCGCGGCAGGCAGGCCCTCGAGCACGATCTCGGCGCCCAGCAAGGGCTTGACGCCCTTGCCTCGCGACTCCTTGTAGTGCTTGATGGCGCCGAACATGTTGTTGAAGTCGGTCAGCGCCAGGGCCGGCTGCCCATCCTTGGCGGCCAGTTTGACGATTTCGTCGATGCGGGTGGTCCCATCGACCACGGAGAATTCGGAATGCAGGCGCAGATGGACAAACATCCCTGCATTGTAGAAAGCGCCGGGGACCATTTCCGCCTCGGCGCCCCCGGACCCCATCACCGGGTCCGGCGTGCAGGGCCTCAGCGGGCGACGCGGGCAGCGGTGGCGGCCACCCGGGCGCCGAAGCTGCGCCCCACCTCGAGGTCACCCGAAGGCATCTCGGCGGGAGAACAGTCGGACGGGCTTTGCGCCATGGCGCCGATCGAGGCGCCCAGGAAGTTCGGGTCCTGGCGCTGCGCAGCCTTGCTGTTGCTCGGCAGCATCCCCAGGCCCACCCAGAGACCGCCGTGCTGCATGGCCAGGTTCATCAGGTAGATCAGGGTGGTCTGCTTGTCGCCGTTCATCGAGGCGCTGTTGGTGAAGCCGGCGAACACCTTGTCCTTCCAGGCCTGGGTGAACCAGGCCTTGGAGCTGGCGTCGGCAAACTTCTTGAACTGCCAGCTCACCGAGCCCATGTAGGTCGGCGAACCGAACACGATGGCATCGGCCGCCGCCAGGGTCTCCCAGCCGCCCTCGGGCAGATTGCCTTCGGCATCGATGGCCAGCAGCGTGGCCTTTGCGCCCTCGGCGACGGCCTGGGCCAGGCGTTGGGTGTGGCCGTAGCCAGAGTGGTAGACGACAACGACTTGAGTCATGGACTGCTCCTGAATGGATGGATTGACGGATTCCCGGCTGCGGACAGATCGGCATGTGCGCCACCTGACCACACGGCCGAAGGGATTCTGCATCCCCCGACCAGCGCCCCGGGCGGACGCTTTCCCATTGGATCCCGATGAAACCCGGGGGACCTCTCAGGGCGCCAGATCGAAGACCAGCACCTCGGCGTCCTGGCCATGGTCCAGTTGCAGCACGGACTCCTGATCGGCCTGGACGGCGTCTCCCGCCTGCAATTGCAGGCCATTGACCTGCACCGCCCCCCGCAGCACCTGCACATAGCCCTTGCGCCCCGGCGCCAGATCGAGCACGGCGGCCTCGGCACCCTGCAGCAGTCCCGCGTAGACGCGGGGATCGGCGTGGATGCGCACCGAGCCCAGCCCGCCGTCCG
>JAFAMV010000259.1 GCA_019233055.1 Curvibacter sp.
TGTCATGCGAATCTTACTGACGGGCAAGAACGGCCAGGTGGGCTGGGAGTTGCAACGCAGCCTGGCGCCACTGGGCAAGGTTACCGGCGTCGACTTTGACAGCACCGACTTCTGCGGCGACTTCTCTCGCCTGGACGGCCTGGCGGACACGGTGCGCCAGCTGCGTCCGGATGTCATCGTCAATGCCGCAGCGCACACGGCGGTCGACAAGGCCGAGAGCGAGCCCGGACTGGCCCGCACCCTCAATGCGCTGGCGCCTGGGGTGCTGGCGGAAGAGGGGGCACGGCTGGGGGCCAGCCTGATCCACTACAGCACCGACTACGTGTTCGATGGCAGTGGCGAACGCCCCTGGTCCGAGCAGGATGCACCGGCGCCGCTGAGCGTCTATGGCCGGACCAAGCTCGAAGGCGAGCAGCGCATCCAGGCTTCGGGCATCCGACACCTGATCCTGCGCACCAGCTGGGTCTATGCGGCGCGCGGCGGCAATTTCGCCAAGACCATGCTGCGTCTGGCGGCCGAGCGCGAGCGCCTCACCGTGATCGACGACCAGATCGGCGCCCCGACCGGTGCCGATCTGCTGGCCGACGTGACGGCGCATGGCATCCGTGCCTTGCAGGCCCAGCCGGCCTTGTCCGGCCTGTACCACCTGGTCGCGGCGGGCGAGACCAGCTGGCATGGCTATGCAAGCTTCGTCATCCACCACGCCCGTCGTGCCGGCCTCAGCCTGCGGGTGGCCGACGACGGCATCGCGCCCGTATCGACCGCCGCATTCCCGACACCGGCCCGCCGTCCTCACAACTCGCGCATGCGCACGGACAAGCTGCAGAACGCCTTCGGCCTGCATCTGCCGCCCTGGCAGCAGGGCGTGGCCCGCATGCTGGACGAAATCCTGCCGCAGCCCTCCGCCTGAGACATCGGGGACCCGACGAAAGACATCCCGCCATGAGCCATCCGCTTCCGCACACGCAACGCAAGGGCCTCATCCTGGCCGGCGGTTCGGGCACCCGCCTGCACCCGGCCACCCTGGCCATCAGCAAACAGCTGCTGCCGGTCTATGACAAACCGATGGTCTACTACCCGCTCAGCACCCTCATGCTGGCGGGCATCCGCGACATCCTCCTCATCAGCACACCGCAGGACACGCCGCGTTTCCAGCAACTGCTGGGCGACGGCAGCCAATGGGGCCTGAACCTGCAGTATGCGGTCCAGCCCAGCCCCGACGGGCTGGCCCAGGCCTTCCTCATCGGAGAGGATTTCGTCGGCGACCGCCCCAGTGCCCTGGTGCTGGGCGACAACATCTTCTACGGCCATGACTTCAGCTCCCTGCTCGGCGCCGCAGACGCCCAGACCGAGGGCGCCACGGTGTTCGCCTACCACGTGAACGACCCCGAGCGCTATGGCGTCGTGGCCTTCGACCGCGACGGCCGGGCCAGCAGCATCGAGGAAAAGCCGCAGGCGCCCAAGAGCAACTACGCCGTCACCGGCCTGTACTTCTACGACGCCCAGGTGGTCGAGATCGCCAAGTCGATCCGCCCCAGCGCGCGCGGCGAGCTCGAGATCACCGCCGTCAACGATGCCTACCTGCAGCAAGGCCGGCTCAATGTGCAGATCATGCAGCGCGGCTACGCCTGGCTGGACACCGGCACCCATGAAAGCCTGCTCGATGCCGGTCAATTCATCGCCACGCTCGAACGCCGTCAAGGCCTCAAGGTGGCCTGTCCCGAAGAGATCGCCTGGCGCCAGGGCTTCATCGACAGCGCGCAACTCGAGAAGCTGGCCCGACCGCTGGCCAAGAACGGCTACGGCCAATACCTGATGCGCCTGCTCAAGGACGAGAACCGACCATGAATGTTGTACCCACCGCGCTGCCCGAGGTCCTGATCTTCGAACCCAAGGTGTTCGGCGATGCCCGCGGCTTTTTCTTCGAGAGCTTCAACCAGAAGGTGTTCGAGGACCTCACCGGCCTGCAGCACCAGTTCGTCCAGGACAACCACAGCCGGTCGGCCCGGGGCGTGCTGCGGGGGCTGCACTATCAGCTGCAACAGGCCCAGGGCAAGCTGGTGCGGGTGGTGCAGGGCGCGGTGTTCGATGTGGCGGTGGACATCCGCCGCAGCTCGCCGCGCTTCGGGCAGTGGGTGGGGGTCGAGCTCAGCGAAGACAACCAACGCCAGCTCTGGGTGCCCCCCGGGTTCGCCCACGGCTTTGTGGTGCTCAGCGAGCGGGCCGATTTCCTCTACAAGACCACCGACTACTACGCGCCGCAGCACGAGCGCTGCATCGCCTGGAACGATCCGGCGCTGGCCGTCGCCTGGCCCGACCTGGGTGAGCCGCCACGCCTGTCGGCCAAGGACGCTCAGGGCTTGCCGCTGGCCCAGGCCGAGGTTTTTGCCTGAGCATCCGTTCACAGTCGTCCTCGGGGCGCCGCGGATGTTGCCGGATGGCATTTCTGAGCCCGCAGGCGCGCCAATTTCCTGGCATGGATTGACGTTGACGTAAGCGTCAGATGTAATCGCCCGAGAAGGCCGGCGCCGCTGCCGGCCACCTGTCCACCGCCAGCCAGCCTGTCCCTCCATTTCCATGGCCACCACATTCACGATCGGCGATCTTGCCCGGGAGTTCGACCTGACCACCCGCGCCATGCGCTTCTACGAAGACATGGGGCTGCTGCAGCCGCGCCGCGAAGGGCCGGGCGGGCGCACCCGCATCTACACCGCGCGCGACCGCACGCGGCTCAAGCTCACGCTGCGGGCCAAGCGCCTGGGCCTGTCGCTGACCGAGGCCAAGGACATCATCGACATGTACGACAGCCCGCGCGACACCGGGCCGCAGCTGCGCAAATTCCTGACCGTGCTGGCCGAGCACCGACGCCAGCTCGAGGAACAGATGGCCGACCTGCAGGCCAACCTCGAGGAGGTCAAGGTCCACGAGAAAGAGGCCCGCGCCCTGCTGGCCAAGGCCGACCGCCGTGCCGAAGGGCCGGCCGCAGACGAGCGCGAGGCGGCAGGCGGCGCCAAGACCCCTGCCCGGCGGCGCTCAAGACCTCCGGCCACCTCCTGATGCTGATTGACGTTGACGTAAACGTCAATTATGCTGCCGGCCCATGAGCCCGCATTCCCATCCCACGTCCAGCCCGGCGGACTGCCATGCCCGGGTCGAGGCGAGCTTTCTCCGCCAAGGCCTGATGCAGCATCTGGGCGCCCGCCTGCTGCGCGTGGAGCCTGGTCTGTGCGAGATCGCGCTGCCCTATTCCGAGCGCGTCACCCAGCAGCAGGGTGGCTTCCACGGTGGCGCGATGGGGGCCCTGGCCGACATCGTCGGCGGCTATGCCGGCCTCACCGTGGCCGAGGACGGCCTCGAGGTGACCACGGTCGAATACAAGATCAACTTTCTCAGCAGCTTCAGCGATGGCGAACTGCACGGCCTGGGCCGGGTGCTGCGCGCAGGACGGCGCATCATCGTCACCAGCGCCGAGCTGTTCCATGTCGCCCCCGACGGCCGCCGCTCGCCCTGCGCGGTGATGCAGCAGACCCTGGCGCCGGTGCCCAAGCACTACTGAGCCTTTGCAAGACCCCCGGGCGCCGCATCGGCGGCACCTTTTCCAATCAGGAGACTTCCATGAACCTTCCAGGACTCAATTTCCAGCTCGGCGAAGACATCGACGCCCTGCGCGATGCCGTGCGTGACTTTGCCCAGGCGGAGATCGCCCCGCGTGCCGCCGAGATCGACCGCAACGACCAGTTCCCCATGGACCTGTGGCGCAAGATGGGCGACCTGGGCGTGCTCGGCATCACCGTGCCCGAGACCTATGGCGGCGCCGACATGGGCTATCTGGCCCACATGGTGGCCATGGAAGAGATCTCGCGCGCCAGCGCCTCGGTGGGGCTGTCGTATGGTGCGCACAGCAATCTGTGCGTCAACCAGATCAACCGCAACGGCACCGAAGCCCAGAAGGCCAGGTACCTGCCCAAACTGATCTCGGGCGAGCATGTGGGCGCGCTGGCCATGAGCGAGCCCGGTGCCGGCTCCGACGTCATCAGCATGAAGCTCAAGGCCGAGGACAAGGGCGGCTACTTCGTGCTCAACGGCAGCAAGATGTGGATCACCAACGGCCCCGACGCCGACACCCTGGTGGTCTATGCCAAGAGCGAGCCCGAACTCGGCGCCCGTGGCGTCACCGCCTTCCTCATCGAGAAGGGCATGAAGGGCTTCAGCATCGCGCAGAAGCTCGACAAGCTCGGCATGCGCGGCAGCCACACCGGCGAGCTGGTGTTCAACAACGTCGAAGTGCCGGCCGAGAACATCCTGGGCGGCCTCAACATGGGCGCCAAGGTGCTCATGAGCGGCCTCGACTATGAGCGCGCCGTGCTCACCGGCGGCCCGTTGGGCATCATGCAGTCGGTGATGGACAACGTGATCCCCTATATCCACGATCGCAAGCAGTTCGGTCAGAGCATCGGCGAATTCCAGCTCATCCAGGGCAAGGTGGCCGACATGTACACCGTGCTGCAGGCCGGCCGCTCCTTCGCCTACACCGTGGCCAAGAACCTTGATCTGCTGGGCACCGAGCATGTGCGCCAGGTGCGCAAGGACTGCGCCTCGGTCATCCTGTGGTGTGCCGAGAAGGCCACCTGGATGGCGGGCGAGGGCGTGCAGATCTATGGCGGCAACGGCTACATCAACGAGTACCCGCTGGGTCGCCTGTGGCGCGATGCCAAGCTCTATGAAATCGGTGCCGGCACCAGCGAGATCCGCAGAATGCTGATCGGTCGTGAGCTCTTTGCCGAGACCTGCTGAAGCCGTCACGGCCTGCCGCTAACATTGCCGCATGACTTCCAGCCTCCAACACCTCATCGACAACAACCGCCTCTGGGCCGCCCGCATGGAGGCCCAGCGTCCGGGCTTCTTCAGCCAGCTGGCGCAGCAGCAGGCGCCCAAGTACCTGTGGATCGGCTGCTCCGACAGCCGCGTGCCGGCCAATGAGATCACCGGCCTCGATCCCGGCGAGGTGTTCGTGCATCGCAATGTGGCCAATGTGGTGGTGCACTCCGACCTCAACGCCCTGTCGGTGATCCAGTTCGCGGTCGACCACCTCCAGGTCGAACACATCATGGTGGTGGGGCACTACGGCTGCGGCGGTGTGCTGGCCACGCTGCGCGGCCTGCGTGTGGGCCTGGTGGACAACTGGCTGCGCCATGTGCATGACGTGAAAGTGCGCCACCGGCGGCGCCTCGACCACCTGCCTCTTGAGGTGCAGGAAGACGTGCTGTGCGAGATGAACGTCATCGAGCAGGTCGGCAACGTCGCCCTGACCAATGTCGTGCAGGATGCCTGGCGCCGCGGCCAGAAGCTGGCCCTGCATGGCTGGTGCTACGGCCTCAAGGACGGCCTGGTCAACGACCTGCATGTGAGCATGCAGGGACCCGAAGATGTGATGCCGATGTTCCGCAACGGCCTCAAGCGCTACCCGCGCGGCGTGGCGGCCTGAGCCTGTTGGCCGGCCGGTGGTGAGCGACCATGTTCCCGCAGAAGCTGGACTCGCCGCTGGCCTATGGCGTGGCCAAGGCCATGCTCGACGGCTTCAACCGGCACTACCGGCTTTTCCGCACCGAGTCGGCACGCGCCAAACACCGTTTCGAAACCCAGGACTGGCATGGGCAGCAGCGCGCCCAGCGTGAGCGCATCGAGTTCTACGGCCTGCGCGTCAAGGAATGCGTGCTGCGGCTCGAAAAGGAATTCAAGGCCGGCGAGCAGCCCATGGAGGTCTGGCAGCAGGTCAAGCTCCATTACATCGGGCTGCTGGTCGACCACCACCAGCCCGAGCTGGCCGAGACCTTCTTCAACTCGGTGACCACCAAGATCCTGCACCGCACGCATTTCCACAACGATTTCATCTTCGTGCGTCCTGCGGTCAGCACCGAGTACATCGAGAACGACGAACCCCGTGCGCGCCCGACCTTCCGGGCCTACTACCCGACGCAGGACACGCTGGCCGCCACCCTGACCCAGGCCATCGAGCACTTCGAATTGCAGTGCGAATTCGAAGACCTGGCCCGCGATGTCGAGCGTGTGCTGGTGGCGATGCGCCGCGTCACCGGCGAGGTGCGGCTGCGCGCCAATTTCCAGATCCAGCTGCTGTCGGGCCTGTTCTTCCGCAACAAGGGGGCCTATGTGGTGGGCCGGATCGTCAACGGCTTCCACGAGTTGCCGATGGCCCTGCCGCTGCTGCACAACGCCCGTGGCCAGTTGCGCATCGATGCCGCCCTGTTCGGGGAGGACGATCTGCAGATGCTGTTCAGCTTCGCCCGCGCCTATTTCATGGTCGAGATGGAGGTGCCGTCGGCCTGTGTGCAGTTCCTGCGCTCGCTGATGCCGCGCAAGCCCCGGGCCGAGATCTACAACGCCCTGGGACTGGCCAAGCAGGGCAAGACCCTGTTCTACCGCGACTTCCTGGCGCATCTGCGGCATTCGAGCGACCGCTTCCGCATCGCCCCGGGCATCAAGGGCATGGTCATGCTGGTGTTCGATCTGCCCTCGTTTCCCTACGTCTTCAAGCTCATCAAGGACCATTTCCCGCCGCAGAAGGACACCACGCGCGAGCAGGTCAAGCGCAAGTACCTGCTGGTCAAGCAGCACGACCGCGTGGGTCGCATGGCCGATACCCTCGAATACAGCCAGGTGGCCTTTCCGCGTGAGCGCTTCGATGACGAACTGGTCGCCGAGATCCGGAAATTCGCGCCCAGCCAGCTCGAGATCAGCGACCGCGACGGCGATGGGCAGACCGAGCTGATCATCAAGCACCTCTACATCGAGCGGCGCATGATCCCGCTCAACATCTACCTGCAGGAGGCCCTGGAGCAGGGCCTGGATCAGCCGCGTGCCCGGGCCCAGATCGAGCGCAGCGTCATCGAGTACGGCAACGCCATCAAGGACCTGGTGGCCGCCAACATCTTCCCCGGCGACATGCTCTGGAAGAACTTCGGTGTGACCCGCAACGGCAAGGTGGTGTTCTACGACTACGACGAGATCGAATACCTCAGCGACTGCCAGTTCCGGCAGGTCCCGGCGCCGCGCAGCGAAGAAGATGAATTGTCCGGCGAGGTCTGGTACAGCGTCGGGCCCCGGGATGTGTTTCCCGAGACCTTCGGGCCGTTCCTGCTCGGCAACCCGGCGGTGCGCGAGATCTTCATGCGGCACCATGCCGAACTGCTCGAGCCGGCCTTCTGGCAGGGCCACAAGGAGCGCATCCTGGCCGGCCATGTGCATGACATCTTTCCCTATGAGCGCGAGAAGCGCTTTGTGCATTCCGCCGGCTGAGCTTGCCGGGCGGACCACCCCCTTCAGCAACAGGAGACCACCATGTCCGAATCCATCGTCATCACGGGCGCAGCCCGCACCCCCATGGGCGCCTTCCAGGGCGACTTCGCGGCACTGGCCGCGCACGACCTGGGCGGTGCCGCCATCCGGGCCGCCGTCGAGCGCGCCGGGGTGTCGCCCGACGCGGTCGGCGAGGTGTTGTTCGGCAACTGCCTGATGGCGGGCCAGGGCCAGGCCCCGGCACGCCAGGCGGCCTTCAAGGGCGGCCTGCCCAAGAGCGCCGGCGCCGTCACGCTTTCAAAGATGTGCGGCTCGGGCATGAAGGCGGCCATGTTCGCCCACGACATGCTGCTGGCCGGAAGCCATGAGGTGATGGTGGCCGGCGGCATGGAGAGCATGACCAACGCCCCCTACCTGCTGCAGAAGGGCCGTGGCGGCTACCGCATGGGCCACGATCGCATCTTCGACCACATGATGCTCGACGGCCTCGAAGACGCCTACGAACCCGGCCGCTCCATGGGCACTTTCGGCGAAGACTGCGCCGCCAAATACGGATTCACCCGCGAGCAGCAGGACGCTTTTGCCGTCGCCAGCGTGCAGCGTGCCAAGGCCGCCACCGAATCGGGCGCCTTCGCGGGTGAGATCACGCCGGTGACCGTCAAGAGCCGCAGCGGCGAGGCGGTCATTGCGATCGACGAAGGCCCGGGCAAGGTCAAGCTCGACAAGATCCCCTCGCTCAAGCCGGCCTTCAAGAAGGACGGCACCATCACGGCCGCCTCGAGCTCCTCGATCAACGACGGGGCTGCCGCTCTGGTGATGATGCGCTCGTCCACCGCCGAGCGCCTGGGCAGCCGCGCGCTGGCCCGGGTGGTGGCGCACGCCACCCATGCGCAGGAACCCAACTGGTTCGCCACCGCGCCGGTGGGCGCCACCCAGAAGGTGCTGGCCAAGGCCGGCTGGACGGCCGCCGACGTGGATCTCTGGGAGATCAACGAAGCCTTCGCCGTCGTGCCCATGGCCCTGATGCACGAACTGAATCTGCCCCACGAGCGCGTCAATGTGAATGGCGGTGCCTGTGCCCTGGGCCACCCGATCGGTGCCAGCGGCGCCCGCATCCTGGTCACCCTGATCCATGCGCTGCGCGCGCGCGGCCTCCAGCGTGGCCTGGCCACCCTGTGCATCGGCGGCGGCGAAGCCACCGCCATGGCCATCGAGCTGCTCTGACCCGACCGAGACGGAGGGACCATGATCAAGACCCTGGCGCAATTGCGCAGCCTCTATGCCGAGCCGGGCGAGCGCGCCCTGCGCAAGCAGCTCGACCAGTTGGACCGGCATGGCCGGCGCTTCATCGAGCTGGCACCCTTCTGCGTGGTGGCCAGTGCCGGACCGCAAGGCCGCTTGCTGGACGCCTCGCCGCGTGGCGGCGAGCCGGGCTTCGTGAAGGTCATGGATCCCCGGTGTCTGCTGCTGCCTGACTCGGGCGGCAACAACCGGCTCGACACCCTTGAGAACCTGCTGCACGACCCGCGCATCGCCCTGCTCTTCATGGTGCCCGGCGTGGACGAGACCCTGCGGGTGAACGGTCTGGCGCAATTGCGCGACGAAGCCGAGATCACCGACCTCTTCAGCGCCGAACGGCAGCGTCCCAAACTGGTCATCGAGGTGGCGGTGCAGGAGGCCTATCTGCATTGCGCCAAGGCCTTCATGCGCTCAGGCCTGTGGCGGCCCGAATCCCAGGTCGAGCGCAAGGTGCTGCCCACCCTGAACCAGATCATCCACGAGCAGATCGGTCTGGCGACTGCGGTGGAAAGCCAGGAGGACATGGTCCGGCGCTACGAGGCGCAATTGCAGACCGAGCGCCAGGCCGGCCCGACCTCTTCCCACTGAACCCCTGTCCTGGACCGACATTCTGGAGGCTCCCATGCAACAGTCCATCTTCTGGCGCAGCCTGACCCTGGCGGCCGCCCTGGCCCTGGCCCAACCCGTGCTGGCCCAGGCGCGCGACGAGGGGCTGCTACAGGCCGCGACGGCCGAGCAGGGCCCCTTGCTCGACACCCTGCAGCGCCTGGTCAACATCGAGACTGGCACCGGCCAGGCCGAGGGTCTGGCCGCCATCGAGGATGTGCTCGAAGCCCAGCTCAAGGCCCTGGGCGCCACCGTCACCCGCCACCCGGCCAGCGGCAAGGTGGTGGGCGACAATCTGGTGGCCCGCTTCACCGGCCGGGGCGGGCGCCGGCTGCTGCTCATGGCGCACCAGGACACGGTCTACGTCAAGGGCACCCTGGCCAGGAACCCCTGGCACGTCGAAGGCCGCAAGGCCTATGGTCCCGGCATCGCCGACGACAAGGGCGGCATGGCCCTGATCCTGCATACGCTGCGGCTGCTGCAGGCCCGTGGCTTCGATGACTACGGCAGCATCACCGTGTCCTTCAACGTCGACGAAGAAAAGGGCTCGGCCGGCTCGCGCGAGCTGATCCAGTCGCTGGCCCGCGAGGCCGACCATGTGCTGTCCTTCGAGCCGGCCTCGGCCCTGCGCGAAGACCTGATCTACGGCACCTCGGGCATCGCCCGCATCGAGGCCCGGTTCAAGGGCCGCGCCGCCCATGCCGGCGTGGCGCCCGAGCAGGGGGTCAATGCGCTCACCGAAGCCGCCGACTTCATCCTGCGGACCCAGGATCTGGACCACAAGGAGCAGGGCCTGCGCTTCAACTGGACCATCGCCCAGGCCGGCGCAGTGGCCAACATCATCCCCGACGAGGCGACCCTGGTGGCGGATCTCCGTTTCGCGCGCAACGAAGACATCGATGCCACGCTGGCCCGGCTGCGCGACCTCGCCGCCCGACCGCGCCTGCCCGATTCGCACATCGAAATCAAGGTGCTGGGCACCCGACCGGCCTTCAACGCCACGCCCGAGGGGCGGCAGATGATCGACCAGGCGCGCGCCATCTACCGCGAGGTCGGTGTCGATCTGCCCGTGGTCGAGCGCGGCGGTGGCGGCACCGACGCCGCCTATGCCGCCCTGTCGGGGAAGCCGGTGATGGAGGGGCTGGGCCTGCCGGGCTTCGGCTACCACAGCAACCAGGCCGAATACATCGACCTTGACGCGGTACCGCGTCGCCTCTACCTGGCGGCGCGGCTGATCATGACCCTGGGCCGGCCGCACTGAGCGGCCCTGTACGAAGGAGAGCCGACATGGCAACGCTGCTGATCATGGGCGCTTCGCGCGGCCTGGGCCTCGAACTGGCGCGCCAGTCGCTCGAAGCGGGTGATCGAGTGATCGCGACGGTGCGCAACGAGGCGGCGCGCGACACCCTGCTGGGGCTGGGCGCCGAGGTGCTCACCCTGGATCTGGCCAAGCCCGCCAGTGTCAGCGGCCTGGCCTGGCAACTCGATGGCGAGAAGATCGACCAGGCCCTCTACGTGGCCGGGGTGATGGACCGGGGCAATGCCCTGTCGCCGCCGACCCAGCCGCAGTTCGATGCGGTCATGCATGCCAATGTGCTGGGGGTGCTGCAGGTGCTGCCTCAGGTCATGCCCATGGTCGAGGAGGCAGGCGGTGTGTTCGCGGCCTTCTCGAGCCGCATGAGCCTGATCGGCAGCGTGGCCGACAGCCAGGCCTGGCTCTACCGCATCAGCAAGGCCGCGCTGAACATGGCCATCGCCTCGGCCCAGCACAGCTATGCGCGCGCCACCCTGGTCACCCTGGACCCGGGTTGGGTGCGCACCGACATGGGCGGCGACGGCGCGCCCCTGTCGGTGCAGGACAGCGTGCGCGGCCTGCGCCGCACCCTGGCCGGCATCACCCCTGCGGACCGCGGCCATCTGCTGCACCACGATGGCCAGCGGGCCAGCCACTGGTGATCGCCACGGCCTGGCGACTTTGTTTTTTTGATCCGACAAGAACTGGAGACCCCCGATGCTGTTGACCCAAGACCAGGAAATGATCCGTGACGCGGTGCGTGCCTTTGCCGCCGAACAGCTGTGGCCCCATGCGGCCCGCTGGGACCGCGAGCACCATTTCCCCCAGGAGGCCCATGCGGGCCTGGCCGCCCTGGGCGCCTACGGCATCTGCGTGCCCGAAGCCTATGGCGGCGCCCACCTCGACTACCTCAGCCTGGCCCTGGTGCTGGAAGAGATCGCCGCCGGTGATGGCGGCACCAGCACCGCCATCAGCGTCACCAACTGCCCGGTCAACGCCATCCTGATGCGCTACGGCAACGAGGCGCAGAAGCAGCAATGGCTGGTGCCCCTGGCGCAGGGCCGGATGCTGGGCGCCTTCTGCCTCACCGAACCCCAGGTCGGCAGCGATGCCTCGGCGCTGCGCACCACCGCCACCCGGGACGGCGATGCCTATGTGATCCAGGGTGTCAAGCAGTTCATCACCAGCGGCAAGAACGGGCAATTGGCCATCGTCATCGCGGTCACCGACAAGGGCGCGGGCAAGCGCGGCATGAGCGCCTTCCTGGTGCCCACCGACACCCCGGGCTACCAGGTGGCGCGCCTCGAAGAGAAGCTGGGGCAGCACAGCAGCGACACCGCGCAGATCAATTTCGACCAGTGCCGCATCCCGGTCGAGAACCTCATCGGTGCCGAGGGCGAGGGCTACCGGATCGCGTTGTCAGCCCTGGAAGGCGGGCGCATCGGCATCGCGGCGCAAAGTGTGGGCATGGCCCGCAGTGCCTTCGAAGTGGCCCTGGCCTATGCCAAGGAGCGCCAGAGCTTCGGCACCGCCATCTTCAACCACCAGGCCGTGGGCTTCCGGCTGGCCGAATGCGCCACCCAGCTGGAGGCGGCGCGCCAACTGATCTGGCATGCCGCCGCCCTGCGCGACGCCGGCCGCCCCTGCCTGCAGGAGGCCGCCATGGCCAAGCTGTTTGCCAGCGAGATGGCCGAGAAGGTCTGCAGCGCCGCCTTGCAGACCCTGGGCGGCTACGGCTATGTCAACGACTTTCCGCTGGAGCGCATCTACCGCGATGTGCGGGTGTGCCAGATCTATGAGGGCACGAGTGATGTGCAGAAGATTTTGATTCAGCGGGGGTTGGGTCAGGGCGGCTGAGGGTTAGCGACGCCAGCAGTCGGAGGGCAAGGTCACGCCTGTGGGCGGCGTGTTGCCCTGGGCGCCAACTTGGGTCAGGCTGTATGTGCCACAAGCATCGTTCACCTGGTTTCCTTGCGGTGTCGCGGTCAGGTTGTAGCTACTGGAACCAGCCGCAGTGACTGTGATCAGATAGGTCGCATTGGTAGTCGATGGCACAAGCACCCCTCCGTTCACGGTGGAGGCGTATCCCAGATTCAGAAGGCTCGTGGCAGGGCTGGGGTATCCTGTATACGAGTTGTTGGTCGAATACCACCGTTCTTCCCGAGCAGCCATGTCCATCAGAGCCGTGATGGCGTCGGTGCGGCGACTTTTCATGATCTGCTGCTTGTAGGCCGGCAAGGCGATGGCGGCCAGGATGGCCACGATGGCCAGGGCAATCATCAACTCGATGAGGGTGAAGCCGTACAGGCGCTTGGGATTTTTCAGGGCGGTGGACATCGTAGTTCCGTGTCGGAATGGCTGTGATCAGCGGAGTTGCTGCCAGTTTACGCGTTGGCCGAGCCGTGGGAACAGGAAGCTCGGGTTTTGCACATTGCCGATGCCCGAGCTCGTGTTGTTGATCATGAAATTGCGGCCATACGCGTTGATGAACGAAGGTGATCCCACTGCCGACAGCTGCAGCCCCACCAGCGAACTGGTGGTGGACACCTGATTGAAGGCCGATTGCTGCAAGACGCCGCCGGTGTCGGACGCCAGGGCCAGGGACCAGCCTGAGTCCAGGTTCGACTGGCAGTTCAGCAGACTGTTCCCAGAGGGCACAGTGGTGTTCACCACAAACACCGCCCCCTGGAACAGCACCGGGCTGTAGATCACCTGTTCGTTGGTGCTGCTGGGCAGGTTGATGTACCAGCCGAACTGGCCGGGGTTGCATCCTGTGGTGCCGTTCCAGCAGATGGTGTTATTGGAGACGGTGCGGGTGCCCGAGACGCCATTGGTCGGCACTGACAGCGTGGTGCTGGTCAGGGTCTGGACCTGCAGCTTGCTGGTGGTGATGGTGTTGGAGCTGGCGCTCAGGGTCTGGAGAATCGTGGACGGATTCAAGGTGTTCCAGTTGGTCATGTCCCAGTCCCAGATGCCGTAAAGAGACTGCTGACCACTCTGATAGGTGGCCGCCGAGGTCGCATTCTGCACGGTGCGCTGGCCGGTGCCGAAGTCGACCAGTACCCGGGTATAGGGGCCGAGCGACGAAGGCACAATGGGGACAGTGACCGCTGTGGTGATGGGTTGGGTGTAGGTGACGGAGGTGCTCACACCATTGGTGGTGACGGTTCCGGTAGAGGTCGGAGTGGTGAACAGCGGCGTCGGCGTGCTGCCGTTGTTGTAGGTCGATGTCTTCCAGCTGGAGGGGCTGGCATTGGTCAGGTCGAAACGCCAGACGTTGCCCAGCAGGTCGCC
>JAFAMV010000242.1 GCA_019233055.1 Curvibacter sp.
GACGGTGTCTATCAAAGTGTATCAAATCCAAATGCGTTCCTTTCGGTGCACACGAATGGTAGTCATCTGATTGCGAGCATTTATACCACGATTTCATCGTCAAACATATATTATTCGTCAGTTATTGGAACAATTTATCCGAGCCAGATGAATATTTGGGATTTGATTGGCGGAACCCTAAATGGGAATACAGCGTCTCTGTCTGGGGTGATTATGTATAATGCCTGCAATGTGTCGATGGTTCTGACATTTAATTCGACAGGTGTTTCAATTCAGGTTCCGATGGCTACGAATACTGAGGTTGCCAATTCCTCCAATGTCAACTGCGGTGCGCTCGTCGGGTTGTATGGTTCAGGAATCCAGGCAAACAAAATTTTCTAAAAATGGAATAGGCGAGCTTGCCAAGAATTTTTCAGAGAAAAAGCCACCTTAAGCTGGCTTTTTTTTGTATCTGGGTACCTTGGTATTTGGGTTGGATGTCAGCAAGTTTTCATTGATACGCTGACTTGGTGGCAAACCAACTCGGGAATTTGCGAATGTTCCTCAGTATCGTGGAGTTGTCTGTCAAGTTCTCAAGTTCTTGAGCCGTTCGACATGCAGGATTCCGAATCTCCTCGGAAAATAACGTTAGATAGCAAAATTCCAAAACTGCAGAAATGGCTGTCAGTGCAAGAAATAAACGAATTTGATAGACCTCCATGTCGGGGTGCCTATGTTTGCGCAAAACCTGCCAGGGGCGATGGCCATAATCTCAGGAAAACGAGTCTATTGGAGCGACGATGCGGTCATATTTTGATACCGTCTCCTATCCAGCTCGTTCTTTTCCCCTATCTGGCAAACCCTGCCATCGTCGAATAGTGCTTGATCTTCCTCGACTTGTCGGCCATCGCCTCCTTGAAGGGCTTCAAGTCGTTTTGTTTCTCTGCGAACTGATCCAGTGTTGTGGAGTTGTATTGACTCGGTGAGCATCTGCGCCGAAGGCCCGGAGATCTCATGCTCCAGTCCACAAGCGATAGGCCCAGAACGCCTCTTCCGTCTGCATGCCTTCATAGAGCACCTGCGGTGTGAAGCCCGTGATGCGCTTGGTGACGCGGCACAAGTGCGATTGGTCCGAGTAGCCGGCGCCAACCGCGATATCGGCCCAACGAAGCGTCTGGCCGTTGTCCACGGTCGTCAAAGTGTCAAAAAATGCCTGCTCGGAGCGGCCGATCCCGCGCAATTCCCGCAATGGCATCCCAGACCAACCCCGGATTTGGCGCTCTGAAGTGCGCATGCACCGCCCTGCCGTCGACGCAGCCACGCGCTGAGCCAGGTGCGTGGCCCAATCCATCACACGCTGTGCGCCTGGATGAGTGTCAGGCCGGCAGGCCTGCCATCGCGGATCCAGGAACTTTTCCAGGCAATCCACCCGCTGGCGGTCATCAGGCAGACTCTGAACCTGCTGGCAGATCTCAAGCCAATCCTGCGGAAGTACCGCTTCTGCATCCACGAATCGATCTGCCAAATCAACAGGTGCCAGCCCGGTCAGCATCCGAAGGGCGTCGGGCAGGAACAGGACCATCATGGCGTGCGCCGGCCCTGGACACCAGGATGCGGATGGCCGAAGTTGCGGCCCACCCAAGACCCAGCGGCCGGGCAAGGGTGTGTTGGGGCTGCGTTCGTCGGGCATCCGACCTGGGTCATCAGACTGCAGAGTGAGGCTGCGGCCTTCGAACCACCAGGACAAACTGCACAGCGGAGACGCCGGAAAGTAATTGACACGCTGCGCCGCCGTCAATGTGTGCCCCAAGGTGTTTCTCACCATATAGCCACGCACGCACGCAGACAGGCTTGCCTGCGGCAGCCACAACTGTCCGGAGGGCAGGAGGCCTGCGGGGTGGTGCGCAGAGACAGGGGTGAGTGCGGCCATCCGGAAATTCTACGCAGGCCTGCGCAGCACGAAGCCCCTTGCGTTGCCGTGTCGCTATCGTTCAATACACCGCCTTGAGGCCCATGGAAGATCAGGGGATGAATCAATCTTCTGATCTTTGCGTGTCGTCAGGGCCCCGTGGTCGTTGGTGGGGCTTGTCCCTTCTTCGGGAGATGCGGGAGGACTACCTGGGCTTTGTCAGCGCATTGAAGCGCCAGCACGGGGACCTGACTCGGATGCGGATAGTCCACGAAGACGCGTGGGACCTGTTCACACCCGATCTTGTCCGCGAGGCATTGGTCACGCACTCAGAGCATCTGATTCGCTGGGAGCGCGGCATCCGTATCTTTGCCCAGATCTTTGGCCGCAGCGTCTTGGTGACAGAAGGGGCCGCCTGGCAGAGGCAGCGGCGCATGTTGATGCCGGCCTTCACGCCCAGGCGGGTGGCAGGCTATGCCGGTCTGATGGTCGAGGCGGCGCGACGCCTGCTCGATGAGGTGGTCCCTGCAGGCCAGAGTGAGGCCACGGTCGAGATGGGCCCGATGTGGTCCGAAGGCACCATGGACGTGATTTTGCGCACCCTCTTCGGCAGTGCGGCGCAGGGAGATTGCCAAGACGCGGCTTGGGCGACCCAGGTGCTTTCGGATCGAGCGTTCCAGGAGATGTTCTGGCCGCTCACGCTGCCTGACAGGCTGCCCCTGCCCGGCAAGGCCGGCAAGCGCCGCGCCCAAAACGTGCTGCGGTCCCTGGTGGGGCGGCAAATTGAGCAGCGACGACAGGAAGGCCCGGACGGCCCGCCACGCGAGGATCTCCTGCACATGCTGCTCTGCCTGCGTGATGAGCAGACCGGACAGGCGCTGTCCAGCCAGGAGGTCTTCGACCAATGCATGGTCAGCTTCCAGGCGGGGCATGAGACCACCGCGACGGGGCTTTTGTGGTGGAGTCACCTGATGGCGACACATCCCCAGGCGCAAGAGCGGGCGAGAAGCGAGGTCGACGGCATGCTCAAGGGCGCTGCCCCGACGGCGGCAGATCTGGCGACATTGCCTTGGCTGATGGCCACACTGAAGGAGGCGCTGCGCCTGTATCCGCCGGTTGCGGCCTTGATGACCCGCCGAACAACCGCCCCGATCACCTTGGGTGGACGTCCTGTACCCAAGGGGGCCATGCTGCGGATCACGCCTTGGGTCATCCATCGCGATCCACGTTGGTTTCCTCAGCCTGAGCGATTCAAACCGGAGCGCTTTCTCGATGATGAGGTCCCGATTCCTAAAGGTGCCTGGATGCCTTTTGGAGTCGGTCCCCGTGTGTGCATCGGCCAGCAATTCGCTTTGCTTGAAATGATGCTCCTGGCCGCGCTGATGCTGCAGCGCTATGTTCTGGAGCCTGTGGCGGGCCTGGAAGTCGAGCCTGAACTCCATGTGACCTTGCGGCCCAAGATGCCCATCCGATTGAGGCTGAGCCGGCGCTCCGCATGAGAGGCGCCTCACCACAAAGTCTCCTCAGGCAGCGATGCTGGACCTTTCATCGACATGCGCCGGTGCGTAAGGCGTGATTTCCTTCTCCAGCATTTTTCCAAGGGCCTTCTCGGCCATCTTGAGGTCGTAGGCCAGTTGCAGGTTCAGCCACGACTGGGCGTCTCCGCCAAAGTAGCGGGCCAGGCGCAGCGCGCTGTCAGGCGTGACACCTCGACGCTCCAGAACGATGTCCCCAATCCTGGAGGGCGGCACTTTCAGAGCCTTGGCCAAAGCGTTCGCGCTCAGGCCCAGGGGCTCAAGGTACTCTTCGCGCAGGATCTCGCCTGGGTGGGTTGGGCGCATGCCATTTTTGGTCATGATCTTTCTCTGTTCAGTGGTAGTCCACGATCTCAACATTCAAGGGGCCAAGCTCAGTCCAGACAAAACAGATCCGCCATCGGTCATTGATGCGGATGCTGTGCTGTCCCACGCGGTCGCCCGTCAAAGCCTCAAGGCGATTGCCGGGCAGTGATCTCAGGAAGTCGAGCGTTGCTGCACTGTCCAGCAGTTGCAACTTCCGCTCTGCGGCTGCCTTGAACGAGGCAAAGTGCTTCGTTTTCCCCGTCCTGTAGAGCTCCTCGGTCTTCTGGCACTTGAACGACTGGATCATGTTTTGATTTTATCCGATTACCGGTAATCGGTATGATCTGCCGTGGGGCGACGGCTCCTCTGTGCAATGCACCGACCTTCCAACAGCGCTTTTACCTCATCGCACTTGTGTGCCGCCGGGTGTCCACAAACTGAAGTCTCGGGGCCCGATCGAACCGGGATCCATTCGAAGTCTCGGCGCGCGCTCAGGCCAAGGTCCTGTTGAACGCCCGGCGCAGCGACTCGATGGCCTCATCGACCGCTCCAGCGTGGCGCCCCATCTCGCCCTGGATCAGCCGCAGCATCGCCCGCAAACCATCGGGCTGGACGCTGAACTCCTCGGGCTGTGCCGGCCAGTGCTTGGGCGACAGTACGGCGCCTGCGCTGAAAAATCAGGGGCGGGGTGACCGAATGCAGTCGGCAATCCCTCCCTTCGAACGACCCGCTCATTTTTCAGGCAGCGCAACAGTCTTTCTTTGAAATCAAGGACTTGGCCCCACGATTCCGCTCGGGCCCAGAGCTTGTCCACAGGGTTGTCCAGCCCTGGCGGGGATATCTGCCCTGGGCTCTTCGGTGGCGTCAGTTGGGCTCGGGCGTCTTCAGCCGGACCTGGCGCAGGGTTGCCCAGGAGATGAACAGCGCCATCAGCGCCGAGCCCGCGATGCCCGCGACCATGGGCCGTGCCGAGCCATCGACGAACAGGCCGACGATCGCCATCACCGCTGCCCCGACCATGAATTGCAGCGTGCCCATCAACGCCGACGCGGTGCCTGCCAATTCACCGTGCTCTTCCAGGGCCAGCACTGCCGTGGTGGGGACCACCAGGCCGAGAAAGCCGAAACCCAGCAGCAGCAGCGCGATCAGCAGGTCCAGCCGATCGAAACCGAGCAGGGTGAGGGCGAGCAGGAGGGCCATGGTCAGGGCATAGCCGGTGACCGCGATCTGCACCACGCGGACCAGGCCGAAGCGCCGGGTGAGCCGGCCGGTGAACTGCGAGGCGCCGATGAAGGAGGCCGCGTTGAGCGCGAAGGCCAGGCTGTACTGGCGCGGGCTGAGTCCGTAGCCATCGATCATGACGAAGGACGAGTTCGCCAGATAGGCGAAGAAGCTCGAGACGCCGAAGGCGCCGATCAGCACCAGGCCCATGAAGTGGCGGTCGGCGAGCAGCGTCACATAGCCGCGCAGCGCGCCGGCCACGCTGCTCTGGGCACGGTCGGCGGCCAGGCGGGTCTCGGGCAGCCCCCGTGCCAGAAGCGCCAGGCCCAGGGCCGCCGCCAGGGTCACGGCCCAGAACACGCCGCGCCAGCCGACCTGCTCGATGATGAGGCTGCCGGTCAGCGGCGCCAGGATCGGGGAGACGCTGAAGACCAGCATCAGCAGCGACATCAGGCGCGCCGCATCATGGCCGGTGTGCAGGTCGCGCACCACCGCACGCGGCACCACCATGCCGGCGCAGGCGCCCAGGCCTTGCACGAAGCGCAGGATCACCAGGCTGTGGATGTCAGGTGCCAGCGCGCAACCCACACTGCCGAGGCCGAACAGGGCCAGGCCGAAATACAGCGGCTTCTTGCGCCCCAGCATGTCGGAGACCGGCCCATAGACGATCTGCCCGATGCCCAGGGCCAGGAAGAAGGCCATGAGGCTGGCCTGCACCTGGTTGGTGGAGGCGGCCAGGCCTTGGCCGATGGAGGGCAGGGCCGGCAGGTACATGTCGATGGCGAAGGGGCCGATGGCCGAGAGCAGACCGAGCACCAGGGCGGTCCGCAGGAAGTGCGAATTCATGGACGGGACGTGAAGGGCAGCGACGGCGGCAAGCGCAGGCCGCTGCAGGGTGTGACAGGGGAGTCTGGCAAGAATAGCGAAACTGCAGAGCCCCTGCAGCGCGCTGCGTGTCAGGGCTTGGTCACGGCTTGAAATGGGCCAGCAGCGCATCCACCAGGGCCGTCGCGTAGGGCGGCAGGCGTGCTGCATCGCGCACCAGCACGAAGCGCTCGCGCACGCTCCAGGGATCGCTGAGTTCGATGAGGGCCAGCCGCAAGGCCTGCTGGTTGCGCCGTGCCGCGCTCACCGGCACCACCCCGATGCCGACGCCGGCGCCGATCATGCGGCACATGGCGTCGAAGCTCGACAGCTGGATGCGCAACTTCTGGGGCTTGCCCAGCTTGTCGGTGACACCCGCCAGAAAGGTCTGGATCGTGCTGCCGTGGTGCATGCCGACCGCATCTTCGTCCAGGGTTTCGGCAAAGCCGATCGATTTGCGGCGGGCGAAGCGGTGCTGCCGCGAGGTGACCAGCACCAGACGGTCGGTGCTGAAATGGATGGCCTGCAGTCCCAGGGTGTCGATCTGGCCGGCCACGATGCCGAGGTCGGCGCGCCCGTCCAGCACCCCCCGGGCGATCTCGGCATTCGGTTTCTCCTGCAGGTCGATGTTGATGCGCGGATTGGCCGCCAGATAGGCCGGCAGGAGTTCGGGCATGAAATCGCTGACGGCGGTGGTGTTGGCAAACACCCGCAGATGGCCCCGCAGGCCGCCGCCGTACTCCTGCAGGTCGGCGCGCAGTTGCTCGGTGCGGCGCAGCAGTTCGCGGGCATGGTGGGCAAAGGCCTCGCCCGGCGGCGTCAGGCGCAGGCCGCGGGCCTCGCGCAGGAACAGCGGCAGCCCGGCCTGGGCTTCGAGTGCCTTGATGCGGGCACTGGCGGCGGCCAGCGACAGGTGCTGCTGCTGGGCGGCGCGGGTCAGGTTCAGGGTGTCGGCGCTGCGCACGAAGAGCCGCAAATCGGTGAGGTCGAACTGCATGCCGGGCATGCTAACGCGGACCGGGGGGCGATGCCTCCAGCCTTCGGAAAAGCCGAAACCTCTGTCTTGAATTCCGTGATTGCCAAGCGACGTCGGCCGCACGACCATTGGCGCTTTCCTGCAACGCCTGCGACGCCCACATGACTGCCTTCACCGACTCCGTCCGATCCGTGGATGCCGAACTGCTCCAGCACCTGCAAAGCTGGCAGGGCCGCACCGACACCGTGGCCGATCAGATCGCCACGGCCCCGGTGGCCGGCGCCTCGGCCACCCTGGACCGCGACGACCCCGCCCCCTGCTCGGGCGATCTGCTGCCGCCGCTGTGGCATTGGCTGTATTTCCTGCCCCATGCCCCGCAGAGCGAGCTGGGGCCTGACGGCCATCCCCGGCGCGGCGGCTTCCTGCCGCCGGTGCCGCTGCCCCGGCGCATGTGGGCCGGCGGGCGGATGCACTGGGAAGCCGACAACCCGCTGCGCCTGGGCGACGCGGTGCGGCGCGTCTCGCGCATCGAATCGGTGATACACAAGAGCGGGCGCAGCGGCGATCTGGTGTTCGTGCTGGTGCGCCACGAGGTGCACAACACCTCGGGCCTGGCCCTGGTCGAAGAGCACGACATCGTCTATCGGGCGGCCGCCCAGCCCGGCGACCCGGTGCCGCCGCCGGTGGCGGCCGAGACCGGGGCGGCCTGGCAGCGGCAGATCGTGCCGGACGATGTGCTGCTGTTCAGGTATTCGGCCCTGACCTTCAACGGCCATCGCATCCACTACGACCGGCGCTATGTGACCGAGGTCGAGGGCTATCCCGGCCTGATCGTGCACGGCCCCCTGATTGCCACCCTGCTGGTCGATCTGTTGCGCCGACAACAACCGGGGGCGCGGTTGAAGACCTTCAGCTTCAAGGCCATCCGGCCCACCTTCGACCTGCATCCCTTCACCCTCAACGGCGAGCCCTCGGCCGACGGCCGTCAGGTGCGGCTGTGGGCGCATGACCACGAAGGCTGGCTGACCATGCAGGCCACCGCAGAGCTGGCCTGAGCGCCCCGCATCCGCCCGCCGGTCCCGCCAATTTCAAACCCCTTCCATCATGATCAAGCAAGCCCCCGACGCCTACCAGGAGATCCGCGATGCAGTGCGTGCGCTGTGCGCCGACTTCCCGGACGAATACCACCGCCGCATCGACACCGAGCGCGCCTACCCCGAGGCCTTCGTCGATGCCCTGACCCGGGCCGGCTGGCTGGCCGCCCTGATCCCGCAGGAGTACGGCGGCTCGGGCCTGGGGCTGGCCGAGGCCTCGGTGATCATGGAAGAGATCAACCGCAGCGGCGGCAACTCGGGCGCCTGCCATGGGCAGATGTACAACATGGGCACCCTGCTGCGCCATGGCTCGGCGGCGCAGAAGGCCCTGTACCTGCCCAAGATCGCCTCGGGCGAATGGCGGCTGCAATCGATGGGCGTCACCGAGCCGAGCACCGGCACCGACACCACCCGCATCAAGACCACGGCGGTGAAGAAGGGCGACCGCTATGTGATCAATGGTCAGAAGGTCTGGATCTCGCGCATCCAGCATTCGGACTGGATGATCCTGCTGGCCCGCACCACGCCGCTGGCCGAGGTGGCCAGGAAGAGCGAGGGCATGTCGATCTTCCTGGTCGATCTGCGCGAAGCCGAAAAGAGCGGCATGACCGTGCGCCCCATCCCGAACATGGTCAACCATGAGACCAACGAGCTGTTCTTCGACAATCTCGAGATCCCGGCCGAGAACCTGATCGGCGAAGAGGGCAAGGGCTTCAAGTACATCCTCGACGGGCTGAACGCCGAGCGCACCCTGATCGCGGCCGAATGCATCGGCGACGGCTACTGGTTCCTCGACCGGGTCACGCGCTATGTCGGCGAGCGCGTGGTCTTCGGCCGCCCCATCGGGCAGAACCAGGGGGTGCAGTTTCCGATCGCCGAGGCCTATATCGAGGTCGAGGCGGCCAACCTCATGCGCTTCCAGGCCTGCTCGCTGTTCGATGCCGGCCAGCCCTGCGGCGCGCAGGCCAATATGGCCAAGTACCTGGCGGCCAAGGCCAGCTGGGAGGCGGCCAATGCCTGCATCCAGTTCCATGGCGGCTTCGGCTTCGCCCACGAATACGACGTGGAGCGCAAGTTCCGCGAGACCCGGCTCTACCAGGTGGCGCCGATCTCGACCAACCTGATCCTCTCCTACGTGGCCGAGCACCTGCTGGGCCTGCCGCGTTCCTTCTGAGTCCCCCGCCCCGATCCTCTGCTGACAAGGCCCCCCATGAGACCCGGACCCCTGGACGGCATCACCGTCATCTCGCTCGAACATGCCATCGCCGCCCCGTTCTGCACCCGCCAGTTGGCCGACCTCGGCGCCCGGGTGATCAAGGTCGAACGGCCGGGCGTGGGTGACTTTGCGCGCGCCTATGACCGGCGCGTGCATGGCGAAGCCTCGCATTTCGTCTGGGTCAACCGGTCCAAGGAAAGCCTGACGCTCGACCTCAAGCAGCCGGCGGCCTTGCAGGTGCTGCGCGAACTGCTGCAGGAGGCCGACATCCTGGTGCAGAACCTGGCGCCCGGCGCGGCGGCGCGCATGGGGCTGGACCATGACAGCCTCAAGGACGAGCACCCCCGGCTCATCGTCTGCGACATCTCCGGCTATGGCGACGACGGGCCCTACCGCGACAAGAAGGCCTATGACCTGCTGATCCAGAGCGAAGCCGGCTTTCTGTCGGTGACCGGAACCCCCGAAGACCCCTGCAAGGCCGGCATCTCGGTGGCCGACATCGCGGCCGGCATGTACGCCTATTCGAGCATCCTGGCGGCCTTGCTGCAGCGCGGCCGCACCGGACAGGGGGGGCGCATCGATGTCTCCATGCTCGAATCGCTGGGCGAGTGGATGTCCTACCCGATGTACTACGCCTTCGACGGCGCCAGCCCGCCGCCGCGCAGTGCGGCGGCGCACGCCACCATCTACCCCTACGGACCGTTTGTGGTCGGTGACGGCGGCACGGTCATGTTGGGGCTCCAGAACGAGCGCGAATGGAAGGCCTTCTGCGCGGTGGTGATGGGCCGCCCCGAACTGGCCACCGACCCCCGGTTCGAAAGCAATGCGCTGCGCAACCAGCACCGCGAGGCGCTCCAGGCCCTGATCCTGGCGCTCTTCGCCGAGCTGAGCACCCCCGAGGTGCTGGGCCGCCTCGATGAGGCCCAGATCGCCAACGCCCGCATGAACGACATGGCGGGCCTGTGGGCGCATCCCCAGCTGCAGGCGCGGGAGCGCTGGCGCGAGGTGGCCTCGCCGGGCGGCCTCATCCCGGCGCTGCTGCCACCCGGGCGGCACGACAGTTTCGACTACCGCATGGACCCGGTGCCCCGCATCGGCGAGCACACCGAAGCCATCCTGCGCCGACTCGGGCGCAGCGAAGCCCAGGTGGCGGCCCTGCGCGACGCCGGCGCCATCTGATCCCGGGGCGCGCCAGCGCCCGCCTTGCCGAACAGAACAGGAGACCCCATGAGCCTCAGCCCCACCGCCCGTCTGGCCCGCTTTGC
Organism: Curvibacter sp.; assembly: GCA_019233055.1. GTDB lineage: Bacteria > Pseudomonadota > Gammaproteobacteria > Burkholderiales > Burkholderiaceae_C > Curvibacter. Next base: position 10,366 of record JAFAMV010000242.1, read on the forward strand.
GGCCGAGCTGCGTTTTGACGACCTGCCGCCCGCCGTGGTCCGCAAGACCGAAGACCTGTGGGTCGACTGGTTCGGTTCGGCGGTGGCGGGCCACGGCACCCGGCCGGTGGAGAGCATCGTGCGCTTTGCCACCCTCATGGCCGGCGGTGCGGCCGCAGGGCCTTCGGAGGTGATCGTCAGCCGGGCCGCGCTGAGCCCGTATCTGGCCGCCATGGCCAATGCGGCGGCCTCGCATGTGGCCGAGCAGGACGATGTGCACAACGGTTCGGTCTTCCACCCGGCCACGGTGGTGTTCCCGGCGGCCCTGGCCGTGGCCCAGGCCCTGGGCCGCAGCGGCAAGGACCTGCTGTGCGCTGCCGTCGTCGGCTATGAGGTGGGCATCCGGGTCGGCGAATTCCTCGGGCGCTCGCACTACCGGGTGTTCCACACCACCGGCACCGCCGGCACCCTGGCCGCGGCGGCTGCGGCGGGGCATCTGCTGCGCCTGGACGCGGCGCAGATGCAGCATGCGCTGGGATCGGCCGGCACCCAGGCGGCCGGCCTGTGGGAGTTCCTGCGCACCGCAGCCGACTCCAAGCAGCTGCACACCGCGCATGCGGCGGCGGCCGGTCTCATGTCGGCCTATCTGGCGCAGGACGGCTTCACCGGCGCCCTCGAGATCCTGGAGGGCCCGCAGGGCATGGCGGCCGGCATGTCCAGCGATGCCGATGCGCAGCGGCTCTGCGACGGCCTGGGTCAGCGCTGGGCGACGGCCGAGACCTCGTTCAAATACCACGCCAGTTGCCGCCACACCCATCCGGCCGCCGATGCCCTGCTGGCGGTGATGCGGCAGCACGGGCTGCGGGCCGATGATCTGGCCGCCGTCGAGACCCGGGTCCATCAAGGGGCGATCGATGTGCTGGGGCCGGTGACGGCCCCTTCGACGGTGCACCAGAGCAAGTTCTCCATGGGCACCGTGCTGGCCCTGGTGGCCCAGTTCGGCCATGCCGGCCTGTCCGAGTTCGAGCAGCATTTCCGCAGCGAGGCCACCCAGGCCCTCTGCGGCCGCGTGCGCATGAGTCTGGACCCGGAGGTCGATGCGGCCTATCCGCGCCGCTGGATCGGCAAGGTGGTGGTGCACACCACCGATGGCCGGGTGCTGGAAGGGCGGGTCGACGAGCCCAAGGGCGATCCCGGCAACACCCTGAGCCGCGATGAGATCACTGCCAAGGCCCTGCGCCTGGCGGCCTTCAGCCAGGGGGCCGAAGCCGGCGAGATGCAGGAGGCGATCGACCGCCTCTGGCAGGTGGCCGAATGGCCGGTGGTGGGGCGCCTGCTGGAGACCCGGGCATGAGCGGCGCGTGCTGGCGGGCGCAGTCCACCCAGCATCTGGCGCGGGCCCGCAGTTTCCTGTTCGTCCCCGGCGATCGCCCGGAGCGCCTCGGCAAGGCACTGGCGAGTGACGCCGACGCGGTCATCGTCGACCTGGAAGATGCGGTCGCCCCCGAGGCCAAGGCCGGGGCCCGGGCCAGCCTGAGCGCACTATGGGCCGGTCTGGCTGCCCCCGAACGGGCCCGCCTGCTGGTGCGCATCAATGCAGCGGGCACCGTCTGGCACCAGGACGATGTGCAGGCCCTGGCCGCATGGCCGGGTCTGGGCGGGCTGGTCCTGCCCAAGGCCGAGTGCACACAGACCCTGCAAGGGCTGGCCGCGGCCTGCCCCGGCCTGCCCTTGTTGCCGCTGGTGGAGACCGCCGCCGGGGTCCAGGGGGTGCAGGCCCTGGCGGCCTCGGCCCAGGTCTTGCGCCTGGTGCTCGGGCAGGTCGATCTGCAGCTCGACCTGGGCCTGCCCGCCGCCGACAGCGATGCGGCCTGGGCGCCTGCGCGCTGGGCCCTGTTGCTGGCCTCGCGTTGTGCGGGCCTGGCCTCGCCGGTCGACGGCGTGACCCTGGCCATCCATGACGCCGGGGCGGTGCTGGCCGATGCCCGGCGCAGCCGCCAGTTCGGCTTCACCGGCAAGCTCTGCATCCACCCGGCCCAGTTGCCCGCCCTGCACCAGGGGCTGGCGCCCAGCCCGGCCGAACTCGCCTGGGCGCGGCGCGTGCTGGCGGCCGTGACCCAGGTCGAGCACCGTGGCATGGGCGCCCTGCAGCTCGATGGGCGACTCATCGATGCGCCGGTCGAGGCCCAGGCCCGGCGCCTGCTCGCACTGGCAGGACCGGTGGTCGGCGATGCGTGAATCATGCGGGATTGTTCTGAGTGTGCCGATGCCGGATCGGCCTCACGATGGCAGTGATCCCGCAGGCGCTATGCACTGCGGCGCTGGTGCAGTGCCTTCTTTCTTTCAACCAGGACACCGAGACAAATGCGACCTTTCAAGAAGCTGATCCAATCCACCCTGGCGGTGCTGAGCCTGGCGTGTGCCGTGCAGGCTTCGGCCCAGGCGACCTTCCCAGATCACCCGGTCACCATGCTGGTGCCCTTTGCGGCGGGGGGGCCGACCGACGTGCTGGCCCGCATGATCGCGATCCCGATGGGCAAGGCCCTGGGGCAGACGGTGCTGGTCGAGAACGCGGCCGGCGCGGGCGGCACCATCGCGGCTGCCCGCACGGCGCGGGCCACGCCCGACGGCTACACCATCTTCTTGCACCACATGGGCATGTCGACCGCCCCGGCGCTGTACAAGAAGCTGAGCTTCGATCCGCTGAAAGACTTCGAGTACATCGGCCAGGTGGCCAACGTGCCGATGACGCTGCTGGCGCGCAAGGACTTCCCGGCCAAGACCCTGCCCGAGCTGCTGGCCTACATCAAGGCCAACAAGGGCAAGGTGACCTTGGCCAATGCCGGACTCGGGGCGGTGTCGCATCTGTGCGGCCTGATCTTCATGAGCAGCGTC
>JAFAMV010000007.1 GCA_019233055.1 Curvibacter sp.
CTCGACGTCGACCATGGCACCTACCCCTATGTCACCTCGAGCAACTGCGTGGCGGGCAACGCCGCGGCAGGCTCAGGGGTCGGTCCCGGCCTGCTGCATTACATCCTGGGCATCACCAAGGCGTACTGCACCCGCGTCGGTGGTGGCCCCTTCCCGACCGAGCTGGAATGGGAAAAGGAAGGCACTCCGGGCTGGCACATGAGCACCGTGGGTGCCGAAAAGGGCGTCACCACCGGTCGAAGCCGCCGCTGCGGCTGGTTCGACGCCGCATTGCTCAAGCGCAGCGCCCAGGTCAATGGCCTCACCGGCCTGTGCATCACCAAGCTCGACGTGCTCGATGGCCTGCCCGAACTCAAGCTGTGCACCGGCTATGAGCTCGATGGCGAAGTCATCGACATCCTGCCCATGGGGGCCGATGAGATCGCACGCTGCAAGCCCATCTACGAGAGCCTGGAAGGCTGGACGCAGAGCACGGTGGGGGTCACCCAATATGACCAGCTGCCGGTCAATGCACGGCTTTACCTGCAGCGCATCGAGCACGTGACCGGGGTCCCCATCCACCTGATTTCGACCAGCCCGGACCGTGATCACACGATCATGATGCACCACCCCTACCTGGCCTGAAACTGATCTGGTCTTTTTGACATTTTTGTGAATAATCGGCCCGTCGCCGTCCGGTGACGGGCTTTTAGCTTTTTGATTCTGGAGCTGCAGGATGCTGACCGAAGACGGCAAACATCTCTACGTGAGTTATGACGAATACCACAGCCTGATTGAGAAACTGGCGATCAAGATCCACCAGTCAGGTTGGGAGTTCGACACCATTCTCTGCCTGGCCCGTGGCGGCATGCGGCCGGGCGACATCCTGAGCCGTATCTTCGACAAGCCCTTGGCCATCATGTCGACCAGTTCCTACCGTGCAGAAGCCGGGACGGTGCAGGGGCATCTGGACATCGCCCGCTTCATCACCACACCGAAGGGCGAGATCGCCGGCCGGGTCCTGCTGGTGGACGATCTGGCCGATTCCGGCCATACCCTGAATGCGGTCATCAAAATGCTGAAGACCAATTATTCGCCGATCACCGAACTGCGAAGCGCGGTGATCTGGACGAAACAGGTGTCGATCTTCACGCCGGACTATTCGGTCGAATACCTGCCCACCAATCCGTGGATTCATCAACCTTTTGAAGGCTACGACAATATGCGGCCTGAAAAACTGCTTGAGAAGTGGAAGATCTGATGCTGCGGCGCCCCGACGGGGCCGGCTTGCAAAAAAAAGGAGGTGTCGCGAGACACCTCCTTTTTTCATGGGTGGACCCAGACGGGCCTGGTGGCGGCCGTCCGCCGGGCGACTCAGGTCGCCGCCTGTGGGGCTTTGTAGCCCAGGGCCTGCGAGATCTCATGGGCCGTCGCCTCGAGTTTGGGCAACCAGTTCTCATCGAGGCGGTCGGCGGGTGCCGAGATGGACAGGCCGGCCACCAGCTTGCCCTGGTCGTCGTGGATGCCCGCCGCCATGCAGCGGACCCCGAGCTCAAGCTCTTCGTTGTCGCGGGCAATGCCATATTGCCGCGCCTTCGACAGCTCACGTTCGAGCACCGAGAGTTGGGTGATGCTGTTGCGCGTATGGCCGGACAGGCCGGTGCGGGTGGCGTAGGTGCGCACCTTCTGAGGGTCGTCGGCGGCCAGGAACAGCTTGCCGACGGAGGTCAGGTGCAAAGGGGCTCGACCACCGATGGCCCGGACCACCTGCATGCCCGAACGCTCGCTGTAGGCCCGCTCGACGTAGACGATTTCGTCGCCCTGGCGCATGCTGAGGTTCACCGGCTGCTGGATCAGCTTGTGCAGCTCCCGCATCGGGCCCATGGCGGCATCGCGCACGCTCAGGCGTGCCTTGACCAGGTTGCCCAGCTCGAGCAGGCGCATGCCAAGGCGGTAGTTGCCGGCTTCGGGCCGGTCGACGAAGCGGCCTGTCGCCAGGTCGTTGAGAATGCGGTGCGTGGTCGAAGGGTGCAGACCGGTGCGTTCGCTGATCTCCTTGAGGGAGATGGCTTCCTCGCGCGACGCCAGGACATCGATGAGCGCAAACATCCGCTCAATGACCTGGATGCTGGGCGTGCTGGGCTGGGTGATATCTCTTTTTCGCATTGCAAACTGATTGGAATTCCTGCATTTTACTCTGTGAAAAATGCAGGAGGATCTTCAGGTGCCGTCCTGCGTCACCCACTGGTGGTTGACCAGAACCTGATGGGGGGTGAACCGTGCCTTGTAGTTCATTTTCTGGCTGCCGGCGATCCAATAGCCCAGGTACACATAGGGCAGTTCCATCTGGCGCGCCTGTTCCAGTTGCCAGAGGACGCCGTAGGTGCCCAGGCTGCCTGCCAGGGCCGGGTCGTAGAAGGTGTAGACGGCCGACAGGCCGTCATCCAGCACATCCAGGATGCTGACCATGCGCAAGGTGCCAGGACAGTGCGCCTCGGTGGGTGGATCCCGGAATTCGACCAGGCGCGAATTCACCCTGCTTTGCAGCAGGAATTGGGTGTATTGGTCGATGCTGTCGTGGTCCATGCCGCCACCGGCGTGGCGTCCATGCTGGTAGCGCAGGTACAGCTCGTAGTGTTCGGTCGTGAAGCAGAGTTTCAGGGCCCGGCTTTCCAGTCCGGCATGCAGCTTCCAGGCCCGCTTCTGGCTGCGTGACGGCTTGAACCCGGCGGTGACGACGCGCAGCGGCTTGCATTCCTGGCAGCCGTCGCAATAGGGGCGGTAGGTGAACATGCCGCTGCGGCGGAAGCCCGCCGACACCAGCTCGGAATAGGTGCTGTTGTGGATCAGATGCCCGGGCGTGGCCACCTGAGAGCGGGCCTGGCGTTCTGGCAGGTAACTGCAGGGGTAGGGGGCCGTTGCGTAAAACTGCAGGGCCTGAAGCGGCAGATCGTTGAGTTGGGTCATGGGGCTTCACCCGAGCCGGCTGACATGTTTCCAGTATACGGAATTAAATTCCCAGCGTGGCGTGGGCTCGGTCGTGGCCTTCGCCAGCCAGGCACTGAATTCGCGGCGGGGGATCTCCTGTCCACCCAGTGAAGCCAGGTGCGCTGTGTTCTGCTGGCAGTCGATCATCTCGATGCGGTGCTCCAGGGCGAAGACCACCAGCGCCGACAGGGCCCATTTGGAGCCGTCGCTGACCTGGGTGAACATGGATTCGCCAAAGAGTGCACGCCCGATCGACAGTCCGTAGAGTCCGGCCACCAGTTCACCGTCCAGCCAGGTCTCGACGCTGTGGGCCACGCCAAGTGCGTGAAGTCGCAGATAGGCCTGGATCATCTCCTCGGTGATCCAGGTGCCGGCCTGGTGCCGGCGCCTCGTGCCTGAGCAGCGACGGATCACCTGTTCGAAGGCGCTGTCGAAGCGGATCTCGTTGCGGGCGTCGCCGAGAAAACGCTGCAGGCTCTTGCGCAGGCTGCGGTGCATGCGGAACCGGCCCGGCGACAGCACCATGCGGGGTTGGGGCGACCACCACAGAATCGGTTGACCTTCGCTGTACCACGGAAAGATGCCTTGGCGATAGGCGGCCTGCAAGGTCGCCGGCTCCAGGTCTGCACCGGCGGCCAGCAGACCAGAGGCACCCGTGGACGGGCCCCAGGCCTGCTCGACCGGCGGAAAGGGTTGGCCCGGTTGCAGCCAGGGCAGCACCGGCTCACGCGAGATCGGTGTCATGGCCTGTTCCTGGCGTCAGCGGCCCGCAGGGGCGCATGGGTCAATGAAAGCGGGGCAGGGGGGCGATGTCTTGCAGGGCCTGCTTCAAGACGGCCCACTGCTCCAGTGCTGCGAAGGGCTCGCCCGCATGGGCCACGGTCTCCAGCGTCTTGGCCTGGCTGCAGGCCTGGTGCTGGGCCAGGGTCAGCAGCACGGTCTTGAGGCTGTGCCCCAGGCGGCGCAGGGCTTGCAGGTCCTGTTCGGCGGCGGCCTGGTCGCCCTTGTCGATGTCCTTGGGGAACTGCTGCAGGCACGATTGCCGATAGAGCAGGAAGAACGGGATGTCGCCGTTGAAGTGCTCCTGGATGGCTTCGAGCTCATCGGCGCTGAGCAGGGCCTCGGCAGAGGCCTGCGTCATCGGCTCGGGCGCGGCGGGCGCCTGCGCCGCGGCGCCGATCGCCTGCTCGACGCAGTCCAGCAGGTCGACCACGGAGATGGGTTTGGACATCATCTTCCAGACCCCGAAGTCCTGCAGTTGCGCCCGCACGGTGGGGTTCAGCCCCGCGCTGAACACCACGACACGCGCATCGCGGCGCAGCACCGGATGCTCCGCAAGGTGTTGCAACAGGTCAAGGCCGGATTCACCCGGGAGCATCAGGTCGGTCAGGATGAGGTCCACGGGGGCATCCTGAAGCAGGCTCAGGGCGCCTTTCACGTGGTCGGTCATCAACAGCTCGGCCTCCACATCCTCCAAAGCCAATTCGATGAATCGGCGGATCGAGGGGTCGTCTTCTATGAGCAGGATCCGGGGCATGCGTTTCAAGGAGTGGGTTGGCTCACCGGATGGACGATCTGGCCCAGCAGGGCGGGCAGTTCGACGGCAAGCCGGGGCTTGTGGATCACGCGCACGCCCTTGAGCGCAAAGGCATAGGGCGCGCGTTGGGCCTCGTCCAGCGAGGTGATCACGATCAACTGGCTGCGTGCAAACTGGGGGTGCGAACGCAGGCTGGTGATCAGGGTCGGGCCATCGATGCCGGGCAGCAGGATGTCGACAATGAGGATGTCCGGCTGGAACTGCCCGTAGGTGGCCAGGCCCGCGATGCCGTCATCGGCCACCCGCAGCTCGATCCCCGGGAAATGCTGGCGGACCAGCAGGGAGACCAGATTCTGGAAATGGGTGCTGTCTTCAATCAGCAACAGTCGGGGGGCTCCGGCGGCCGGACTGGCAGGCCGGGGGCTGCTGGAAGGTCCGGACTGGCGCTCATGGCCGCTTCCGGCGGGTTTGCGGGAGGCGATCCAGCGTTCCACCGAGGTTCTGGAGATTCTGCGGTGTCCCCCAGGTGTCTTCCAGGCCTCCAGTTCCTCGCGGTCAACCATCAGTTGAACCGAGCGGACGGCCATGCCCAGCAGGCCGGCAACTTCGAGGGTGGTGTAGTGATCGCGCGTGGATTGGTCTTCTGGATTCATGATTCCGCGTATTTTGGCATGAATGGTTTGGAAAAGACTTGACAAATGATAAAAATAATTTTTATGATATGCTTATCCGTTCAAAAATCATCCGCCAGGCTGGTTGAATGAATTATCGCGAGGTTGTGTCATGAAAAAAATCCTTATCGTCGACGATCATGCCGACATTCGCAAACTCCTGCGCATGACGATGGAGTTTGTGGCCTACGAAATCTTCGAGGCCACCGATGGCTCGGATGCACTGCGCCTGGCCGAAGAACTGCAACCCGACCTGGTGCTGCTGGACGTGATGATGCCCGGAGGACTGGATGGTCTCGAGGTCTGTCGCAGGATCCGTGCGAACGTCGCCTTGCGGCATGCCAAGGTCATTCTGTTGACCGCCAGGGGCCAGAGCGAGGACCGGGCAGCCGGGTTTGCGGCAGGGGCTGATGAATACCTCATCAAGCCTTTCAGCCTCCTGCAGCTGATCGAAACCATCCACCGGCTCGAAGAGGGAACAGGGGAGCCCTGATGACACGATGTCCCGATGGCCTGGGGATTCCGGAGGGCCCGTGCTGAACCCGTTTGTGCGCTGGTGTCGAGCCCGCGGGGGGCTGTGGCTGCTCGCCCTGATGCTGGTGTCGTGCGGTTGTCCTGCAGGTGAGGTATTGACCAGGGTGCAGGCCAGCAAGACCGTCCGTGTTTGCATCTGGCCCGACTACTACGGGATTTCCTACCGCAATCCGAGGACCCAGCAACTGGAGGGCCTGGACATCGATCTGGCCAAGGCGCTGGGCCATGACCTGGGTCTGCGGATCGAATTCGTGCCTTCGAGCTTCCCCACCTTGCAGTCCGATCTGCTTGAGAATCGTTGCGATGTGGGCATGTTCGCCATCGCCATGCTGCCCGCGCGAACCAAGGTGTTGCGCTTTGCGCGGGTGTATCTGCAAAGCGACATCTATGCGGTGACCACCCGCAGCAGCGCGGTGGTGCGGCAATGGTCGGACATCGACAAGCCTGGGGTGCTGGTCGGTGTGCAGCCGGGGACCTTCATGGAGCCCGTCATGGCTGCCGCCTTGAAACAGGCCCGACTGGTGAGCGTGCAGCCGCCACTGACCCGGGAGCGCGAATTGGAGGCCGGGCGCATCGACGTGTTCATGACCGACTACCCCTACAGCCGGCGCCTGCTCGACAACGCCGATTGGGCCACCCTCATCGCCCCCCCCGTTCCGTTCCATGTATTGCCCTACGGCCATGCCGTGAAGCCGGGTGATGACGCCTGGTTCGAGGTTGTCGATGCCTTCGATGCACGTGTGCAGAAGGATGGTCGTCTGGTCGAGATTGCGCGGCGGCATGGCCTGGATGCCATCGTCGTGGGCGACTGACGTCAGGGGCTGGATTGGAAGCGCAGCGCAAACCCCATTCCAGCAGGCCGGGTGGCGCTGCCTGGCTGAACAGTCAGACCGCCCTGTTTGCCGGCATCCTGCTGGCCTTGCTGCTGTTGCTCACCATCGGATGGATGTCCTGGCGTGGACAGCAACTGGTGGTCGAGCAGGACATGCAGCAAGAGGAGCTGTATGCCCGCATCTTCGAAGACCATGCCAGCCGTTCCTTCGATGCCGTGTCGGTCGTGGCGGCCTCTCTGGCCGAGTCGGTGGCGGCGCAGGATTCGATGCAGGAACTGGCCGGCATGGGGCGGCAGATGGCCCAGGTGCTGACGGGGATTCCATTCGTCCGATCATTTGCGATCCTGGATCCGCAGGGCGTGGTTCTGGTGGGTTCTTCGGGAGACGATGTTGGCCGTCAGATCGATCTCGATCGACTGGGGCCGCGTCCGGCCAAGGGCCAGTCCCTGTTGGGCAATCTGCAGCGGGGCCGGGGGCTGGCGGATCTGGAGCGAGGGGTCGCGCGTGACCAGTCGAGGCCCGGCGTCAACCTCATTCCCATGAGCTATTGTTTTGCCCTGAAGAACGGACAGCCGGCCTTGGCGGTGGCCCTGATCAATCCGGATGTGATCGTCAACTTCCAGCGGCAGGCGACCGCCGAGAACGGCCTGATCATCACGCTGGCCAGGTATTCGGGCGAGGTGCTCACCAGCAGCGTGGACATGGTGGCCGCTCCCGAACGCAACCTCAAGGGGCACAGCCTCATCCGGGACCGGCGACTGGCACTCGAACATGGCACCTATGTCGACCGCTCGGTGGTCGGCGAAGAGGTCCTGGTGGCGTACCGGGCTTCCCGTGCCTGGCCTTTCGTGGTGATGGTTGAGCGTCCGCAGTCGGCCTCCACCCGTCGGTGGTTCAATCGCGCCCGGCCGGTGCTGATCTCGGGCCTGGTGGTGGTGGTCATGCTGCTCGCTATGGCCGTGATGCTCTACCGCAGCCTGACCGTGCGCGAGCGCTCCAGGCACCTGATGGATCGGGCGCGCGATCAGGTGGTGCGCAGCGAGCGCGAGTTGAGCGTGCTGCTGCGCAGCCTGCAGGAACTGATCTTCCGCACCGATGCATCGGGGTCGGTCACCTACGTCAATGCCCGTTGGTCGGCGGTGTTGGGCGCGGAGTCCGATCAGATCCTGGGTCGCGGCGTCTTCGATGTGCTGGTGCCCGAGAAACCTGCCGACCGCAGTGTGCTGTTCGCCCTCGATTCCCGCGACGGGGTGCGGCATTGCCGGGCCTTTGCACGCGATGCGGAAGGCCGGATCCTCCATTTCGAAGTGGCCATCGTGCCCTTGCTGGTCGATGGGCAGGTGACCGCCTTTGCCGGCAGTGCGGTGGACATCACCGAATTGCTGGAGACCCAACAGCAGTTGCAGATGCAACTTTCCTTGATCGGCCTGATGCTTGAAATCAGCCCTCAGCCGACCTGCATGTCCGACGACGCGGGGCGCCTGGTGATGGTCAACAAGGCATGGGAGCAGTTCAAGGGCCTGGACCGGGGGGATGTCATCGGCAAGCGTCTGGTTGAATGCCTGCCGGCCCCCGAGGCGTCACTCAACGAGCAGGCGGAACGTCAATTGATGCGCGATGGCGGCGAAGTCCGCTTCGAGGCGCGGATCAGCCGCCACGACCACAGCCTGCGCGACGCACTGATCAGCAAGGTCGTGGTACCCAGCGAGAGCGGTGTCCTGCTTGGCATCCTGACCGTGCTCACGGACGTGACCGAGTTCCGCGAGGCTGAGCGTGCCATCCGTGAAGCCCGGGACGTGGCGGAGGAGGCGTCGCGCTCCAAATCCGAGTTTGTGGCGAACATCAGCCATGAACTGCGCACCCCATTGCAGTCGATCATCGGCTTCTCAGAGCTGGGTGTGGTGCGAGGTGGTGGCAGCGAGCGCATCACGGGCATGTTCCAGGACATCAATGCCTCCGGCCAGCGCATGCTGGCCTTGGTCAATGACCTGCTCGATGTCTCGAAGATTGAAAGCACCGTCGGCACCTTCCATCTTGAAAGCGTGGATCTGCGCGGTCTGATCCGCGCGGTGGTGCGTGAATTGGGGCCGCTGTTGGCCCGCAAGCATCTGAATCTGTCGCTCGAACTGCCGGATCTGCCGCTGTTGGCCAAGGCGGACCCGATGCGGTTCCAGCAGGTCATCCGCAATGTGATCGCCAATGCCGTGAAATTCTCGCCGCCGGAACAGGTCATCGAGGTCGAAGCCTGCATGCTGCCGGCGGCCGAGATCAGCATCACGGTGCGCGACTACGGCCCGGGGATCCCCGAGGCCGAGACCGAAAAGATCTTCGAGGCCTTTGTGCAGTCGACCAAGACCAAGGATGGCGCCGGGGGCACAGGTCTGGGTCTGGCGATCTGCCGCAAGATCGTCGAGGCGCATGGTGGTCGCATCTGGGCCCGCAACATGGACGGCGGCGGCGCGATGTTTGAAATCCACTTCCCGGCGCGGGTGCCCGGCGACACCGGGCCCATGCCACTGCTCTGAGCGTTCGCGCCCGGCGGGTGGCCTGCATAAGGGCCGGGCCTTGTCAGTGCCTTGCCAATGCGCCGTGGGCCGCCTCGGTCTGCGCCGTTGTCGTCGGCGAAGGCGCTTCGTCGGTTGCAATCAGCACAATGATGACGGCCGACCTGGCGGACGCGAAAGCGAGCGGCTAACGTACGATATTGGAAGGGGTTCTTGACTGGCAGGGCTTCAAAGGCGAAAGAGCTTCTTGATCGCCCCTTCGCCTTCTGCCTTGAGCGGCAAGCCCTCGGCTTCGTATCGCTTGGTGTTCTGGACGAAGACCTTGGTCCGGGTGACCCCATTGTTGACCCACTGCGTGTACGAGGCGGTCGTGCTCAGGGCATCGATCGACGCGAAGAAGTGGTCCCGCAGGTTGGATTGAAACCGGAACGTCAGGCCAATCCGCCAGCTTGTGGGCCAGCGTGCCGCGCACGAAGCAGCAAGCCTCGCCGCTGCGCCGGTACCGTGCCTCTTGCGGCGTCGGCGGCGTCCAGCCGATCCTGACCGCGTGCTCCACCATCGGAAACTGGACGCTGCCGGCTTCACTGATCTTGAGTGTGCTCATGGGGCAGGGGCTTCAGGTTGCGGGCCGTCACTTCTTGGGGCCGGCCAGCTTGGAGGTCTGCTTCGGCAGCTTCTTGGCCTCGGACTTTAGGCGCCGCTCCAGCTTCTTCACGTCCTCGGCGGCCGGCAGTTGCTCTGGCACGATGTCGCGGTCGGTCAGGAGCTTGCGCACGTCGTGGTTATTCTTGATGTGCTCGTGGGTGATGCTGGGCTCGCCGTGCAGGTCGCGCTGCTTTACCTGGGTGTTGGTGATCTCGTTGGCGAAGTCCTTCGCCTTGATCGTGATGGTGGGCAGGAAGTCGGCCAGCGGCCGGCCGTCCGGCACGGCCAGCCGGTCCTTCATGGTCTGGGTGCTCAGGCCACCGAACAGGGCCGCGTCGCCCTTGCTCAAGATGCGGCCAAAGCCCTGGCTGTCGATGCCGTGCTCTTACAGCACGCCGGACAGCTCCTTCTGCGATACCGCGAGCTTCTCGCGGGCCTGCAGCCGCTCCCACTCGGCGATGCGGGTCTCGATCAGCTCCTGCTTGCGCGTCTGCACCGCGAAGTAGGTCATCGCGAAGGCAATGGCATCCTTGCGCGGGTCGCCGTTCTGCGCGATCAAGTAGCAGGCGTAGCGCGTGAGGGCGATGTCCTCCACCGGGCGCTCGGCCTGGGAACCGATCTCGACCATTTTGTTGACGTCAACAAAATGGTCGGCCACCGGTTGCACTGCGTTCTGGCAAGCGATCCTGGCCTTGTCGATGACCTGCCCGAAGTTGCGCCACTCCTTGTAGCCCAGCAGATCCTGCAGCTCGCGTGCCAGCCAGAACTCCACGCCATCCTTCTGGCGCGCGCAGTCCTCGAAGGTCTTGTGGAGCTTGGTGATCAGTTCCTTCTTCATCTTCTTTCCCTTGGGTGCATGACCCAGGTCCTAGATCCTTGACCTCGATCTTGCTGGCCATTTGCTTCGGTGGGGCGCCAGTCTCAGACTTTGGCGCCTGGGTGTCAAAGCCCGGTCGCTGAATGGGAAAGCAAAAAGAAAAAGGCTTGCACTCGCGTGCAAGCCTTTGATGGTTGGCCAAATGATTGGCTCCTCGACCTGGGCTCGAACCAGGGACCTACGGATTAACAGTCCGGCGCTCTACCGACTGAGCTATCGAGGAATGTCGGTGATGGACCCGTGGCACATGGCCACGGGTTTTTATGAATATCTTGGCTCCTCGACCTGGGCTCGAACCAGGGACCTACGGATTAACAGTCCGGCGCTCTACCGACTGAGCTATCGAGGAACAAGACTTAAATTATATACACAAAATAAGGTGTTTGAAAAGAAAGCCGGGATTTGTTGGCGATGAGTTCAACGTCCCTGCAGCGGCCGCTCTGCCAGCGCCGCCATGAAATGGCGGACTTCGGCCTCGGGGTCGGCGGCGGCCAGCACGGCGCGCACCACCGCCACGCTGCCCACGCCGCTGTCCAGCACTTCGGGCAACCGGTCGCGGTCGATGCCGCCGATGGCCACCAGAGGGCAGGGTGGGGTGAGTTTGAGCATCAGCGCGGTGTAGGCCTGCAGCCGGGCAATCCCCTGGGGGGCGGTGGCCATGGCCTTGAGTGTGGTCGGGTAGACCGCGCCCATGGCGATATAGCTCGGGCGGACCCGGTGCGCGCGCAACATCTCGGCGTAGCCGTGGGTGCTGACCCCCAGCCGGATGCCGGCGCGGCGCAGCGGTTCGACATCGGCGACGTCCAGGTCTTCCTGGCCCAGGTGAACACCCCAGGCGCCTTCTTCGACGGCGATCTGCCAATGGTCATTGATGAACAGGCGGGCGTCGGTGCCGCGCACCGCCTCGATGGCCGCCTTCACCTCGTGCCGCACAGCCTGCGGATCGGCCGACTTGAAGCGCAGCTGCACCGTGGGGACCCCCAGGCGCGCCAGCCTGCCAACCCAGTCGGCACTGGGGGCCACGACGTACAGGCCCAGCGAGGGCGGGCAGGGGGCAAAGCCCTCGGCTTGCGCCGCCGGATCGTTGAAGCCGAAATCGACAGGTTCGTCCGGCCAGTCAAGCAGATCGTTGCGTCCGCAGCGCTCGGCGCGGCGCGACCAGGCCGAGGCCAGGCAGTCGGCGTCGATGTCGATGAAGCCCAGCGCCTTGCAGGCCAGCCAGGCGGCACCATAGGCGAACGGGCCCGCAGGGGCCTGGTGGGGCAGTTCGCCGTGGCCGCCGAAACGTGGCTGGTGCCTGGCCACGATGGCCAGGGCGTGCTCGCGCAGGGAGGGGGTGGTGGAGGTGCTCATGGGCTCACGCATGGTGCCAGAAAGGGGTGCCGAGCACGGGGGTGCTGGGTTGGGCGCTGCTCTGTTCGGTCATGGCTCCGGCTCGCCAGGCCAGGCGACCGGCCTGCACCGAATGGGCGAAGGCATCGGCCATCGCGACCGGGTCGGTGGCCAGTGCCACGGCGGTGTTGAGGAGCACGGCGTCGAAACCCCATTCCATCACGGTGCAGGCGTGCGAAGGGCGTCCCAGGCCGGCATCGACGATGAGGGGCACGGTCAGTCGTTCGCGCAGCGTCTGCAGCGCGTAGGGATTGATCGGGCCCTTGCCGGTGCCGATCGGTGCGGCCCAGGGCATGACGGCCTCGCAACCGACGTCGACCAGGCGTTGGCACAGCACCAGATCATCGGTGCAATAGGGCAGGACCTTGAAGCCGTCACGGATCAGGGTGTCGGCCACGGCGACCAGGTTCAGTGTGTCGGGCTGCAGGGTGTAGTCGTCGCCGATCAGTTCCAGCTTGATCCAGTCGGTGGCAAAGACCTCGCGTGCCATCTGCGCGGTGGCGATGGCTTCCTGGGCGGAGTGGCAGCCGGCGGTGTTGGGCAGCACCGGCACACCAAGGCGTTGCAACAGGGACCAGAAGGCGTTGTCTTGCATGCCCTCGGCGCCTGCGCCGCCCTGGCTGGCCGACTGGCGTCGCAGCGAGGCGGTCAACATGGCCGGTCGTGCGCAGCGCACCGCCGCCTCCAGTGTGGCAGGCGAGGGGTAGCGTGCCGTGCCCAGCAGCAGGCGGCTTTCGAAGGCCTGGCCATACAGGACCAGGGGGTCGGCCGGTGCCGGGTTCGGGGAATGGGGGGCAGGGCGTTCCATGGTTCAACCTCCGGTGACCGGTGCAATGACTTCGATGCGATCCTCGGCCTTCAAGGGCGTGTGCGCATATGCATCGCGCGGAATGAAGCGGGTGTTGACCGCGACCGCAAAAGGCGGGGTGAAGGAGAGGGCGGCCAGGGCGTCGGCCAGGTGGGCGCCTTCGGGCAGTTCGAGCGGCTTCAGATTGATCAGGACATTCATGGGCATGGGGTCGGTTCTCTGGCGCGCTGCGGTCAACCGGTCTGGACGGCGATGGCCAGCCGCTGGGCCAGGCCCAGGTCGTCATGGCAGAGCCAGTCGATGGCGGCGTCGGCGATCGCCGGGGCGATCATGAAGCCATGACGATACAGGCCGTTGACCTGGACCACATGGGGGGCGACCCGCCGCAGGGCGGGCAGGTTGTCCGGCAGGGTCGGGCGGCATTGGGTGCAGAGCTCCAGGATGCGGGCCTCGCCGAAGCCGGGGTGCACCGTGTAGGCGGCGCTGAGCAGCTCCAGCGTCGAGCGCACGCTGGCGGGGCTGAAGTCTTCGGTTTCGATCTCGGTGGCACCGATGACGAAGACATGGTCCGGCTTGGGGGCGATGTAGATCGGATAGCGCGGGTGGATCAGGCGTGTCGGGCGGCTCAGGTGGACGTCGGGTGCGTGCAGTCGCACCACCTCGCCGCGCACGGCCCGGAGTTCCGGCCACTGGCCCCGGGCCCCGATGCCGCGGCAGTCGAGAACGAAACGGGCGCCATCGGCGGCGAAGGTCGCCGGGTCCTGCGGGCTGTGCCAGTGCAGTTGCACCTTCAGGGTCTGCAGCTCATGCAGTAAAGCTCCCAGCAGTGCACGGTTGTCCAACTGCCCCTCGCCGGGAAGGTACAGGCCCTGGTGGAAACGGTCGGCCAGGGCCGGTTCGAGCGCCGTGATGCGGGTCCCGTCAAGGGGCTGCGCGGCGGGCAGGTCGGGGATCCTGGTGGTGGTCGAGTGCAGGATGTTCTCGAAGCGCAGGGCGTCCGGGCGATCCTGCCGGTGCCAGAGGATCAGGGTGCCCTCGCGCTGGAAGAACACCGGCAGCGCCAGGCTGGCCAGCAGCTCGGGCCATCGAGTCAGCCCGTGCTGGCCCATGCGCACCACATTCGTCTCAGTGACCGCCGATTCGGCCAGCGGTGCCAGCATGGCCGCAGCCACGCGTGCAGCGGCGCCGTCTGCATCCGGACTGCCGGCATCATGCAATTCGACCGGGTGCCCCTGACGGGCCAGTTGCAGCGCCAGCAGTCGACCGATGGGGCCGGCACCCAGGACGACGACAGCCTGTCCCGGGCTCAGCATGACGGCGTCCCGGCGGCGAT
>JAFAMV010000104.1 GCA_019233055.1 Curvibacter sp.
GGACAGGTGCAGCTGTCCGACCTCAAACCCTGACCCCCTCCTGGAGATCCTGCCCGCATGAACCCCCGTCTGGTCGAGTACTACAACCAGGAACTGGCCTACCTGCGCGAACTGGGCGCGGAGTTCGCCGCGGCCTTCCCCAAGGTGGCGGGGCGCCTGTCGCTGCGCGAGATGGAGGTGGCCGACCCCTATGTCGAACGCCTGCTGGAAGGCTTCAGCTTTTTGACCGCACGCATCCGCATGAAGATGGATGCGGAGTTTCCTCGCCTGTCCCAGCGCATTCTCGAGATGGTCTGCCCGCACTACCTGGCCCCCACGCCGGCCATGGTGGTGGTCTGCCTGGAGCCCAGTGCGCACGAAGGCCGTCTGGCCGAAGGCCACCGTCTGCCGGCGGGCAGCGTGATCCGCACCCGCAAGGGCGATGAGGACCAATCCGCCTGCGATTTCCGCACCGGCCATGAACTGGTGCTGTGGCCCATTGAGCTCGGCGCCGCCCGGCTCGGGGGTCCGCCCCTGGACCTGCCGGTGGCGCGGTTGAACCTGCCTCAGGAACCGGAAGGCCATCTGCGCCTGACGCTGGCCTGCACCGGCGGACTGGCCTGGCGCCAGATCGGGCTGGACCGCCTGGTGTTCTTCATCAGCGCCAGCGATGCGGTGGCCTCGCGCCTGCAGGAGCTGCTGCACGGTTCGCTCACCGGCATCGTGGTGCACGATGCGCAAGACCCTTCGCGGATCTGGGCCCAGTTGCCGCCTTCGGCGCTGCGCGCCGAAGGCTACGAGCCCGAGCAGGCCCTGCTGCCGTATTCGAACCGCGCCTTCCAGGGGCATCGCCTGCTGCACGAGTACTTTGCCTTTCCGGCGCGCTTCCGTTTCTTCTCGATCAATGGCCTGGCTTCTTCCCTGGCGCAGGCCCCCGGGCGCGAACTGGCCATCACCCTGCTGCTGTCGCGCAGCGAGCCCGGCCTGGAGCCCCAGGTCGATGCGCAGCGCTTCCTGCTGCACTGCGTGCCGGCGGTGAACCTGTTCGAGCGCCCCGCCGACCGCATCCACCTGAGCACCCAGGTGCATGAATACCACGTGGTGCCGGACCGAAGCCGCCCGCGCGACTTCGAGGTCTACGGCGTGACCCGCGTCACCGGCCATGGCGAAGGGCCGTCCGGCGACCGAGAGTTCCTGCCGCTCTACACCGCCGTCCATGGCCTGCGCAGCGACGAGCAGGCCTATTTCGCGCTGCGACGCGAGCCGCGCCTGTTCTCCGAGCAGGCCACCCGCTTCGGGCCGCGCAGCCAGTACCTGGGCAGCGAGGTCTTCCTGTCCCTGGTGGATCAGCGCGAGGCGCCGTTCTCCGACGGGCTGCGCCAGCTGTCGGTGCGCACCCTGTGCACCAACCGCGATCTGCCCCTGCTGATGGCGGTGCAGCAGCCCGGCGGGGACTTCAATGCCCTGGAATCGGTGCCCGTGGCGAGCATCCGCACCGTGGCCGGCCCGTCCCGGCCGGTGGCCAGCCTGGCCGAGAACGAGGTCACCTGGCGGTTGATCTCGCACCTGTCCCTCAACTACCTGGCCCTCAGCGACCGCTCGGACGAGGAGGGCGCCGGCACGCTGCGCGACCTGCTGGGCCTGTACCTGGCCTTGGGCGACCAGGACCTGGCGGGACAGGTGGCCGGCCTCAGGAGCCTGTCGCTGGCGCCCATCACCCGGCGCCTGCCGCAGTGCCCGCAACTGGTCTACGGACGGGGCGTGGGCGTGGCGGTCCAGGTGGATGAAGCCCCCTTTGCCGGCGTCAGCCCCTGGCCCCTGATGGCGGTGCTCGAGCGTTTCCTGGCCCGCCATGTCGGGGTGAACAGCTTCACCGAGCTGGCGCTGGTGTCGCGCCAGCGGGGGGCCATCGGGCGCTGGCAGGTCCGGCCTGGGCAGAGGCCGGTGGCATGAACGCGACCGACACCTCGGCCGCTGCCGGCCGGCCGCCGCGGGTCCAGGCCTTCTGGTCCCGGCTGCAGGCCGACTGCCATCAGTTCGATCTGTTCTTCGCCCTGCGCAGCCTGCAGGCCCTGCACCCCGAGCAGCCACGGCTCGGACGGGCGCCGCGGCCGCACAGCGAAGTGCTGCGCCTGGGGCAGGACCCGTCGCTGGCCTTCGCGCCGGCCACCCTGGCCGAGGTCCTGCCGGCAGGACCGGCGCAGCCCGAACGCATCACGGTCTGGAATTTCGGCCTGTACGGTCCCAACGGCCCGCTGCCGACCCATCTGACCGAGTATGTGCGTGAGCGTCTGCGGCAGCACGATGACGCCACGCTGGCCCGCTTCTCGGACATCTTCCACCATCGTCTGCTGCTGCTGCTGTTCCGGGCCTGGTCCGACACCCAGCCCGTGGCCTCGCTGGACCGCCCGGATGACGACCTGTTCGGCCGCCATCTGGGCAGCCTGATCGGTCTGGGCGAGGCGTCCATGCTGCGGCGAGACGCGGTGCCCGATCCCGCCAAGCGACTCATGGCCGGTCACCTCAGCCGCTGGAGCCGCAACCCGGAGGGCCTGGAGCGCTCGCTCGAGGCCTTCTTCCGCGTGCCGGTGCGCCTGATCGAGTTCTGCCTGCACCACCTCGAACTGGCGCCCGGCCAGCAGACCCGCCTGCGCCGCCACGCCGGCAATTCACAGCTGGGCCGCGATGCGGTGCTGGGCGCCCGCGTGCCCGATGCGCAGGGCAAGTTCCGACTGCGCATCGGGCCGCTGGGCCTGGCCGAGTACGAACGCTTTCTGAACGGCGGCACTGCCTTTGCCCCCCTGATCGATTGGGTGCGCAACTTCTTCGGCATCGAGTACGCCTGGGACTACGAACTGGTGCTGCGCCGCACCGAGGTGCCCACAGCGCAGTTGGGCGGCCAGGGCCGCCTGGGCCTGACCACCTGGCTGCACAGCGCGCGCCGCAGCAGCGACGCCTGCGATTACCGGCTCGACCCCGAAGCCTGGCTGAGCCGTCGGGGCCGGCCGGTGCGGGGCCAGGCCGCCGACCCCCATCCCACTTCCACCGATCGAATCTAGCGAGGTCCCATGTCCGAAATCAGTCGCGCTGCCCTTTTCGGCAAGCTCAACCCGTTGCTGTTCAAGTCGCTCGAGAGCGCGACTGTCTTCTGCAAGCTGCGCGGGAACCCCTATGTGGAGCTGGTGCACTGGCTGCACCAGCTGTTGCAGGAGAACGACTCCGACCTGCTGCGCATCAGCCGCCACTTCGGCCTCGATGCGGCCCGCCTCAGCGCCGACGTGGTGCGCAGCCTGGACAGGCTGCCGCGCGGTGCCAGCGCCATCAGCGACTTCTCAGCGCAGATCGAGTCCAGCATCGAACGCGCCTGGGTCTATGCCACGCTGATGTACGGGCAGTCCCAGATCCGCAGCGCCTGCTGGCTTTCGGCCATGTTGCGGACCCGGGCGCTGGCCAACGAACTGCACGCGATCTCGGGCGAATTCGCCCGTCTCGGCGAGCCCGCGCTCAGCGACAGCTTTGCCAGCCTGCTGCCCGATTCACCCGAGTCGAGGCTGCAGGCAGCCGACGGCACGGGCGGGCAGGGCGCGCCGGGCGAGGCCAGCGGGGCGCTGCCTGTGCAGGGCGGGCCGCAGCAGGCGATCGAGCGCTACACCACCGACCTGACCGCCCAGGCCCGTCAGGGCGCGCTGGATCCGGTCAGCGGGCGCGACGAGGAGGTGCGGCAGATGGTCGACATCCTGCTGCGGCGGCGCCAGAACAACCCCATCCTGATCGGTGAGGCCGGCGTCGGCAAGACCGCCGTGGTCGAGGGCCTGGCCCTGCGCATCGCGGCAGGCGAGGTCCCGCCGCCGCTGCGTTCGGTGCAACTGCGGGTGCTGGACGTGGGCCTGTTGCAGGCCGGCGCCAGCATGAAAGGAGAGTTCGAGAACCGCCTGCGCGGCCTGCTCGACGAGGTGCAGTCCAGCACCGTGCCCATCGTGCTCTTCATCGACGAGGTGCACACCCTGGTCGGGGCCGGCGGGCAGGCCGGCACCGGTGACGCCGCCAACCTGCTCAAGCCGGCCCTGGCTCGGGGCCAGTTGCGCACCATCGGGGCCACCACCTGGGCCGAGTACAAGAAGTACATCGAGAAGGACCCGGCGCTGACGCGGCGCTTCCAGCTGGTCCAGATCCACGAACCCGACGAGGCCAAGGCCGTGGGCATGCTGCGCGGTGTCGCCGCCAAGCTGGAGGCGCATCACCGGGTGCGCATCGCCGACGAGGCGGTGGCCGCCGCCGTGGCGCTGTCGCACCGCTACATCCCGGCGCGTCAATTGCCCGACAAGGCGGTCAGTCTGCTCGACACCGCCTGCTCCCGCGTGGCCCTGGGCCTGAGCAGTCAGCCTGCCGCACTGGAGTCGGTGGCGCGCCAGCTCGAGGCGCAGCAGATCGAGCTGGCGGTGCTGCAGCGCGAGGCCGCCCTGGGGCTGGACACCGGCGGCCGGCGTGCCGCCCTCGAAGCCGGCATGGCCGCGCTGGCGCAGCAACGCGAGGCCTTGGCCGGGCGCTTCGAGCAGGAGAGTGCCGTGGTCCGCCGCATCGTGGACGCCGAAGCCCGGCTGCAGGACACGGCCGACGGCGAAGGCCCCGACCTGGCGTCGGAGGTCGAGGACCTGCAGGCGCAGCGCGCGCGGTTGCAGACCCTGCAGGGCGACACCCCGCTGGTCCAGCCGGTGGTCGACGCCGCCGTGGTGGCCACGGTGGTGGCCGAATGGACCGGCATCCCGGTGGGGCGCATGCTGCGCGACGAGGTGCAGACCGTGCTGGGCCTGGCCGACATCCTGGAAAAGCGCGTCATCGGCCAGCGCCATGGACTCGAGGCGGTGAGCCGGCGCATCCAGACCGCGCGGGCCCAGCTCGACGATCCGGGCAAACCCATAGGCGTGTTCCTCCTGGCCGGCCCGTCCGGTGTCGGCAAGACCGAGACCGCGCTCGCGCTGGCCGAGGCCCTGTATGGCGGCGAGCAGAACCTCATCACCATCAATATGAGCGAGTTCCAGGAGGCGCACACGGTGTCCACCCTCAAGGGCGCGCCGCCCGGCTATGTGGGCTACGGCGAGGGCGGCGTCCTGACCGAGGCGGTGCGTCGCCGGCCCTACAGCGTGGTGCTGCTCGACGAGATCGAGAAGGCGCATGCCGATGTGCACGAGATGTTCTTCCAGGTCTTCGACAAAGGCTGGATGGAAGACGGCGAGGGCCGCTACATCGACTTCCGCAACACCGTCATCCTGCTCACCTCGAACGTGGGCTCGGACCTGCTCGCCCAGCTCTGCAGCGACCCGGACCTCGCGCCCGGACCGGAGGCCCTGGCCGCCGCCCTGCGTCCCGCCCTGCTGGACACCTTCCCGGCCGCCCTGCTGGGCCGCCTGACGGTGGTGCCCTATTACCCGCTGTCCGACGCGATGCTCGAGCAGATCATCCGGCTGCAACTGCAGCGCATCCAGCGCCGGGTGCAGGATCGCCATGGCGCCGAATTCGGCTACGACACGGCCGCGCTGGCCCTGATCCGCAGCCGCTGCACCGAAGTCGAGTCCGGTGCCCGCATGGTCGACGCCATCCTGACGCAGAACCTGCTGCCGCGCATGGCCCGGCATTTCCTGCTGGCCGCCACCGGCGCGGCACCCGTGCAGCGCCTGGACCTCGGCGTGCAGGACGGCGATTTCGTCTTGCAGGTCCGGCAGGCCTGAGGCAAATGCCGAATGCCACAACTGAAACCTTCGGTTACCGAAGGCGGACGGGCGGTCCGACGAGCGGCGCCCGACAATCCAGGCACCATCCATAACGACAGTCACAGGGAGCGTGGCCCATGAGCCGCAGAGTCACCATCAGCACGCCGCTGGGCGACGCGCTGCAGTTCCGCGAACTCCATGGGCGCGAGGCTGTCAGCGAGCTGTTCGAGTTCGACATCGAACTGATC
>JAFAMV010000147.1 GCA_019233055.1 Curvibacter sp.
GCGAGTGGCCGTGGTGATGCCCATGCGCGTGTGGCGCCTGTCCGTATGCGCCGCCCTCGGGCTCGAACGCGCTCGAGGCCTCGGTCACGATCAGGTGCTGGTTGCGCAGCATGTCGGCCAGCACGTGGTCGGGCTCCAGCAGCAGGCGATCGGGCTGCAGCTCCAGCGGCACGTGGCGGTTGCCCAGGTGGTAGGCGGCGCGCATCAGGTCGAAGGCGCTGCCGTGCTGGGCGCAGGCGCTGATGCGCAGGACAGACTGGGCTGCGGCGATGACCCGGATCAGCGAGCCATCCTCGGCCACCAGCACATCGCCGCCACGGGTGACGGTGCCGCGCGGCAGGAAGACCGCCAGGCTGCGGCCTTCGGAATCGCGGGCCTCGAAACGGCTTTTCTGGCGCACGTCCCAGTCGATTTCGACCGTGGCGGCCCGCTTGATCAGGACCGGGGCCAGGCCCTGGCCAGCCGGGATGAGTTTGGAGATCTGCAGCATGTTCAACTCAGGCGGGCTGAGGTTCGGGTTGGAAACCGCCACTGTAGCGCCGCGCAGGCGGCGCCAGGCTCAGAACAGGAAATAGCGCTGCGCCAGGGGCAGGCTGTGGGCCGGTTCGCAGCTGAGCAACTGGCCGTCGGCCCGCACCTCGTAGGTCTGCGCGTCGACTTCCATGCGCGGCGCATAGTCGTTGAGCAGCATGTGCCGCTTGCCGATGCCACGGATGTTCTTCACCGCCGCCAGACTCTTGTGCAGACCGAAACGCCGGCCGATGTCGGCGGCCAGTCCGGCCTGCGAGACAAAGGTCAGCGAGGTCCTTGCGATGGCGCCGCCGAAGGCGCCGAACATGGGGCGGTAGTGCACCGGCTGGGGGGTGGGGATGCTGGCGTTCGGGTCGCCCATGGCGGCCATCGCGATGAGCCCGCCCTTGAGGATCAGCGCCGGCTTGACCCCGAAGAAGGCCGGCTTCCAGACCACCAGATCGGCCCACTTGCCTTCCTCGATGCTGCCCACCTCGTGGCTGATGCCGTGGGCGACGGCCGGGTTGATGGTGTATTTGGCGATGTAGCGGCGCGCCCGGAAGTTGTCGTTGCGCGCGCTGTCGGCCGGCAGCTTGCCGCGCTGCTGCTTCATCTTGTGGGCGGTCTGCCAGCAGCGCAGGATCACCTCGCCGACACGGCCCATGGCCTGGCTGTCGGAGCTGAACATGCTGATCGCGCCCAGGTCGTGCAGGATGTCCTCGGCCGCAATCGTCTCCTTTCGGATGCGGCTCTCGGCAAAGGCCAGATCTTCGGCGATGTTGGCGTGCAGGTGGTGGCAGACCATCAGCATGTCGACGTGCTCGTCGAGGGTGTTGATGGTGTAGGGCCGGGTCGGGTTGGTCGACGAGGGCAGCACATTGGCCTCGCCCACCACGCGCAGGATGTCGGGGGCGTGGCCGCCGCCGGCGCCCTCGGTGTGGAAGGTGTGGATGGTGCGGCCCTTGAAGGCGGCCACGGTGTCTTCGACGAAGCCCGACTCATTGAGGGTGTCGGTGTGGATGGCCACCTGGGTGTCGGTGAGTTCGGCCACGTTCAGGCAGTTGTCGATGGCCGCCGGGGTGGTGCCCCAGTCCTCGTGCAGTTTCAGGCCGATGGCGCCGGCCTCGATCTGTTCGTGCAGGGCCTGCGGCAGGCTGGCATTGCCCTTGCCGAGAAAGCCCAGGTTCATCGGGAAGGCGTCGGCCGCCTGCAGCATGCGCTCCAGGTTCCAGGGGCCCGGGGTGCAGGTGGTGGCGAAGGTGCCGGTGGCGGGGCCGGTGCCGCCGCCGATCATGGTGGTCACGCCGCTGCACAGGGCCTCTTCGATCTGCTGCGGCGCGATGAAGTGGATGTGGGTGTCGATGCCGCCGGCCGTCACGATGTTGCCTTCGCAACTGATCACCTCGGTGCCGGGGCCGATGATGATGTCCACGCCGGGCTGGGTGTCGGGGTTGCCGGCTTTGCCGATCTTCACGATGCGGCCGTCCTTGAGGCCGATGTCGGCCTTGACCACGCCCCAGTGGTCGAGGATCACCGCATTGGTCAGCACCGTGTCGACCGCGCCCGCCGCGCGGGCGTGCTGGCTTTGGGCCATGCCGTCACGGATGGTCTTGCCGCCGCCGAACTTGACCTCTTCGCCGTAGCTGCCGGCCGCCAGGGTGTGGTCGCGTTCGATCTCGATGATCAGGTCGGTGTCGGCCAGGCGCAGCCGGTCGCCGGTGGTGGGGCCGAACATTTCCGCGTAGGCGCGGCGCGATACGGTGCTCATGGCTTTTCCTTGTGTGGCTGGGCCGGTGGTCAGAGCGCGCCCTGCACCAGGCCGCGGAATCCGAAGATGCGGCGCTCGCCGCCGATGGCGACCAGTTCCACCGTGCGCTCCTGGCCGGGCTCGAAACGCACCGCGGTGCCCGAGACGATGTTGAGCCGCATGCCATGGGCAGCGGTGCGGTCGAAGCCCAGGGCCGCATTGGTCTCGGCGAAGTGGTAGTGCGAGCCGACCTGGATGGGCCGGTCGCCGGTGTTGCGCACCACCAGGGTCAGGGTGGCGCGGCCGGTGTTGAGGGCGTGTGCGCCCTCGTCGGTGATCAGTTCGCCGGGGATCATGGACGGGCTCCTGGAACGCAGGGTTTCAGACGATGGGTTGGTGCACGGTGACCAGCTTGGTGCCGTCGGGGAAGGTGGCTTCGACCTGGATGTCGGGGATCATCTCGGCGATGCCCTCCATCACGTCGTCGCGGCCGAGGATCTGGCGCCCCTCGCTCATCAGCTGGGCCACGGTCTTGCCGTCGCGTGCGCCTTCCATGACGGCGGCGCTGATGAAGGCCACGGCCTCGGGGTAGTTGAGTTTCAGGCCTCGGGCCTTGCGGCGTTCGGCCAGCAGGGCGGCGGTGAAGATGAGCAGCTTGTCTTTTTCCCGGGGGGTCAATTCCATGGGCTTGCCTCGGAGGTGTCGGTGCTGGGTTGGCGATGTTAAAGCAGGATTCTTGCCTGCCCGGCCATGTGGCATGAATGCTGCACATCCACCGTGTCCCCTCCACCCTGCCGCGCATGACCCCGAACCCGACGCCCGCCGACCCCAGCGGCCCCGCCCTCGCGGAGGCGGCCGAGCCGGTGCCGCAGCAGGTGGTGAAGATCCGGCGCGACTACAACAGCTGGGTGGCCCGGGAGACGCTGGAGGACTATGCGCTGCGCTTTGCGCCGCAGCGCTTCCGGCGCTGGTCGGTGGCGCGGGTGGCCAACACCGCCTTCGGCGCGGCCTCCTTCCTGATCCTCGAGGCGGTGGGGGCCACGCTGCTGCTGCAGTACGGTTTCCAGAATGCGTTCTGGGCCATCCTGGCCACCGGCCTGGTGATCTTCCTGGCCGGCCTACCCATCAGCGTTTACGCCGCCCGCTACGGCGTGGACATGGACCTGCTGACGCGGGGTGCAGGCTTCGGCTACATCGGCTCCACCCTGACCTCGCTGATCTACGCCTCGTTCACCTTCATCTTCTTCGCCCTCGAGGCGGCGGTGATGGCCTATGCGCTCGATCTGGCCCTGGGCATCCCGCCCGCCTGGGGCTATCTGGTCTGCGCGCTGGTGGTGATCCCGCTGGTGACGCACGGGGTGTCGATGATCAGCCGGCTGCAGGTCTGGACCCAGCCGCTGTGGCTGCTCATGCTGGTGGTGCCTTTCGCCTTCGTGTGGATGCGCGATCCTGGGGCATTCGCCGGCATCACGCACTATGCCGGTGAGGGGCGGGGCAGCGCGGCATTCGATCTGCACCTGTTTGGTGCCGCCTTGACCGTGGGCATCGCGCTGATCACCCAGATGGGGGAGCAGGCCGACTACCTGCGCTTCATGCCGGCCTGCGATCCGGAACGGCCCGCGCGCTGGTGGGGCGCGGTGCTGGTGGGGGGGCCCGGCTGGGTGCTGCTGGGCGTGGCCAAGATGCTGGGCGGCGCCCTGCTGGCCTATCTGGCCATCACGCACATGGTGCCGCCGGACCGGGCGGTGGACCCCAACCAGATGTACCTGGCGGCCTATGAATACGTCTTCCCGCGCTATGGCTGGGCCGTGGCGGCCACGGCGGTCTTCGTGGTGCTGTCGCAACTGAAGATCAATGTGACCAATGCCTATGCCGGTTCGCTGGCCTGGTCGAATTTCTTCTCGCGGGTCACGCACAGCCACCCGGGGCGGGTGGTCTGGGTGGTGTTCAACACCCTGATCGCCTTCATGCTCATGGAGATGAATGTGTTCGAGGCGCTGGGCGATGTGCTGGGTCTGTACTCGAACATCGCCATCGCCTGGATGATGGCCGTGGTGGCCGATCTGGTGATCAACAAGCCGCTGGGCCTGTCGCCGCCGGGCATCGAGTTCAAGCGTGCCCATCTCTACGACATCAACCCGGTGGGGGTGGGGGCCATGGCCCTGGCCTCGGCGTTGTCGGTCACCGCGCACCTGGGCCTGTTCGGGCCCTCGGCCCAGGCCTTCTCGGCCCTGATCGCCCTGGGTACGGCACTGCTGGCCTCGCCGCTGCTGGCCTGGGCCACCGGCGGACGCTACTACCTGGCACGGCAGCCCGAGGCCGGCCGCTACCTGGGCAGCCAGTTGCGCCGCTGCGTGGTCTGCGAGCGCGAATACGAAGGGCCGGACATGGCGCATTGCCCGGCCTACCGGGGCGAGATCTGCTCGCTGTGCTGCACGCTGGATGCGCGCTGCGGCGATCTGTGCAAGCCGCAGGCCAGTCTGTCGGCGCAATGGTCGGGGGCGCTGCGCTGGCTGCTGCCGCGTCGCATCTGGCCGTACCTGGACACCGGTCTCGGGCATTTCCTGCTGCTGATGCTGATCATCGCGCCCCTGCTCGCGACCGTCTTCGGCCTGCTCTACCACCAGGAGCTGCGCACCCTGGGCGAGCTGGTGGCGAGCCCAGCGCAGGACCTGCCTTCGCTGCGTTCGGGCTTCGTCAAGGCCTACATGGCGATGCTGGTGATCGCCGGCATCGTGGCCTGGTGGCTGGTGCTGGCGCACAAGAGCCGGCAGGTGGCCCAGGAGGAGTCGAACCGCCAGACCCGCCTGCTGGTGCGCGAGATCGACCTGCACCGGCAGACCGACGAGGCCCTGCAGAATGCGCGCCAGGTGGCCGAGCGCGCCAGACACCAGGCCGACCAGGCCAACCAGGCCAAGAGCCGCTACATCAGTGCCATCAGCCACGAGCTGCGCACACCGCTCAACAGCATCCTGGGCTATGCCCAGCTGATGGGCGAAGACCCCGGCATCCCGGCGCACCGCAAGCAGGCGGTGAACGTCATCCGGCGCGGCGGCGAGCATCTGCTGACCCTCATCGAGGGCACGCTGGACGTGGCCCGCATCGAGTCCGGCAAGATGACCCTGGAGCCTCGACCCATGCTGTTTGCCGACTGTGTGCACGAGGTGGCGGGGCTGTTCGAGCTGCAGGCCCAGGCCAAGGGCCTGGATTTCCACTACGAAGCCCAGGGCGAGCTGCCCGAGGTGGTGCGCGCCGACGAGAAGCGCCTGCGCCAGATCCTGATCAACCTGCTGGGCAACGCGATCAAGTTCACCACCCGTGGCGAGGTGCGCTTCCGGGTGCGCCATGCGCGCGAGATGGCCACGCTCGAGATCGAAGACACCGGGCCCGGCATGACCGCGTCCGAACTGGGCCAGATCTTCGAGCCCTTTGCGCGCGGCGCCAGTGCCAGCGCCGGCTCGGGCGGTGCCGGCCTGGGGCTGACGATCGCCAAGATGCTCACCGATCTGATGGGGGGGGAGTTGTCGGCGCAGAGCACCCCCGGCCAGGGCTCGGTGTTCCGGGTGCGCCTGTTCCTGCCTGAGCTGCAGGGGCCCCTGGCGCGTGACCTGCAGGCCCCGGCCCGCAGCGGTCTGGTGCGCAGCGGCTACCAGGGGCCGCGCCGGCATCTGTTGGTGGTCGACAACGAAGAGGCCGACCGGGAGTTGCTGGCGCAACTGTTGGCGCCGCTGGGCTTCGGCCTGCGCACCGCCGCCAGCGGCCACGATGCGCTGGACCTGCTGGCCGCCGGCTACCGACCCGACGCGGTGTTCATGGACCTGGCCATGCCCGGCATCGACGGTTGGGAGACCGTGCGCCGCATGCGGGCCGCCGGCCACACGGCGGCCCAGGTGGCCATCGTCTCGGCCAACGCCTTCGACAAGGGGCTGGACAACGACGCGGACATCCAGCCCGAGGACTTCCTGGTGAAGCCGGTGCGGCTGACCGAACTGCTGGACTGGCTGGAGCGCCGGCTCCACCTGGTCTGGACCGGCACCGACCCGGCCCCGAAGGCGATGCCGACCTCGGTGCCTGTCAGGTCGGTACCTCGGCTGATAAGACCGTCGTTGGCCCGCCTGCAGACCCTGCAGCAGGCGCTCGGGCTGGGCTACTACCGTGGCGTGATGAACGCCTTGGCCGAGATCGAGCGCCAGGAGCCGCAGTGCGCCCCCTGGGTCGAGTCGCTGCGGCCGCTGGCGCGCCAGTTCCAGTTCGAACTGCTGGCGGCGGAGCTCGGCACACCGTCGTCACCCGAAGCCCCTGAAGCCCCCGAGGCTCCCGAAGCCCTGTAGCCATGACACAGCCCCCCTTCGAACAGACCCTGGACCGAGCCCACAGCGACGTGGTGTTGGTGGTGGACGACGTGCCCGACAACCTGGCGGTGCTGCACGACGCGCTTGACGAGTCCGGCTACACCGTGCTGGTGGCGACTTCGGGCGAGGTGGCCCTGCAGCGTGCCCGCCAGGCCCGGCCAGACGTGGTGCTGCTCGACGCCATGATGCCGGGCATGGACGGCTTCGAGGTGGCCCGCCGGCTCAAGGCCGAACCGCGCACCGCCCACATCCCGATCATCTTCATGACCGGCCTGACCGAGACCGAGCACCTGGTGGCCGCACTGGACAGCGGCGGGGTCGACTATGTGACCAAGCCGATCAAGCCGCGCGAGGTGCTGGCCCGCATGAATGTGCATCTGCAGGGCGCCAGGCGGGCGCGCCAGGAGGCGAGCCAGGCCGGGCAGGCCCGCAATGCGCTGGACGCCTTCGGCTACGCCAGCATCACGGTCCGGGTGAGCGACGGCAGGCTGATGTGGCAGACCCCGTTGGCCCGCGATCTGCTGGCGCGCTACTTCGGCACCAGTGCACCGCAGACGCCCGAGCCGGTGCTCGACTGGTTGCGGCGGCATCTTCCCGAGGCCGAGGCCAGCATCGAGCCGCCGCGCTTGTCGGTGGACCAGGGGGCGCGGCGGCTGAGCTTCCGGCTGCATCGGCAGACCGGCGACAGCGAGGGCGGCGGCGACTGGCTGATCGTGATGCAGGAGGTCTCGGACGACGCAGCGATCGAGGCGATGAGCTTTGCCTTCCGCCTGACCGCGCGCGAGGCCGAGGTGCTCTACTGGGTGGTCAAGGGCAAGATCAACCGCGACATCGGCGACATCCTGGGGGCCAGTCCGGCCACCGTCAAGAAGCACCTGGAGCGCGTCTATGCCAAGCTCGGGGTCGAGACCCGCACCGCCGCCGCCGCCATGGCGATGAACCGGATCCGGCAGCTGAATCCGCGTTTCGAGGGCTGAGCAAGCAGGCCGGGCCGATCGGGGTGGGGCGGCATCAATCGGCCTTCAGGCCGAGGGCCTGGGCCAGTGCCAGCAGGACCGGCAGCCGCCTGGCATAGGCCGCGCCGGCCTCGGCCGCCGAGTTGCCCACGGGGGTGGCGCCGGCCTGCAGAAACCGTTGCCGGATCCCGGGCTCCTGCAGCAGGGCCTGCACCTCGTCGGACAGGCGCTGCACCGCTTCCGCCGAGGTGCCTGAAGCAACCATCAACGACAGCGGGGCGCTGATGTTGAACACCGGATCGAGGAAGCCCTGCTCGGCGAAGGTCGACAGGGTCGGCAGCAGGTGGCAACGCCTGCTGCCGGTCTGGGCCAGTGCGCTCAGCCTGCCGGACCCGATGTGGGTGTGCAGGGTGGTCACGGAGCCCATCGCGATGCTGAGCTGGCGGCTCAGCAGGTCGAGCAGCATGGGGCTTTCGCCCCGGTAGCTGACATGCAACAGGCGCAAGCCGTAGGTGCTCTCGATGTGGGCCTGCATCAGATGGGGCAGGCTGCCCACGCCCCAGGAGCCGATGGAGTAGCTGTCGGGGTTCTGGCGCATCAGGGTCAGAAGACCCTTGAAGTCGTGGGCCGGGATGTCCGCGTGGGTGCACAGCACCAGGTGGGTGTGGGCGATGTCGGAGATCATCTGCAGGTCGATCCGGGGGTCATAGGGCAGCTTGCGGTACAGGGCCAGATCGGTCGTGATGGGGGGCGCCGTGGTCAGCAGCAGGGTGTGGCCGTCGGGCACGCTCTTGGCCACGTGGTCGGTGGCCAGGATGCCGTTGGCGCCGCTGCGGTTTTCCACCACGACTGGCTGACGCAGGCGGTGTGCCAGCCCGCTGCCGAGCAGGCGGGCCAGCGTGTCGGAAGCCCCGCCGGGTGGGTATTGCACGACCAGCCTGACCGGCTTCCAGGGGAAGGCCCGGAGCGCCTGCGCCGGGCGGATCGGCAAGGCGCCCAGGCCCAGGATGAGCCGCCGCCGCGGCAGGTTCAGCAGGGGCGCGCCCTGGGGTGGGATGCGGGGCGAACTCATGCCCCGCCCCGCGCCGGCTGCAACGGGCCATCGACGCTGCCGCTGGCGTCGGCCCGCAGCATGGCGGGCGGCTGCCAGTGGCCCAGCGCCTCGCTAGGCCGGTAGATGCGAAGCACCAGATGGAAGGGGCCTTCGGGGGCCGGCAGCCAGTGGCCCAGCCTGGCCGGGCGGCGATGGCTGACCTCGATCAGCAGACTGCCGTCGGCTTCCGGCCGGAGATCGCCGCTGCGGGCACCGAGCGCGTAACGTTCAAGTGCGTTGGCATGGGGGAGGCCGTCTGCGCCATACAGATGGATCGACCAATGGCTGCGGGTGGGCGGCCATCGCCCGGACTCGAAGCGCAGCAGGTAGCGCTGTCGGCCATCCAGGTCTGCGCCATCGGTGCTGGCATGGCAACTGGCGCTGACCAGTTCGTTGGCGTTCAATGTGCCGAGGTTCTGACGGGCAGCCTGGGCCCGGGCCAGGTAGTCGTTGCCGTAGCGCCCCACGGTGGGGTTGAATGTCCAGCAGCCCAGGGGGCGGCTGTTGTAGCGCGACATGCCGGTCAGCAGTTGGATCGCATCCTCCAGCCCTTGCACCAGGCCGGTCTGGGTGGGGACGTCCAAGGCGTCCCAGTCGAATCCCTGGCCCAGGTCGAGGCCGGCCCCCGCCAGCCAGGCGACCAGCCCCTGGTCTTCCTCGCGGCCGGGCGCTTCGGCCAGGGCGTGGCTCAAGTTGGTGTAGAAGGCCGGGGCGAGTTGGACCAGCTCGGCAGAGCGGCCCTGCAACTGCTGCAGCACATCGATGGGTGGGCCGGCCCAGCGCGCCAGCGTGCCGGGTGAACCGGCACGCGCCGGCGGTGCGCCCAGGGTGATCTGTGCCTGCATGGCCCGTGCCGCCTCGAAATCCGGGGCCTGGCCCACCTGCACCCAGGCCTGGAGGTTCAGCAGGTTGGCGGGGCAGCGCAGGACCCGCGCTTGCGGGTGCAGCGGCGGCGATGCCCGGTGGCTGGGGCCCTGCAGCCAGAGGGTCTCGCCTGCAGCGTCGCAATTGGCCGGCCCCAGGTTGGCAAAGTTCTCGCCATAGGGATCGTGGAGCGCGAGCACGAAATAGCGCCCGGGGGCTGACGAAGAAGCCGGCACGCCCAGGGCGACGGGGCCGCCGCTGAGATCGATCCAGGCATCGCTGCGCAACAGGTCCGTGGCGGCTTCAGGGGCGTCGTGGTGCCACGGGTCGGACGGGAACAGATGGTGCGCCAGACTGTTGAGCCGGCGACAGACCGGCCCTTTGAACCGGGTCTGGAGGACGCAGCTGCGGTAGAACTCCATCAATGGATAGCCGTAGATGGTGGCGCACATGCCGATGGACCTGGCGAGGTGACGCTGGGGCAGCAGGGGGCTGCTCAGATGAGCCGCGGATTCTGGTTGCATGACGGGTCTTTCGGCGAGATCAACAGGGGCCGGCCGGTCTGGCCGGGTCACCGTGCAACAGGGGTTTCGTCTGCAGGCATCGACCGTCCGATCTCTGGTCTGCTCAGTGGCCCCGTGCGGCGGTTGACGAGACCTATGATCGAAAAATCCCCATTTCAAGTCTGTCGACGTCACGACAGATCACGCAATGTCGGAGGAGAAGAGTCCGTGATGAATACCGATGGATACCAGGCCCTGTCCAACAGGGATGTCAGCCTCATCGGCCATGCCCTGAGCATGAATGAATTGTTTTCAAGCTGGCCCCTCGAGGCACGGACACCGCTGATCCGGGTGGCGCGATTGGGCCGTTATCCCCGCAAGGCGGATGTACTGGCCCATGACCGGGCTGCGCGGGAATTGTTGGTGGTGGTGTCGGGCTGCCTCGAGATCGGCGGCACCAGCCCGGACGGTCGCAAGTACCTGCATGCGCTCATGAGGCCTTCGAGCGTCTCCCCCCTGACCCGACTGCTCGAGGATGTGCCGCAGCCGTTGGACTACAGCGCCCATGTCGATTCGGTGATCCTGCATCTGCCGGTGCCCGCCGTGCTGGAGCAGCTCGGCCTGCACCCGGAGCTCTGGCGCGGGGTGGCGTATCTGGCACTGCAGCGGCAGCGGTATTCGGTGGCCTATCTGAGCCGGCTGCTGCTGGGTACGCTGGAGCAGCGCCTGGCCGTCATGCTCGTGAAGCTGGCCCAGCTGTATGGGCAGGAGGGGCCTGAGGGCGTCGATCTCGAGATCCGCCTGTCGCAGCAGGACCTGGCGGCCCTGCTGGGCGTGTCGCGTCAGACCATGAACCGGGCCTTGCGCACCTTCATCGATCTCGGGCTTCTGCGGGCCATGTACAACCGCATCACGGTGCTGGACATGTTGCGCCTGCAGACGATTGCCGACGGTGATCCGGCGCGGCAGAGCCTGTTGGACTGAGTTTGTCCAGAGCCCAGGGCCCGGCAAGGGCCGGGCCCTGGGTGGTTCCGGTCAGGGGTAGAGGCCCCGCTCCTGGCGGGCGGTCAGGATGCGCTCGCAGGCCACCGCGAAGGTGGCGGTGCGCAGCGTGATCTTGTGGCGGTCGGCCGTGTCCCAGATCTGGTTGAGTGCATGCACCATGATGCGGTCCAGGCGCTGGTTGATCTCGTCCTCGTCCCAGAAGAAGCTCGAGAAGTCCTGCACCCATTCGAAGTAGCTGACGGTCACGCCGCCGGCGTTGCAGATGACGTCGGGCACCACCAGCACGCCCCGGCTGGCCAGGATGTTGTCGGCCTCGGGCACGGTGGGGCCGTTGGCGCCTTCGAGCACCAGCCGGGCCTTCAGGCGGTTGGCGCGGTCGGCGGTGATCTGGCCTTCCAGCGCGGCGGGGATCAGGATGTCGATGTTCAGGTCCCAGAACTGCTCGTTGTCCAGGCGCTCGCTGCCGTTGAAGTCGGCCACGCCGTGGCTGCGCGCCCAGGGCACCAGGCGGGCCAGGTCGAGGCCGGCCTCGTTGTAGATGGTGCCGGTGTGGTCCTGCACCGCCACCACCTTGGCGCCGGCTTCGGCGAACAGTTCGGCGGCCACCGAGCCCACATTGCCGAAGCCCTGCACGGCCACGCGGGCCCCCTGCAGGTTCAGGCCGATGCGGCGTGCCGCTTCGCGGCCGGTGACGAAGACGCCGCGGCCCGTGGCCTTGACGCGGCCCAGCGAGCCACCCAGGTGGATGGGCTTGCCGGTGACCACGCCGGTGGCGGTGCTGCCGGTGTTCATCGAGTAGGTGTCCATCATCCAGGCCATGATCTGGGCGTTGGTGTTCACGTCGGGGGCCGGGATGTCCTGCTGCGGGCCGATGATGACGCCGATCTCGCTGGTGTAGCGGCGCGTGACCTTCTCGAGTTCCTGCTGCGAGAGCCGGGTCGGATCGACGCGGATGCCGCCCTTGGCGCCGCCATAGGGCAGGTTGACGGCCGCGCACTTGACCGTCATCCAGGCCGACAGCGCCATCACCTCTTCGAGCGTGACCTCGGGGTGGAAGCGCACGCCGCCCTTGCCGGGGCCGCGCGAGAGGTTGTGCTGGACGCGGTAGCCCTCGAAGTGGGCGATGCTGCCGTCGTCCATCTCGATGGGCACATCAACGATCAGGGCGCGTTTGGGTCGCTTGAGTGTCTCGGACCAGCGTGCCAGTCGGCCCAGGTAGGGCATGACACGGTCTACCTGCGACAGGTAGGTCCCCCAGGGGCTGTTGGCCGTGGGCTGGACGTAGGACAGGTTGGAATGCATGCATGTCTCGCTTGTGGTGAACATGGGGCCGACCTTACGCCTGCGCGGCCTCCAAAACCATGGGTTATGCCCGACACGCTGGGGGTTATGCATGGGAAGTCATGCGTGAAGTGCAAACGGTCATGCAGGGGAGGACATGCCTGCGCTCGGATCGTTTCGTTTGTGCGCGGAATTGCGCAAACAGGGCCTGAATCGCCCGGGTTCTCCGGGCTTGGTCGGGCGCCCAGTTCCCTAAAGTGGAGCGAATCGCCATGTGGCGACGTCTTGACCCAGGGGATGCTATGGATTTCGTGCAGTCTGCACCGTTCGATGTTCCAGGCCAGGGATCGGCGCAGGGGGCCCGTGAGTCCCGCGGCGCTGCCGGGCTGAAGCTGGAGCGCCTGCCATTTTCGGTGCGTCTGGTGAGCGGGGAGCGCTCGCTTTCCAAGGCGGTGCAGATCCGCCATTCGGCCTATGCGCGTCATGTGCCCGAATTGGCCGCACGGCTCAAGGAGCCCGAGGAGGCCGACCTCAAGGATGGCTCGGTGGTGCTGCTGGCCGAATCCCATGTCGACGGCTCGCCGCTGGGCACCATGCGCATCCAGACCAATCGGCATGAACCGCTGATGCTGGAGCGCTCGATCGAATTGCCGGCTTGGCTACGTCATCGCAGCATGGCCGAAGCGACCCGCCTGGGCGTGACGGCCGAGCGGGAAGGGCGGCTGGTGAAGACCGTGCTGTTCAAGGCCTTCTACCTGTACTGCCTGCAGGCCGGCATCGATTGGATGGTGATCGCGGGGCGGGCGCCGATCGACCGCCAATACCAGCGGCTGTTGTTCACCGATGTCTATCCGGACCTGGGCTACATCCCGCTGAAGCATGCGGGGGACATTCCGCACCGGGTGATGAGCCTGCGGGTGGCCGATGTCCAGCCCATGTGGGCGGCAGCGCGGCATCCTCTGCACGACTTCTTCTTCCAGACCCGCCACCCGGACCTCGAGCTCCGCCAGCCTGGGGTCTAGGAGCGGCTCGGCGACGGCTCAACCGTCGAGCCGGTTGTGCCGGTCGGGTGTGGCCTGGGGCTCGGGCGACTGGCGCCGTGCTTCTTCCAGGCTGTTGACCAGTTGGCGCATCGCCTCGGCCTCGATGAAGTCGGCCGATGACTTGCCGTCGAGCAGGTCGGCCGGGTCGCGGGATTTCGAGATGACAAAACCCTGCACATAGTCCACGCCGATGTCGGCCAGGGTCTGCACGGTCGCCGGGTCCTCGGCCCATTCCGCAATGGTCTTCATGCCCAGGTTGCGTGCCAGGCTGACGATGGCCTCGACGATCGCCACATTGGCCGGATGCTGGTTCATGTTGACGATGAAGTTGCCGTCGATCTTCAGCAGGTCGGCCGGCAGGTCGCGCAGGTAGGAAAAGGAGGTGTAGCCCGCACCGAAATCATCCAGCGCGACCTTGGCACCCAGG
Source organism: Curvibacter sp. (assembly GCA_019233055.1). Taxonomy (GTDB): domain Bacteria; phylum Pseudomonadota; class Gammaproteobacteria; order Burkholderiales; family Burkholderiaceae_C; genus Curvibacter. The sequence goes on from JAFAMV010000147.1 coordinate 13,782, forward strand.
CTGCGCACGCGCTCGACGAAGCGGCGCGTGTTGTCCAGGTCATGCAGCGCGACGCTCTCGGTGATTTCCAGGCACAGGCTGCCGACCACCGACGCGTGGCGCTCCAGCATCTGGAACACCTCATGGACAAAGCGTTCGTCGTTCAGCGACGCGCCGCTGAGGTTGATGCAGATGAACAGGGTCCTGCCCAGGCGTGGCTGATGGGCTTCGATCCATCCCAGGGTCTGCGACAGCACCCACCGGTCGATGACCCCCATGCGGCCGCTGAACTCTGCCGCAGAAATGAGGCGTGCGGTCGGGATCAAGGCGCCCTTGGCATCCCGCATGCGCAGCAGGACTTCGAAGTTCAGGGACTGCCGGGGGGCGCTCAGGGACATGATCGGCTGCATCTCGAGAAACAGCCCCGGGGGTGCCTCGCTGGCGGCCGAGAGTTGTTCCACCAGACGCATCTCCTCCTCGTGTTCGTGGAACAGTCTGGAGTCCTTTTCGAACACCACCAGGTGGTTGCCATGGCTGGCCTTGGCGTCGCGGCAGGCCCTGTCGGCGGTGGAGATGGCATCCTTGGTCTCGGTGCCGGGCGTCACCTCGATCAGGCCGATGGAGCCACGCACATGGAAGCTGCGATCGCCGACCTTGTAGGGACGGCTGCCGATGCTGTTGAGGATGCCCTGGCACAGCAGGGTGGCATGGGCGATGCGGGTCTGCGGCATGGTCAGGAGGAACTCGTCTCCGCCCACACGACCGATGGCCATGTCGCTGGACAGCAGTTGGGTCACCCGGTTGACGACCTGGCGCAAGACCTCGTCGCCGGCGGCATGCCCATACAGGTGGTTGATGAGCTTGAAGCGGTCCAGATCCAGGTAGGCCAGCGCCAGGGCGGCGCCGGGCCGCACGTTCCAGACCGCCTCCTCGAGCACATTCTGGATGGCCGAGCGGTTCAGGGCCTTGGTCAGGGCGTCGTGGTGGGCCAGGAACTGCAGATGTGCCGTGGCGCGTGAGCGCTCGGTGATGTCTTCCAGCGAGCCTTCGATGCGGTCGCCCGCCAGCGTCGCCTTCACCAGGAAGCGGCGTTCCGCTTCGTGGCGGCGGTCGCGGCCGCTCTGGACCTCGACGTCGGCGCGGATCCGGGCGTTCAGCATGTGTTGCAGCCGCAACCAGGAGTCCTGGCCGAAGTACTGTTCCCAGCGGTTGCTGCCAGGCGCCAGCACGGCCGGGCTGAGCGCGGACACCAGGGCCGGGTTGGCGCTCAGGAAGGCGCCCTCCTTGTCGAGCGTGAAGAGGCCGATCGGGATCGCTTCATAGGTCTGCTGCAGCTTGGCCTGCGCCTGCAGCCGGCTGGTGTGTTCGTCGCGCATCTGGGCCGCGATGGCCAGCGAGGCCAGGAGGCTGGACGACAGTGCCGCGGTGACGCTGTTGACCGAACCGATCAGGGACTGGTAGCCCAGCGCGGCGGCGATGACCTCGTAGAGGCTGGCCGAGAGCATGACCGCGATCGAGCCGCCATACCAGGCGGCGACGCTGGAACGGGTGATCAGCAGGATCCTCAGCAGGTAGAACACCAAGGTGGCGCAGGTGACGGAGGCACAGAACCACAACAGGGGAAGGAAGCTGGAAAAGCCGAGGAAGAGCGAGCAGGCCAGGATCGGGAAGCAGGACCACTGCGTGAACCGCATCATCGGCGCCCGCCGCCACGGCGCCAGATGCTCCTTGAACAGGCTCTTGTACAGCGTCACGGTGACCACGTAGATCAGCGCCACGGTGATGAGCCGCATTCTCTGCAGCCATTCGACAGGCACCTTCACGTCCAGCCATTGGGTGTCCCAGCCGGCCGACAGCGCACCCATGCGCAGATTGATCACCAGCCAGACCGCGAACAGCAGGTAGCTGCTGTTGCGGTTGATCAGGGCGGTGATCAGGACAAAGGCCGCCAGCACCGTCAATCCGCCGTCCAGCAGGCCGGAGTTGTGGTCGAAGGTCCTCACCGAGGCACGGAATTCTTCGGCCGGCCATTGTTCGACGGTCAGGCGCGCCGGGCCCACGAAGGTGCCCCGGCACAGCAGCCGTGGCGGTGCGGACGCCGAGGCCTTCAGCGGCAGGCTGAAACCGCGGCCTTCCGTGCGGATCTGGCCGCTGCTGTTCTCCCGGTCGGTGGCGCCCAGCGAGAGCAGGTCGTCGGATTGCCAGCAGGCCAGGCTGGTCAGGTGCCTGGAGGGGAATTCGATCACCTGGTCGCCCGGCTCTTGCGGCTCCTGCGGCACAAAAGAGAACCAGACCGGTTGCTCCGACAACTGCGTATCGTGGTGTCCGGTCTGGGGTGCCCGGCTCAGAAGTTCGCGGGCGGCTCCAGGTTGCAGCGAGGCCCGGGCATCGACCTCGACCTGGATCGGCAGCACCCGTCCGGCGGGCTCGGGGTACATCGAAGGCCACATCAGCCAGGCCCAGAGCGACAGCGCCACGATCAGGACCGGCAATAGATAGGCGGAGAACCCGAAAAGAGCTCTGTGCAGCCACCTGTCTATGCTGGTTGAAGCAATGTCAGTCACTTGGTGTGGGCGGGCAGTGGACGGCTTCTGGCCGGCCGGACCCGCCGACCGCGCGCCCCGACGTCCCGAAGGGTTACAAAAAGTATGCCGGAATTATGGGGTGCCTGCTGTGCAATTCTTAGCAGAATCAGGGATTTACTTCATTTTTCGCATGTGGATTGTGGGGTGCCGCATACGCCACCCGGCGTATTCCGGGTGACAGGCGGGTCTTCTACGATCACCTCCGTCGCCATTGATTCCTGAGTCCTGCCCAGGTCGGTGGCGAAATCATCAGAGTCAACCAACCGGAGTCCCTACATGCAACGTCGCTTCACACTCAAGGCCCTGACCGCCGCCGTCGCGCTGGCGGGCATCAGCGCCATCCCCTCGTATGCCGCCGAAGACACCATCAAGGTGGGTGTGCTGCACAGCCTGTCGGGCACCATGGCCATTTCCGAGACCGTGTTGAAGGACACCGTGCTGATGGCCATCGATGAAATCAATGCCAAGGGCGGGGTCATGGGCAAGAAGCTGGAGCCGGTGGTGGTCGATCCGGCCTCCAACTGGCCGCTGTTCGCCGAAAAGACCAAGCAGCTGCTGACCCAGGACAAGGTGGCCGTGATCTTCGGCTGCTGGACCAGCGTGTCGCGCAAATCGGTGCTGCCGGTGGTCGAAGAACTCAACGGCCTGCTGTTCTACCCGGTGCAATATGAAGGTGAAGAGCTGTCCAAGAACGTGTTCTACACCGGCGCCGCGCCCAACCAGCAGGCCATTCCGGCGGTGGACTACCTGCTGAGCAAGGACGGCGGCAGCGTCAAGCGCTTCGTGCTGCTGGGCACCGACTATGTCTACCCCCGCACCACCAACAAGATCCTGCGCGCCTACCTGCACAGCAAGGGCGTGAAGGATTCCGACATCGACGAAAAGTACACCCCCTTCGGCCACTCCGACTACCAGACCATCGTGGCCGACATCAAGAAGTTCTCGGAAGGCGGCAAGACCGCCGTGGTGTCCACCATCAATGGCGACTCCAACGTGCCCTTCTACAAGGAACTCGGCAACGCCGGCCTGAAGGCCAAGGACGTGCCGGTGGTGGCCTTCTCGGTCGGTGAAGAGGAACTGCGCGGCGTCGACACCAAGCCGCTGGTGGGCCACCTGGCGGCCTGGAACTACTTCATGAGCCTGAAGAACCCGACCAACAGCGAGTTCATCAAGAAGTGGAGCGCCTATGCCAAGGCCCACAACATCGCCGGCCACAAGGACAAGCCGCTGACCAACGACCCGATGGAGGCCACCTACATCGGCATCAACATGTGGAAGCAGGCGGTCGAGAAGGCCAAGTCCACCGATGTGGACAAGGTGATCGCCGCCATGGCCGGCCAGACCTTCAAGGCCCCGAGCGGCTTCGTGGCCGAGATGGACCCGAAGAACCACCACCTGCACAAGCCGGTGTTCATCGGCGAGATCCGTGCCGACGGCCAGTTCAATGTGGTCTGGAAGACCCCGGGTCCGGTCAAGGCCATGCCCTGGAGCCCCTACATCGAAGGCAACGACAAGAAGCCTGACGAGCCCGAGAAGAAGTGATCGCGGCCCCGCTGGTGCCTTCGGGCCCAGCCGCTGCCCTGCGAGCCGGCTCGCAGGCCCGGGCCTCCGCCCCGCCGGCGGGTGGCCGCACCTGACAACCGAGGCGCCATGCTGATCCGACTCCTACTTCCTCTGGCCGCGCTGCTTGCGGCCTTCCAGGCTCAGGCCCTGGAGCCTGCCGAAGCCCTGGCGCTGGCCAGCGGCGACACCGACGCCCGCATCGAGGCCCTGTCCCGGGCCGAGGGCCATCCCGACGAGAAGACCGCCGCCTTCATCCAGGCCCTGGCCGACGATGCGGTCAAGGTCAAGGGCCGCCAGGTCTGGATCGTGCGCGACGACAAGGCCCTGGACCCCAGCACCGGCGCTGAAGCGCCCATGCCCGACGACGCCGAGGATGTGGTCAACAACAACCGCATGCGCGCCGAACTCGACAACGCGCTGGCGGCGCTGAAGCTGCTGTCCAGCGACGAGGCGCAGCGCCGCGATGCCCTCAAGACCCTGGCAGAGGAAAGCGATGAAGCCCGCCTGCCCCTGATCGACAAGGCCCTGGCCGCCGAGACGGTGCCGGCGCTCAAGGCGCAGCTGGCCCTGCTGCGGGCCCGCATGCTGCTGGGCGGGCAGGACCGCAGCCACCGCCTCGAGGCGGCACGCACACTCGGCGAGAGCCTCAATGCTGCGACCAAGACCATCCTGGTCGAGCGGCTCAAGGTCGAGACCGATGCCGAGATCAAGGGCGCGATCCAGCTGTCGCTGCAGAAGATCGACGCGGCCCTGGTCTGGAGCGACCGGCTGGCCGCCCTGTTCTCCGGGCTGAGCCTGGGCTCCATCCTGCTGCTGGTGGCCCTGGGCCTGGCCATCACCTACGGCCTGATGGGCGTGATCAACATGGCCCATGGCGAACTGATGATGATCGGCGCCTACGCCACCTATGTGGTGCAGGGCCTGTTCCACCGCTACCTGCCGGGGGCCTTCGACTGGTACCTGCTGGCGGCGGTGCCCGTGTCCTTCGCCGCCTCGGCCACCGTGGGCGCGGTGCTCGAACGCAGCGTGCTGCGCTTCCTGTACGGCCGCCCGCTGGAGACCCTGCTGGCCACCTGGGGCATCAGCCTCATGCTGATGCAGGCGGTGCGCTCTCTTTTCGGCGCCCAGAACGTCGGCGTCGAGAACCCGAGCTGGATGAGTGGCGGGGTGCTGCTCATGGGCAATCTGCAACTGCCCTGGAACCGCATCATCATCATCGGCTTCGCTGCCTCCGTGCTGCTGGCCATGGCCTTCCTGATCGGCCGCACCCGGCTGGGCCTGTTCGTGCGCGGCGTCACGCAGAACCGCCCCATCGCCTCCTGCATGGGGGTGAACACCGCGCGCATCGACACCTATGCCTTCGCGTTGGGCTCGGGCATCGCCGGCCTGGCCGGTTGCGCGCTCAGCCAGATCGGCAATGTGGGCCCGGACCTGGGCCAGGGCTACATCGTGGACTCGTTCATGGTGGTGGTGCTCGGCGGGGTGGGCCAATTGGCCGGCACGGTCTATGCCGCGCTGGGCCTGGGCATCCTCAACAAATTCCTGGAGGGCTGGACCGGCGCGGTGCTGGCCAAGATCGCCGTGCTGGTCTTCATCATCGTCTTCATCCAGAAGCGGCCGCAGGGCATCTTCGCGATGAAGGGCCGCTCGGCCGAAGCCTGACGCCGGGAGCGCTGAACCATGACCACCGACTCGAACCTCTCCCCCCTGCGCCTGCCACGTCCGGCGCCCCTGCTCAGCCGTGGCGGCTGGGCCGCTTTCCTGGCGGCCCTGGTGGCCGTCTGCGCGGCCGCACCCCTGCTCAACCTGGTGGTGCCCGAGGGCCAGCTGCTGCACCTGAGCGACTACGCCGTCGCCCTGCTCGGCAAGATCATGTGCTACGCCATCGTGGCCCTGGCCATGGACCTGATCTGGGGCTACACCGGCATCCTGAGCCTGGGCCACGGCCTGTTCTTCGCCCTTGGCGGCTACGTCATGGGCATGTACCTGATGCGCCAGATCGGGCGCGACGGCAACTACAAGAGCGACCTGCCGGACTTCATGGTGTTCCTCGACTGGAAGGCGCTGCCCTGGCACTGGGCGCTGTCCGACAGCTTCATCGCCACGCTGGTGCTGATCGTGGCCGTGCCGGCCCTGCTGGCCGGGGTGTTCGGCTGGTTCGCGTTCCGCTCGCGCATCAAGGGCGTGTACCTGTCGATCATCACGCAGGCCCTCACCTACGCGGCCATGCTGCTGTTCTTCCGCAACG
>JAFAMV010000212.1 GCA_019233055.1 Curvibacter sp.
GAATGGGGCAGGCCGTGGGCCGGGCAGGGCAGGTTCAACGCAGGGGCGTGGCCAGGGCCGGTGTGAACGAGGGGTCGATGAGCGGACGGGTGTCCAGGGGGGCGGCCAGAACGCCCACCTTGTGCAGGAAATCGGCCGTGCCCTGGAGGTCCCGGGCGGCCTGGGCATCCACCGGCTCGACCGTCAGCTGGGCCTGCTTCAGCCAGTGGCGCGAGACATCGCGGTCGATGTTGGCACGCTGGGCCCAGGCATCGGCATAGCTGTCGATGTGGGTGTCCACCCAGGCGCGCGCCTTGCGCAGGCGCAGCAGGAAATCGGCGATCGCCTGGCGCTTGCTCTCGATCGAGGGGGCGTGCGCCGCGATCGTACTCAGCGCCGGGATCACCCCCTCGGCGGTGAACAGCACCCTGGCGCCGGAATGCACGATCTGCTGAGAGACATAGGGCTCCCAGACCGGGAAGGCATCGATGCTGCCGCCAGGCAGCGCGGTCGCCGCGTCGAGCGGCATGAGTTTGACGAAATCGACGTAGTCGGCAGGCAGTCCGGCCTTGTCCAGGGCCCCCAGCGTCAGTTGCTGGCTCCAGGCGCCGGGCCAATAGGCCACCTTCTTGCCCTTGAGGTCGGCGATGGTCTGGGCTTTGGAGTCCCTGGGCACCAGCAGGGCCACAGTCTGCGGATTCTGTCGGGTGACGCCGATGAGTTTCACCGTGTGGCTCCGGGAGGCCAGGAACAGAAAACCGGAGTCCCCCAGGAAGCCGAGGTCGACCGCCCCGGCATTCAGGGCTTCCGACAGCGGCGCCGCCGACTGGAAGCCGGACCATTCGACGGTGTAGGGCGCGCCTTCGAGCGCCTTGGACAGTTCGAGCGAGGCCCGGATGTTGTAGTAGTTCTGGTCGCCGATCTTCAACACCAGCGGTTCGGCGGCCTGGGTCTGCAGCGCGCTCACCAGGCCCAGGCAGGCCGGCAGCAGACGAAAAAGGCGTTTGAAGAGCGAGCGCATTGGGTTCATTCTGGCCGGAGCCTGATCGATGGGGCTCCGAGTCTGCGCCGAATGATTGGTTGCGAGAGAAACGAATCTGCATATGGATATGCGTTTGCAGACGCTGCGTTCGGGGGCCGCCTGCGGCGCTGCAAATCCGATTTTTGAATTCGCTTATCCGTTTTGGATCGTGGCCCCATGGCGCGCGGCATCCTAGGATGTTCGATTGGGCGGCACCGGCTGCCGCTGTGCACAGTCCAGACACGAGAAGGATGAGGATGTCCGAGCATGAGCAGGTCCCAGGGACCGATGGAACGCGGACGCCGTCCGCAGGGGCGGGCGATCTGGTCGGCCTGAAGCGGCGTGTGGCCGACCTCCTGCCCTGGGTGAGGGAGGGGGCTGCACAGCGCGAACGCGAGCGCACCCTGCCGCATGAGCAGGTGCGCGCCCTGGTGGCGGCGGGCCTGCTGACGCTGCGCATCCCCTTGGCCGCAGGCGGCCCGGGCGGGACGGTGCGCGAACTCATCGAGATCGTCATCGACATCGCGGCGGTCGATTCGAATGTGGCGCAGGCGCTGCGCCCGGGCTTTCTGTTTGTCGAAGGGCTGCGCGCCGGTCCCGACGAAGCGGTGCGCCAGCGCTGGTGGCCGCGCTGTCTGCGTGGCGATTTCGTGGCCAATGCCGGCTGGGAGATCGGCGGGCCCAACGGGGTGGTGGCGGCCCGGCTGCAGGCCGAAGGCGACCATCGGGTGGCCACCGGCCAGAAGTACTACAGCACCGGCGCCTTGTTTGCAGACTGGATCAGCACCGTCGCCCTCGATGAGCAGGGGCAGGAGGTGCGTTTCGTGCTGCCGCGCGACCGCGCCGGGCTGGAACTGGTGGACGATTTCGAGGCCATGGGCCAGCGCCTGACCGCCAGTGGCACGACGCGCCTGAACCGGGTGCGTGTCGAGCCGGAGGACATCGTGCCGCACCCGATCCGCGATCTGCAGCAGGGGCGGCGCACCATCGTGACCCCGCTGGCCCAGATCTTCCTGGGCGCGGTGCTGGCCGGCATCGCCCGCAATGCCCTGCACGATGCGATCGATTTCGCCCGGCATCATGCACGGCCGATCAAGCACAGCAGTGCCGACCGCTCGGTGGATGATCCCTATGTCGAATTGGTGGTGGGCGAGATCTCGGCGCGCGCCCTGGCGGCCGAGGCGGTGGTGTTGCGCGCGGCCGAGCGCATCGATTCGGCCTGGGCCGCCGGACTGGACCAGGACGCCATCGTGGCCGCCTCGATCGAGGTGGCCCAGGCCCAGTACCTGGCCTCCGAGTCGGCGCTGAAGGCCGCCGAGCTGCTGTTCGATGTCGGCGGGGCGTCGACCACCGCACGCCGCCACAATTTCGACCGCCACTGGCGCAATGCCCGCACAGTGAGCAACCACAACCCGAGGCACTGGAAGGCCGCCGTGGTCGGTGCCTGGCATCTGAAGGATGCCCCGCCGCCCACCTCGGGCCTGTTCTGAGCCGGCCGTCACCGGCCTTCCTGGAGAGAGCGATGTCCGCCTTCGATGTGAGCCTGCGCAACGACCGTGACCAGGCGATTGCCTGCTATGCCGAGGCCTTGGCCGAGGAGATCGGCAAGACAGCCGCCGAACATGATGTGGCCGGGCAGTTTCCCCATGCGCATTTCGATTTTCTGACCCGCCAGGGCGCTCTGCGCCTGACCCTGCCCAAGGCCCTCGGCGGCGAGGGCTACAGCCTTTACGAGACCCTGATCTTCCAGGAACGCCTGGCGCGCGGCAGCGGTTCCACCGCCCTCGCGCTGGGTTGGCACCTGATGGTGTTCGGCTACCTGGGCCACACCCTGCATTGGCCGCAGGAGGCGCTGGCGCGTCTGGCCGCCGACGTGGTGGAGCACGGCCATCTGGTGAATGTGCTGGTGACCGAGCGCGAGGCCGGCAATCTGTTGCGCGGCGCCCGCCCCGGCACCCTGGCACGGCGTCAGGGGGCGGGGTATGTGCTGGACGGGCGCAAGGCCTTCTGCTCCTCGGCGCCGCGCCTGCAGCAGATGATCGTCTATGCCTGGCTCGAGGACGAAGGGCAGGCCGCCGAGTTCCTGGTGCCCCGGGGGCCGGGCGTGAAGGTCATCGAGAACTGGAACACCCTGGGCATGCGCAGCACCGGCAGCCATGACATCGCATTCGAGCAGGTGCAGCTGCCACCCGAGGCCCTGCTCAGCCGCATCGTGGTCGGGCAGCAGGGGTCATTCACCGTGGCCAGCCGTGCCTTCGGGCTGCAGCTCTCGGCGGTGTACCTGGGCATCGCGCGTGCGGCGCGCGACTTCGCGCTCGATTTCGCCGGTCGGCATCATTCGCACAGCCTGGGCCAGGCGGTTCTCGAGGCCCCCCAGGTGCAGCAGCGCCTGGGCGAGATCGAACTGCTGCTGGGCGCCAGCAAGACCCTGCTCTACGGACTGGTCGAGCGCTGGGAAAGGCACCCGCATCTGCAGGCGCGCTTCAGCGACGAGGTGGCGATCACCAAGGTGACGGTGAGCCGCAACGCCATCCGGGTGGTCGAGCTGGCAATGGCCATCGTCGGCGGCCACTCGCTGTCGCGCGACTGGCCGCTGGAGCGCTACTTCCGCGACGTGCAGTGTGCCCTGTTCAATCCGCCCCAGGAAGACGCGGTGGTCAGCGGACTGGCCCGGGCGGCCGCCCAGCGCTGGCAGCGCCAGCAGGGGGCGGCGCCCGGCGATGGCCGTGCTCCGGCGTCGGCCGCGCCGGCCGAGCGCCCCGGCGTCGAGCCCGCCCTGGTCGGCTGAGCGCCTCGCCCTCTGGCCCGGCCGGGCGCCCCAGGCGGGGCTCAGTGCTCATCCACCCAGGCGTCGGCCAGATTGCCTTCGACGCCGTCGGCCGTCACCGAGTGCTCGTGGACACGCTGGTTGGCCAGGGTCAGGAATTCGGGTTCGAACAGGTTCAGGTCGGGGATGTCCTGCGCCACCACCTCCTGGAACTGCTTGAACAGCTGCACCCGCCGGACCGGGTCGTTCTCGACCGCCGCCGCTTCCAGCAGCTTGTCGACCACGGCGCTGTTGTAGTGGGTGCCGTTGGAGAAGGGCACCCCCTTGACGAAGTTCTTCGACCAGTAAAGGCGCTGCACGCCGACCGTGGGGTCGAACAGATTGCTGGCGCCATTGGTGGTGAAGGCGAAGTCGCGGTCGGTGTAGATGCGCTTGATGAAGGCCGATGGGTCCTGGGCGCGCACGGTCACCGCGATGCCGATGCGCGCCAGGGCGACACGCAGGTAGTTGGCCAGCCGTTCACCGTCGCTGGCGATCGGATTGAAATCCAGCGGCACGGCGAAGCGGGTGCCGTCGGCGTGGCGTGGCAGGCCGGCGGCGTCGAGCAGCGCGTTGGCCTTCTTGAGGTCATAGGGGTAGGGCGAGGGCGCGGGGTCGTGGTAGGCCTTGAGGCCCGGGGCGATGGGCGAGTAGCTGACCTTGCCGTAGCCGTAGTTCACGACCTTGAGGATCACCTCGCGGTCCACCGCATGGGCCACCGCCTGCCGCACCTCCGGGCGCCTGAAGTACTCGTTGTCCAGGTTGAATTCCAGGCGCGTGACGTTGTGGGAATAGCTGTTGCCCCGGGTCACGAAGCGCAGGCTGGGCAGCTGGCGCAGCCGTTCCAGGTCGGCCAGCGGCACCGGCGTGCGGTAGCCGAGGTCCACGGTGCCGGTCTCCAGCGCGGCTGCCGCGGCGGCCGGATCGGTGACGATGCGCACGATCAGCCGATCCACATAGGGCTTGGGCTTGTCCCAGTAGTCGGGGTTGCGCTCATAGGCGATGTGGCTGCCGCGCACCCATTCCTTGAAGCGGAACGGACCGGTGCCGATCGGCGCCAGGTTGTTCGGATTGCTGTAGGGGTCGGTGCCCTCGTAGACATGGCGCGGCACGATCGGGGTCTCGGTGGCGACCAGGGCGCGGATCAGGTAGGGCGCGGGCTTGGACAGGTGCAGCACCACGGTGTAACGGTCCGGCGTGCCGATGCTGCTGAGGTTGGCGAAGGTGTTGCGGCCGCGTGGGTGGATCTTCTTGAGCAGCTCGATCGAATAGGCCACGTCGGCCGAGCTGAAGCCCTGGCCGTCGTGCCACTTCACCCCCTGGCGCAAGGCAAAGGTGTAGGTCAGGCCGTCGGGGCTGATGGTCCAGCGGGTCGCCAGCTGGGGCTGGGGCGTCATGTCCTCGTCGTACTTCAACAGGCCCTCGGTCACCTTGGCACTGACGCTGAGGATCGGCGTGGCCACGTTGTTGATGGTGACCAGGGCACTGGGTTCGCTGGGCAGCAGCAGGGTCAGGGTGCCCTGGTGCTGGGGCGGTGCCGCCTGGGCCAGCAGCTGAAGGCTCAGCAGCAGGGTGGCCAGGGCGGCCGGGAGGGCTCGGGATCGGAGGTTCGGTCTCATGGTGTGTCCAGGGGGGGTGTCGGGAAGGAGTGGGGTCCGGCAGCCGGGGGCGCCTCGGCGCTGACCAGGCCCTGGCGGCGGTCTTCGGCGCGCAGTGCAGCGCCGCGCAGGGCGGGGTTGCCCAGGCCGCCGCCGCCCGGTGTCTCCACCCGCAGGCTGTCGCCGGCAGGAATCAGCTGTCGGCCCTTGGACCGCAGCCGCCCGCCCGAGCCCAGGCCCAGGGTGCCGGCGGCGCCGTCCTGCCCTCCCAGTGCGCCGCGCGCCGGGTGCTCCACCCGGTCGAAGGCAGCGGCCAGCACCAGGGCCGCGTCGGGCTGGGTGTGGCGCAGCTCGATCCGCTGGCCGAGCCCGCCGCGCCATTGGCCGTCGCCGCCCGAGTCGGGTCGGTACTCCTTGCGCAGGAACAGCAGCGGGTGGCTGCTTTCCAGGATCTCCAGCGAGACGTTGCGCACGCCACTGGGGTAGGCGGTGGCCGACAGGCCATCGAGTCCGGGGCGTGCCCCGGTGCCGCCGGTGGAAAAGCTGATCGCCGAAAAGCGGGGCCCCCGGCTCAGGGCCTCGTTGTCCGCTGCCGTGGCACCGGCCAGGCGCTCGCCGCCCGAGAGCTGCAGGTTCCACAGCGAAGAGGCGCCTTCGGCCGGCACGCGGTCGGGGCGGGCCTGGCGCAGGGCGCCGAACACCGCATCGGGCAGCAGCTGACCGATCACATGACGGGCCGTGACGGCCGCCGGGTGCAGGGCATGGAGGATGCAGCCCGGCGGGGCACTGACCTGGATGGCGGCCAGGGAGCCGGCATTGTTCGGCACATCGGCACCGATCAGGCAGCGGATGCCGAAGGAGGTGTAGGCATCGGTGTAGGCCTTGGGCACGTTGATGCCGCGTGCCACGCTGGGTGAGCTGCCGCTGAAGTCGACCTGGATCCCGCCCTCCTGCAGCGTCACCGCCACCTGCAGGCGCAGGGGGGCGTCATAGCCATCAGAGACCAGGGTGTGGTGCCAGGTGCCACGCGGCCAGTCGCGCAGGGCGTTCAGCATGGCCTGGTGCGAGCGGGCGATCGCGTCCTCGCCGAGGGACTGCAGGTCCGGCAGCCCGAATTCACGCAACAGCCGGCGCAGTCCGCGACCCGCGACCTCGTTGCAGGCCACCAGGGCCAGCAGATCGCCTTCCACCTGTTCGGGGTCGCGCACATTGGCGCGGATGATGGCACGCACGCCGGCATCGATCTCGCCCTGGCGGATGAAGCGCAGGATCGGCAGGAACAGGCCCTCGTGGTAGATCTCGAGGGCGTCCGGGCTCGAACCCAGCCCGCCGATGTCCACCACATGCAGGGTCGAGGCCAGCAGGGCCAACAGCCGCGAGTCCTCGAAGACCGGGGTCACCATGGTCATGTCGAACAGGTGGCCCGTTCCCTTCCAGGGGTCGTTGGTGAGGAAGACATCGCCTGGCCGCATGCCCGCGGCCGGCCGGGCCTGCAGGAAATGCTTCACCGACTCGGCCATCGAATTGACATGGCCCGGCGTGCCGGTGACCGCCTGGGCCACCATGCGCCCATCGGGCAGAAAGACGCCGGCCGACAGATCGCCGGCCTCCCGCGTGGGCGTGCCGAAGGCCGTGTGGATCAGCACCTGGGCCTGTTCCTCGACCACGGACAGCAGCCGCGTCCAGGCCAGCTGCAGGCGAAGTGCATCAGGGGTGGGGCGCGGGGGCGTCATGCGTCCTGCCTTTCCGTCAGCGGGCGATCGGCGCCGGCCTGGCTCACCAGACCGGCGTCCAGATCGGCCTGCCGGTGTCGCGGATCGCGTTGATCGGCGGGGCCGAGGCCGGCGCCGCCCGGCGTCTCGACCACCAGCACCTGGCCGGCCGGGATGAGCTGGCGCCCCTTGCCCTTCAGTGCCGCCCCGCTGGGGTGCAGCCAGGCCCGGCCGGGGGCGCCGTCGCCGCCGCCCAGGGCGCCCCGCGCAGGGTGGTGCACCCGGTCCCAGGTGGCGGCCAGCAGCATCGGTTCATCGCGGGCATGCCGCAGTTCGATGACCTGTCCGAGCCCGCCACGGAAGCGGCCGGTGCCGCCGGAGTCGGCGCGGTATTCCTTGCGCTGGAACAGCACCGGTGCCTGGCTTTCCAGGATTTCAAGCGACACATTGCGCACCCCGCTCGGGTAGGCCGTGGCCGACAGCCCGTCCTGCTGCGGGCGGGCGCCGGTGCCGCCGGTGCTGAAGCTGGTGATGCCGAAGCGTTGCGAACGCAACAGCGCCTCGTTGGGGCCGCCCTCGATGGCCTGGCCACCGATCAGGCGGATGTTCCACAGCGACGAGGCGCCTTCGGCCGGCACCCGGTCGGGCCGCGCCTGGCGCAGCGCCCCGAAGACCAGGTCGGGCAGCAGCTGGCCGATCGCCGCACGCACCGCCACCGCCGCCGGCGGCTGGGCGTTGAGGATGCAGCCCACGGGCGCCCGGACCCGGATGGCCGACAGCGACCCGGTGTTGTTGGGCACCTCGGGGCCGATCAGGCAGCGGATGCCGAAGGCGGTGTAGGCGTCGGTGTAGGCCTTGGGCACATTGATGCCGCGCGGCACGCTGGCGGCGCTGCCGCTGTAGTCGACCTCGACGCCCTGGTCGTCGATGCGCACCGCCACCTGCAGATGCAGCGGACTGTCGTAGCCGTCGACGGTCATCTGCTGGTGCCAGCAGCCGTGAGGCCAGGCCTGCAGCGCCTGCTGCATGGCCCGGGCGGACCGCTGCAGGATGGACTCGCCGAGGGCCTCCAGGTCCGGCAGCTCGAACTCCTGCATCAGCGCCCGCAGGCGCCTGGCGCCGACCTCGTTGCAGGCCACCAGGGCCTGCAGATCGCCCTCCACCTGCTCGGGTTCACGCACATTGGCGCGGATGATGGCCAGCACCGCCTCCTCGATGCGACCGCGACTGATGAAGCGCAGGATGGGCAGGAACAGGCCCTCATGGAAGATCTCCAGCGCATCCGGCCCGGCCCCGAGGCCGCCGATGTCCACCACATGCACGGTCGAGGCGAACAGCGCCACCCGCTGACCGCGCAGGAACACCGGCGTCACCATCACCATGTCGAAGAGGTGGCCCGTGCCTTTCCAGGGGTCGTTGGTCAGGAACACATCGCCTTCGTGCATGGACTCGATCGGGAAGGCCCGCAGAAAGTGCAGCACCGATTCGGCCATCGAGTTGACATGGCCCGGTGTGCCGGTGACGGCCTGGGCCAGCATGCGGCCGTCGGGCAGGAAGATGCCGGCCGACAGATCGCCGGCCTCGCGTGTCGGTGTGCCGAAGGCGGTCCGGATCAGGGCCTGGGCCTGCTCCTCCACCACCGCCAGCAGGCGGCTCCAGGCCAGTTGCAGCCGCAGGCTGTGGGCAGCCCGGCCGCTCATGCAGCCTCCGGCGCGGCGCGGCGGTCGTTCAGCAGCAAGGCGCCCTGGCGGCTCAGGCGCAGCTCGAAGCCGCCGGGGACCCGGGTGGTGGTCTCGTCTTCCACCACCAGGGCCGGGCCCGGCAACCATTGGCCGGGCTGCAGATGCTGTCGTTCGTAGACCGGCAGGGTCTGCCATTGCCCCAGCTCGGGGTCGTAGACGCGGCGTTCGCCGTGCACCGGCGCTGCCTCCCGGTCCGGCTCCGGACCATCGGGCCGGGGCTGGCGCCGCTCCAGCGCCTCCACCGCCACGGACCAGCTCACCGCCTCGACCGCGATGTGGGGTAGGTGGCGACCGTAGAGCTCGGCGTAGCGGGTCTCGAAACCCTGCTTCAGGGCCTGGGCCGCCGTCGCATCGAAACGCCCTTCGGGCAGCTCGATGGCGATCTCATGCCCTTGCCCGGCATAGCGCATGAAGGCCTGGCGGCGGGCCTGCAGGGTGGCCCCGGGGGCGGCCGCCAGCACCACGGTGTCGGCCTGCCGGCGCAGGGCGTCGAGCAGGCGCTGCACGGCCTCGGTGTCGATGCGGTCCAGGCGCTGATGCAGGGTGCGCACCGACTGATAGGCGACCGGCGCCCACAGGAAGCCCAGGGCCGAGCCGACGCCGGCAGACGCCGGGATCACCACCTGCCCGATGCCCAGCTTGCGGGCCAGCGCGGCCGCATGCAGGGGCGCCGCGCCGCCGAAGGCGATCAGGGTGCTGCCTTCGGCGACCTTGCCGAGTTCGGAGGCGTGGACCCGGGCGGCGTTGGCCATGTTCTCGCTGACCACTTCCAGCACCGCCTGGGCCGCCTGCTCGAGCGCCAGCCCCGCCGGCTCGGCCAGATCCCGTTGCAGGGCCTGCCGCCCCAGCTCGGGCTGCAGCCGGACCTTGCCGGTGGCGAAGCGCTCCGGGTCCAGATGGCCCAGCGCCGCATGGGCGTCGGTGACGGTGGGCGCCTGCCCGCCCAGGCCGTAGGCGGCCGGCCCGGGGCTGGAGCCGGCACTGTCCGGCCCGACCTGGATCACCCCCAGGTGGTTGATGCGGCCGATCGAGCCGCCGCCGGCACCGATCTCCACCATTTCGACGACCGGGATGCGGATCGGCAGGCCGGAGCCCTTGAGGTGTCGGTGCACGCGGCCGAACTCGAAGCTGCGGCTGATCTGCGGCTGGTAGTCGTCGATGTAGCAGATCTTGGCCGTGGTGCCCCCCATGTCGAAGGACAGCGCCTGGCGGGCCCCCAGTTGCTCGGCCACCTGGCGCGCCAGCACCGCCCCGCCGGCCGGCCCTGATTCGACCAGGCGCACCGGCTCGGCCATGCCCTGGGCCAGGCTGGTGATGGTGCCGCTGGAGGTGATCAGAAAGGGCTCCTGCCGCAGGCCCAGCGCCTGGGCGCGATCGCGCAGGCGCTGCAGATAGCCTGCCACCTGGGGCTGCACATAGGCGTTGGCGCAGACCGTGGACAGCCTTTCGTATTCGCGGATTTCCGGGCAGACATCCGACGCCAGCGACACCCACAGATGCGGTGCCTGCTCGCGCAGCAGCTCGCGCACCCGTTGCTCATGCACCGGATTGGCATAGGCGTGCAGAAAGCAGATCGCCACGCTCTCGATCTCGTCGGCGCGCAGGCGCGCCACCAGCTCCGGCACGTCGGCCTCATCGAGCGCATGGACGATGCGGCCACTGGCGTCGATGCGCTCTCCGATGCCGTGGCGCCACTGCCGGGGCACCAGGGGACGGGGCTTTTCGAGGAACACATCGTATTGGGCAAAGCGGTCTTCCAGCCCGATCTCCACCAGGTCGCGGAAGCCGCTGGTGGTGAGCAGGGCGGTGCGCGAGCCCTTGCGTTCGATCAGCGCGTTGGTGGCCAGCGTGGTGCCCAGGATCAGCAGGTCCACCGCCGGCCAGTCCAGCCCGGCCTGCGCCAGGAGCTCGCCGATGCCCTGCAGCACCGCCTCCTCGGGCGCCTGGGGCGTGGTGAGCAGCTTGGCGCTGAGGCGGCGTGGTCCCTGCAGCAGCACGAGGTCGGTGAAGGTGCCCCCCACATCGACGGCGAGACGCAGCCGGGGGTCTGGTTGGGTGTTGGCGCTCATGGGGATAAGGGCGGAAGAAGGCAGGGATACGCCAGGTCCATGGCGTGGGGGCCACACCAGGCTTGGCTCGAGGGTGCGGCGCCCGGACCAGGGCTTGGGAAGAGACGCAGTGTCGTGCAGCCAGGGGGGCGGGGCCAGGCATATTTACCGATAAGCACATGCGGAAAACAGCTTTGCCCAGCCCCGGGGCGGCGCGCGCGGCGCACCCCCTGTGCGCCGCATAAGGTCAGCCGTTTTCCTTCCTTGGTGCGGCCTGAGGCGCTTTGCAGAATGAAGCCGACATTTGTCTGATGACGGAGCCTTCCATGAGCACCTTGCGCCTCGGCGATACCGCCCCCGATTTCAACCAGGAGTCCACCGCGGGCCCGATCCAGTTCCATGCCTGGGCCGGCGACGCCTGGGTGGTGCTGTTCTCGCATCCGGCCGACTTCACGCCGGTGTGCACCACCGAGCTCGGCAAGACCGCGGCCCTGGCCGGCGAGTTCGCCCGGCGGGGCGTCAAACCCATCGCGGTCAGCGTCGACCCGCTGGACAAGCACCAGCAGTGGGTGGCGGACATCAACGAGACGCAGAACACCACCGTCAACTTCCCCATCCTGGCCGACGCCGACCGCAAGGTGGCCACGCTCTACGACATGATCCATCCGAACTCGCTGGCCAATGCCACGGTGCGCAGCGTGTTCATCATCGACCCCAAGAAGGTGATCCGCACCACGCTGACCTACCCGGCGAGCACGGGCCGCAACTTCGACGAGATCCTGCGCGTCATCGATTCGCTGCAGCTCACCGACAGCCACAAGGTCGCCACGCCGGCCAACTGGCGCGACGGCGACGAGGTGGTGATCATCCCCAGCCTGCAGGACCCGGCCGAGATCGCGCAGCGCTTTCCCAAGGGCTTCAGGGCGGTGCGGCCCTATCTGCGCCTGACACCCCAACCCAATC
>JAFAMV010000246.1 GCA_019233055.1 Curvibacter sp.
GCGGGCCCGGCAGGTGGCGGCATTCACCTGCACCTCACTCACCCCTGGCACCGCAAGCAGGGCGTCTTCGATGGTGAGCGCGCAGGTCGCGCAATGCATGCCTTCGAGGGCCACCTGGGACTCCCAGGCCGTGGCGGTGGGCGATGCAGGTGCCTCACCTTGCCGCACCGCGTCTTCCAGGGGGTGGCCGAACACCGGCCATTCCTGGGGGTCGTCCAGCAGAAGCAGCCTGGCCGGAGGGGCGACTGGCCGCAGTTCTGCCGCACCAAGGCCCAGGTGCACCGGGTGGTCTGCCGCAGGAAAGGCCGTGGGATTGCCAGGATTCATGGCAGGAGACTAAGGGGCATCGCCTGCCACGCCCTTGATGCAAATCAAGAGTCGCGCCGGGCCCAAGGGTAATCTTGAATCCCAACATCGAAGGAGAGACCATGTACAAGCGCATCCTCGTGGCCACCGACGGCTCCAAGCTGTCCCAGAAGGCGGTCAAAAGCGGCATTGAACTCGCCACCCTGGCGGACGCCGAACTGGTGGCGGTGAAAGTGGTTCCGCGCTACCCGCAGAGCTATTTCGAAGGTTCGGTCCCGCTGAGCATCGAGGAAGTGGGCCGCATCGAAAAAGAGTGGAGCGAACATGGCCAGGCCGTCGTGGACGCCATCAAGGAGGCCGCCAGCGCCAAGGGCCTGAAAGCCAAGGCGGTCGTGGTGAAATCCGACCTCATCGCCGAGGCGATCCTGGCTGCCGCCAAGAAGCACAAGTGCGACCTGATCGTCATGGCCTCCCATGGGCGCCGGGGCCTCAAACGCCTGCTGCTGGGCAGCGAGACCCAGCAGGTACTGACCCATTCGACCATCCCCGTGCTGGTTCTGCGCTGACATCACTCACCGGCGTCGCCCGCACGAGGCCGGTGCCGCCCACAAAAAACAGCCCCTCGGGGCTGTTTTTCGTCGGCTGGCCGCCGCGAGCGGTCAGAAGGTCTGATCGAGTTGCGACAGGATGGCCGGGTTTTCCAGGGTGCTGGTGTCCTGGGTGATGGCCTCGCCCTTGGCCAGACTGCGCAGCAGGCGGCGCATGATCTTGCCCGAGCGGGTCTTGGGCAGGTTCTCGCCGAAGCGGATGTCCTTGGGCTTGGCGATCGGACCGATCTCCTTGGCCACGTGGTCGCGCAACTGCTTGGCAATCGCCTTGGCCTCATCGCCGACCGGACGCGGGCGCTTGAGCACCACGAAGGCGCAGATGGCCTCGCCGGTGGTGTCGTCGGGCCGGCCGACGACGGCGGCCTCGGCCACCAGCTCGGTGCAGCTCACCAGGGCCGACTCGATCTCCATGGTGCCCATGCGGTGACCCGAGACGTTGAGCACGTCGTCGATGCGGCCGGTGATGGTGAAGTAGCCGGTCTTCTCGTCACGGATGGCGCCATCGCCGGCCAGGTAGTACTTGCCCTGGAAATCGGCCGGGTAGTAGCTTTTGACGAAGCGCTCGGGGTCGCCCCAGATGGTGCGGATCATCGACGGCCAGGGCTTCTTCACGACCAGGATACCGCCCTGCCCGTTCGGCACATCCTTGCCGGTCTCGTCCACGATGGCGGCCTGGATGCCCGGGAAGGGCAGTGTGCAAGAGCCCGGCACCAGGGGCGTCGCACCCGGCAGCGGGGTGATCATGTGGCCGCCGGTCTCGGTCTGCCAGAAGGTGTCGACGATCGGGCAGCGGCTGCCGCCCACTTCGCGGTGGTACCACTCCCAGGCCGCCGGGTTGATCGGCTCGCCGACCGAGCCCAGCAGACGCAGGCTGCTGAGGTCATAGCTCTTGGGATGCACCGCCTCGTTGGCCTCGGCCGCCTTGATCAGCGAGCGGATGGCCGTGGGTGCGGTGTAGAAGATGCTGACCTTGTGGTCCTGGATCATCTTCCAGAAACGGCCGGCATCCGGGTAGGTCGGCACGCCTTCGAACACGATCTCGGTGCCGCCCAGGGCCAGCGGGCCGTAGGTGATGTAGCTGTGGCCGGTGACCCAGCCGATGTCGGCGGTGCACCAGAACACGTCATCGGCCTTCAGGTCGAAGGTCCACTTCGTGGTCAGTGCCGCATGCAGCAGGTAGCCGCCGGTGGAATGCTGCACGCCCTTGGGCTTGCCGGTGGAGCCCGAGGTGTAGAGCAGGAACAACGGGTGCTCGGCCTCGACCCATTCCGGTTCGCAGGTGGCGGGCTGGGCATCGGCCACATCCGACATCCACAGGTCGCGGCCAGCCGTCATGGCGATGTCGGCACCGGTGCGTTTCACCACCAGGACCTTCTGCACCGACTCGCAGCCGCCGAGCGCCAGCGCCTCATCGACGATGGACTTCAGGGGCAGGTTCTTGCCGCCACGGACCTGCTGGTCGGCCGTGATGATGGCCTTGGCGCCGGTGTCCTGCACGCGGTCGCGCACCGACTGGGCCGAGAAGCCGCCGAACACCACCGAGTGGATGGCGCCGATGCGGGCACAGGCCTGCATGGCGGCCACGCCATCGATGGACATCGAGATGTAGATGATGACGCGGTCACCCTTGCCGACGCCGATCGACTTCAGGCCGTTGGCGATCTGGCAGGTCTTGGCCAGCAGATCCTTGTAGGTGGCCTTGATGACTTCGCCGCCGTCGGCCTCGAAGATGATGGCCGTCTTGTCGCCCAGGCCGCGCTCGATGTTGCGGTCCAGGCAGTTGTAGGAGGCGTTCAGGGTGCCATCGGCAAACCACTTGAAGAAAGGCGCATTGCTTTCATCGAGCACCTGGGTGAACGGCGTCTTCCAGGTGATCAGTTCGCGGGCCAGACGCCCCCAGTAGCCTTGGTAATCCTTGTCGGCCTCCTGGCACAGGGCTTCGTAGGCAGCCATGCCGGACACATGGGCGCTCTTGACGAAGGATTCGCTGGGCAGGTAGATGCCTTCGGCGTGGCTGGAAATGGGTGCGGCGCTCATCGTTGTCTCCTTGAGTTCAGGGGATGTTTGACCTTAGAACCTGTTCATGATTTCCCATGGGCCGCGTTGGAGCGCAATCGGGATGAGTGGGTGGCGCGGATGCGCCGCATGGGCTCGTGCCCATGCAAGCAGCCGGGGCGCCCAATCGCCCGATTTCGCTCCAACCCGAAGGGCAGTGGCCTTTTCGGGCGGTCTGCGGCGTTGCGGCGCTTGTCGATAGCCGGGCTATCGACGGCACACCGCGCCTTGCAGCCCATCCCGAAAAGTCCGCTGCGCGACCCATGGGAAATCATGAACAGGTTCTTAAATGTCGGGGGCGGCGCTTACACGCCTCTGACTGGCGGCAAGCTTACAAAGCGCCGCCCTGCCCGCTGGCGGCCGCTCACAGTCCGGTCATCTGCGCCGGCACGACCCAGGCATCAAACTGTTGCGCCGTCACATGCCCGGAGGCCAGCGCCGCATCGCGCAGGCTGCTGCCGTCCTGGTGTGCCTTCTTGGCGATCTGCGCCGCCTTGTCATAGCCGATGTGCGGATTCAGCGCGGTCACCAGCATCAGCGAGCGCTCCACCAGTTCGGCGATGCGCGCCCGATTGGGCTCGATGCCACGGGCGCAGTGGTCGTTGAAGCTGTTCATGCCGTCGGCCAGCAGGCGCACGCTCTGCAGGAAATTATGTGCCGCCATCGGCCGGAACACATTCAGCTCGAAGTTGCCGCTGGCACCCCCGAAGTTGATGGCCACATCGTTGCCCATCACCTGGGCGGCCAGCATGGTCAATGCCTCGCTCTGGGTCGGATTGACCTTGCCCGGCATGATCGAGGAGCCCGGCTCGTTTTCCGGGATCGAGAGCTCACCGATGCCGCTGCGGGGCCCGCTGGCCAGCCAGCGCACATCGTTGGCGATCTTCATCAGGCTCGCGGCCAGGGTCTTGAGCGCCCCATGGGCGTGCACCAGCGCATCCATGGTGGCCAGGGCCTCGAACTTGTTGGGCGCCGTCACGAAGGGCAGGCCGGTGAGTTGCGACAGCTCGCGCGCCGCGGCCGCCGCATAGCCGGCCGGCGCGTTCAGGCCGGTGCCCACGGCGGTGCCGCCCAGGGCCAGTTCGCACAGATGCGGCAGGGCGTCGCGGACGTGGCGCTCGCCATGCGCCAACTGGGCCACATAGCCGGAGAATTCCTGACCCAGCGTCAGGGGCGTCGCATCCTGGAGGTGGGTGCGCCCGATCTTCACGATGTCGCGGAACGCCCGCGCCTTGTCGTCCAGCGTGGACTGCAGCCCTTGCAGGGCGGGCAGCAGGCGGTGCGTGATCGCATCGACCGCCGCCACATGCATGGCCGTGGGGAACACGTCGTTGGACGACTGGCTGCGGTTCACCTCGTCATTCGGATGCACCAGGCGGCCTTCGCCGCGCGGCCCGCCGAGCAGCTCGCTGGCCCGGTTGGCAAGCACCTCGTTGACGTTCATGTTGGTCTGCGTGCCCGACCCCGTCTGCCAGACCACCAGCGGAAACTCGGCCTCGTGGCGCCCTTCGATCACCTCGTCGGCCGCCGCGATGATGGCGGTCGCCTTGGGGGCCGGCAACAGGCCGAGGTCGTGGTTCACATAGGCACTGGCCCGCTTGATCTGGGCCAGGGCCCGGATGATCTCGCGCGGCTGACGCTCGCCCGAGATATCGAAGTTCTGCAGCGAGCGCTGGGTCTGCGCGCCCCACAGTCGCTCGGAGGGGACCTCGATGGGTCCGAAGGTGTCATGTTCGATGCGGTTTGCCATGCAGTCCTCATGGATCGGTTTCAACCTGTCAAAATACCGGGTGCCCGCGATCCGGGCCCGCCCGACAGCGTCCAGCCGGCCCTCCGCCCAGGAGGATCCGACCGGTCCACGCAGATTGTGGCACCGCCGACCGGATCGAGGCCCCTTCTTCTCAGCCCCACGAAGCACCATGACCACCATCCAGCAAAGCGACCTCATCGCCTCCATCGCCGGGGCACTGCAGTACATCAGCTACTACCACCCCACCGACTACATCGCGCACCTGGCCCGGGCCTACGAGCGCGAACAGAGCCCGGCGGCCAAGGATGCGATTGCCCAGATCCTGACCAACAGCAAGCTCAGCGCCACCGGCCAGCGCCCGATCTGCCAGGACACCGGCATCGTCAACGTGTTCCTGAAGGTGGGCATGGACGTGCGCTGGGGCGGCTTCACCGGCAGCCTCGACGACGCCATCAACGAAGGCGTGCGCCAGGGCTACAACCACCCCGACAACACCCTGCGCGCCTCGGTGGTGGCCGACCCGCAGTTCGCCCGCAAGAACACCAAGGACAACACCCCGGCGGTGATCTTCACCGAGATCGTGCCGGGCAACACGGTCGAGGTGACCGTCGCCGCCAAGGGCGGCGGCAGCGAGAACAAGAGCAAGATGGTCATGCTCAACCCCGGCGACAGCGTGGTCGACTGGGTGCTCAAGACCGTGCCGACCATGGGTGCCGGCTGGTGCCCGCCCGGCATGCTGGGCATCGGCATCGGTGGCACCGCCGAGAAGGCCGTGCTGATGGCCAAGGAAAGCCTGATGGACGACCTCGACATGTACGAGCTGCAGGCCAAGGCCGCCAAGGGCGAGAAGCTCAGCCAGGTCGAAGAGCTGCGCCTGGAGCTGCACGACAAGGTCAATGCCCTGGGCATCGGTGCGCAGGGCCTGGGCGGCCTGACCACGGTGCTCGATGTGAAGATCAAGATGTACCCCACCCACGCGGCCAGCAAGCCCGTGGCCATGATCCCCAATTGCGCCGCCACCCGCCACGCCCACTTCGTGCTCGACGGTTCGGGCCCGGTCTACCTCGATCCGCCGAGCCTCGATCTCTGGCCCAACGTCGACTGGACCCCTGACTACAACAAGAGCAAGAAGGTCAATCTCGACACCCTGACCCCGGCCGAGGTCGCCAGCTGGAAGCCCGGCGACACCCTGCTGCTCAACGGCAAGATGCTGACCGGCCGCGATGCCGCCCACAAGCGCATCCAGGACATGCTGGCCAAGGGCGAAGCCCTGCCGGTCGACTTCACCAACCGCGTCATCTACTACGTGGGCCCGGTCGACCCCGTCAAGGATGAGGCCGTGGGCCCTGCCGGCCCCACCACCGCCACCCGCATGGACGGCTTCACCGAGATGATGCTGGCCAAGACCGGGCTGATCGCGATGATCGGCAAGGCCGAGCGCGGCCCGGTGGCCATCGAGGCCATCAAGAAGCACCAATCGGCCTATCTGATGGCGGTCGGCGGCGCGGCCTACCTGGTGTCCAAGGCGATCAAGACCGCCAAGGTCGTCGGCTTTGCCGACCTGGGCATGGAAGCCATCTACGAGTTCGATGTGGTGGACATGCCGGTCACCGTGGCGGTGGACGCCGGCGGCACCAGCGCCCACATCACCGGCCCGGCCGAATGGCAGAAGCGCATCGCCAGCGGCGAATTCAAAGGCATCGCCGTCGCGGCCGAGTGAGTCGGATGCAGCAGGCCCCTGCCCTGCCCGCCGACGCCCCGATCGGGGTGTTCGACAGCGGGCTGGGTGGGCTCAGCGTCTTGCGCTCCCTGCGTCAGACCTTGCCCGAGGAAGACTTCATCTACCTCGCCGACAGCGGTTTCGCCCCCTATGGCGAACGGGGCGATGACTTTGTCCGGGAACGCTCGCTGCGCATTGCCGCCGAGCTGTTCGACCGTGGGGCCAAGGCGGTGGTGGTGGCCTGCAACACGGCCACCACGGCGGCCATCCAGGCCCTGCGGGCACGCTGGCCCCAGGCGGTGCTGGTCGGCGTCGAACCGGCCCTCAAGCCGGCGGCCCTGGCCACCCGGACCGGCCAGGTCGGTGTATTGGCCACGAGGGGCACCCTTCAAAGCGACAAATTCCGGCAGTTGCTGGATCTGCACGGCGCCGGCGCCCGCTTCCATTGCGTCGCCTGCGACGGGCTGGTGGCCGCCATCGAGGCGTTTGACAGGGATCGCGTGAGCGCACTGATCCGGCAGTTCACGCAGACCTGCCTGGCCTCGGGCACGGCAGCGGCCCCGGTGGACACGCTGGTGCTGGGCTGCACCCACTATCCCCTGGTCGAGGCCCAGATCGGCGGATGTGCCGGTCCATCGGTCCGGTTGCTGGACACCGGCTTGCCGGTCGCACGGCAGACACGTCGGCTGCTCGAAGCGCGACAGGCGCTGCGACGCACCGACGGGTCGGAAGGATCAGGAAAGGTGGGACTCGGGAAAGTGGTCTGGCAGACCACCGGCGAGCCAGAACGCCTCAACCGGGCGGTCGCGCAGTGGCTGCAATGGGCCGAGGCAGGCAGCGAGACCTGCCAGGCCCTGATGGCCTGATCCCCCGGGCGGGGACCCGGCCCGGAGGGCCGCTCAGGCCTTCTTGTTGTAGGCGCTGCACCAGCCCTTGGCCGACACCGACTTGCCGGCGAACAGCGGGCAGCCGCCCGATGCGTCGCTGGCCTTGCCCTGGAACAGGGCGCAGTTGCCGCAGTGCTGGTCGGCGGCATGCTTGGGGAACTTGCCGTTGTCGACCTTGCTGCTGTCGGCCTTGTAGCCCAGTGCGGCCGCCTGAGGATCGGACTCGGCCACCATGGGGGCATCGGCCATGGCTGCGGCGGCAGCGAACATGACACCGGTACCAACGCTCAGTTGAACGAAAAATTCACGACGGTTAGACATAGAACCTCATCTGTGGGGGAAAAACTCGGAATTGGAATTCGCCTGTGCACAAGGTGCACAGGCGCCGGAATTGTCCACCGTCAAATCAGGCTCCCCTTTGAGCCATCGCAATGCCTTTCCAAAATAGGAGGACATCGCATGCCGTGCAGGCAGGAAAACACCGCGCCCCGGCCGGCAACGGCCAGCCCCCCCCTGGACGGCCCCGGACCGCGCGCCCTTCAGGCGCCGGCGCCAGATTCTGCAACGGCCCAAAGGCGGTCTCCGCCCGCTTCCAGGTGGGTCAGGTAGAGACGGACTTCGAGCTCGAGCCGATGGTAGGCCGGCTCCAGGTGTTCGCAGAGCCGGTAGAAGGCCTTGTCGTGCTCGCGCTCGCGCAGATGGGCCAGTTCGTGGGCCACGATCATGCGCAGAAAGGCCAACGGCGCGTCGCGGAACAAGGCCGCGATGCGGATCTCATGCTGGGCGCGCAGCCGGCCACCCTGGACCCGGGCACTGCGCGTGTGCAGCCCCAGGGCATGGCGCACCACATGGATCTTGCTGTCATAGAGCACCCGGTCCAGCCGGGTGGATTGGCGCATCTGCGCCAGACGCAGTTCCTCGGTGTGCCGGTACAGCGCGGCGTCGGTGCGCAGACCGTGCGCCTCGGGGTGCCGCTCGAGCAGCCAGGCACCGAGCCGGCCCGAATCCAGGAGATCGGCCGCCTGCCGCTGCAGGGTCTCGGGGTAGGCCGACAGGTAGCGCAGCGCCGGCTTCGGCGAAAGGAGGTCCGAAGCCACGCCTCAATGCAGATGGCGGGGCCGACGGCCTCCGCCATGGCCGGACCCGCCGCCACCGCGCGGCGGGCGACCGATCTCGAGCGAGTTCACCAGGTCGTCGAAACGTTGGCCGAACAATTTGTCGATCTCGGCCACGACACCGCCCAGTTCGGAGCCGTCGAAATGCCGTTCCATCATGTTCACCACATCCTGCACCAGCAGGTCGCGCTGGACCTGCATGATGGCCGCCGGGTTGGGGCCCACGAAGAGCATCATGAAGTCGTCGCGCGATTCGGCGCCCCGGTCTTCCTCCTCCTCGTCGAACTCGGCGTCGTAGAAGGTGACCTCGATGGCAGCGCCCTGTTCGGACAGCTCGTTGAGGTTCATGCACATCTCGTCGAGCGACTGGCGGAAATCTTCATCGCCGCGCACCGTCCAGCACATCTGCAACAGGTGTTCCTTGGGATCGAACTGGATGCCCGGCTCTTCTTCATAGGCGCTGGCCGCGCCATCGGCCAGGGACCGGGCGCCGGCATAGTGCCACAACGGCTTCAACGCCTCCTGCAACTGGTCGAAGCTGGCATCGCTGCGCAGCGCGACCTGTCCGTGGACATGGATTTCAAAAGGAGCGTTGTAACTTGACATGGGTTCGATGGTAACGGTTGCCCCGGGCCGACGTAACCGCCCCGGAGCCAAGAGCCCTCCTGCAATCCAGGGCCCACAGTTCCGTGCGGCCGACTGGGTCTGGGCCGCCCGGAAGTGTGCATTCTCGCACGGCCCCCACCCACCTCGCGCGCGAGCGCCCCACCCCGGGCAGGCCCTCACCCGACCCGGAATCCAGCGCCGATGTCGGCAGATTTGTCCACCATCACACAAATCGGGATCTTTTGAATCTTTGAGAATCGCTGTTTGCGGCGTCAAATGCGCCAAACAAAGCAAGTCTGGCCGAACCATCCGCTCGACGGGAAGGTTGAATCTATGACTGGTTATCTGAAACGGCTGCTCAAGGCCTGGCCCCAACCATCCGATCCGGCCACCCCGGACGAGGCCGGTGCACTTGTCCCCCCCCGGATCGAGCTGTGGCTGGGCGCCATCCGCGAAGCCTACATGACGCTGCTGCCCCTGACCGTGCTCGGGGTCATGGCCCTCAGCCTGAGCGAGTTGCCCAGGCTGATGACCGGCAGCGGCGCCCTGCCCGAGGTGGGACAGTCCTGGCACAGGGCGCTTGGGCTTCTGTTCAAGACCACGATCGGGATCATGGGTCTGCTCGGCGCCATGATGATCGCCGCCCGGGTCACCTTCCTGCTCGACGCCCGCATCCATCGGACCAGCCGCTCCATCCTGACGGTGTCTTCGGTGGCCGGCACGACCTTCCTGCTGGTGGTGCTGGCCGACCAGGCGTTTGATTTCGAGTCGCTGGGCTACGCCAGCGTCTTCCAGAGCATCGTGGTCGGCGTGGTGACCGCCGAGCTGATGCACGGCCTGGGTCGATGGATGCCGGAGCGCAACGATCTGTTCAACCTGGAGCGCAGCCTGTCGCTGGGGCAGGCCCTGAATCTGTCAGGGATCGCGGTGCTCAGCATTGCGATCATCTGCGGCGCACACCGGCTGATCCATCTGCTGATCGTGGCCATGGGCTCGCATTGGGTCGCAGGCTGGATTCCCGCCGCCGATTCGCCCTGGCACCAGGCCCAGTGGCTGAATCCGCTCTTCGTCCTGATCAACCAGGGGCTCTGGAGCCTGGGCATCAATGGCGGGCAATTCCTGCTCCATCTGTCGTCCCACAGCGAGGGGCTGATCGCCGCGCCCGAGACCCTCTACGATGCGCAGGCTGCCTCGCTGTCGTTCCTTGACAGCTACGCCCACCTGGGTGGGGCGGGATCGACCTGGGGGCTGATCCTGGCCTGCCTGCTGCGGGGGCGCGACCCGACGCTGCGCAAGCTGGCCTGGTATTCGGTCCTGCCGGCCTTGTTCAACGTGAACGAACTCCTGCTGTTCGGCATCCCCCTGGTCCTGAGCCGGACACTGTTCCTTCCCTTCATCCTGGCGCCGCTGCTGAACTGCGTGATGGCCCAGCTGTCCATGCGGTATCTGCACCTGCGCCTGGAGGGTGAAGCCGTCGGCTGGTCCACCACGGTGCTGCTGTCGGGCTACCTCAGTTCGGGTTCATGGATGGGGGTGGCCGTCCAGCTGGCGGGCCTGCTGTGCAGTACCCTGGTCTATGCCCCATTTCTCGGCCGCCTCGAAAGCCGAAGGTTGGCCAGGTTCCACATGCATTTTCAGTCGGCCCTGGCCGAACTGGTCACGGCCAGCCAGAGCAGCCCACCCTGCCTGCTGGAGCGGGCCGATCCGGTGGGCGTGGTGGCCCGGCGCCTGCACAGCGATTTCTGCGCCGACCTGGGCACCGACCGGGTCCAGATGGCCTACCAGCCCCAGCACGATGCCCGGGGCCGGGTCGTCGGTTTTGAGGCCCTGCTGCGCTGGCGGCACGCCACGCTGGGGCTGATCTCTCCTGCCGCGATCGTCAACATCGCCGAGGAATGCGAACTGATCCACGCCATCGGGCGCTGGACGCTGCGCCAGGCCGCCAGCGACCTGAGCACCTGGCGTCAGATGGGCCTGACGCGCTTCGTGGTCGGCATCAACATGTCCCCGCTGCAGCTCGAGAACCCCGACTGGGTCGGCGAGGTCGACGATGCCTTGCGCTCCTTCAGGCTGCACAGCCACGACATCGAACTGGAGATCACCGAAGGCCAGACCTTGTCCACCGGCCTGCAGACCGAAAGAACGCTCACCGCCCTGCAGGCGATGGACATCCCCCTGTCCATGGACGACTTCGGCATGGGCTGCACCTCGCTGCTGTACATGCACCGCTTCAAGCTCCATTCGCTCAAGCTCGATGGCAACCTGACCCGCCAGGTGCTGAACAGCCCGGTCGATCAGGACATCATCCGCTGCGTGAGCCGGCTCGGCCATTCGCAGGGGGCCAAGGTGATCGCCGAATTCGTCGAGACCGCCGAACAGAAGGCCCTGCTCGAAGAATTGGGCTGCGACATCTTCCAGGGCTGGCATTTCAGCCCCGCGCTGCCGGCCGCCGACATCCCGGCCTACATCGCCCACTGGGAGGCCGCGAGCCGCCCTGCGCCGGCCGGCCTGACGGCGCTGACGGCGTGAAGACCGG
Organism: Curvibacter sp.; assembly: GCA_019233055.1. Taxonomy (GTDB): domain Bacteria; phylum Pseudomonadota; class Gammaproteobacteria; order Burkholderiales; family Burkholderiaceae_C; genus Curvibacter. Next base: position 11,584 of record JAFAMV010000246.1, read on the forward strand.
CCCCCTGCGGGCGGTTCACTCGAGTCGGATCACTCGAGGCGCAGCACGGTCTCCGGCTTGAACCCCAGATCGGCCGCCTTGCCCTTGCGCCCACGTGCGGCGCGCGCGTTGTTGAGCGACCGGATCTCCAGGGTCTCCTCGCGCGCCTTGCCGCCGCGCCCGGTGCCGGCGATGCGGATGCTGCGCGTGTAGGCGGCCGCGCCGGCCAGCGTGTCCTTGGCCTCGAGGTCGATCAGCATCAGACCGCGCCCGCCCTTCTCGAGGGTCTTCATCTCGCCGATCTCGAAGCTCAGGATGCGGCCGCCGGTCGAGGCACAGACCACATGCGTGGCCGCCGGCAACGCCACGGCACCGCTGCTGTGGGCCACATGCGAGGGCTTGCAGACGGTCTCGCCCTCTCCCAGCGACACGAAGGCCTTGCCGCTCTTGTTGCGCGACACCAGGTTGTCCACCGAGGCCAGGAAGCCATAGCCCCCCGAGCCGGCCAGCAGCAGGACGGCCTGGCCCGGGCCGGCGAAGTAGTGGGCCGGCTGCGAGCCGGCCTCCAATTCGATGAGGGTCGTCACGGGCTGCCCGTCGCCCCGCGCCCCGGGCAACTGGGCGACCGGCACCGAGTACACACGGCCGTTGCTGCCCAGCACCACCAGGGTGTCGACCGTGCGGCATTCGAAGGTGCCGTACAGGCCGTCGCCGGCCTTGAAGGCGAAACTCGCCGACTCGTGGCCGTGGCCGCTGCGGGCCCGCACCCAGCCCTTCTGCGAAATGACCACGGTGACCGGCTCGTCGACCACCTTGACCTCGGCCACCGCACGCTTCTCGGCCTGGATCAGGGTGCGACGCGCATCGCCGAACAACTTGGCGTCGGCCTCGATCTCCTTGACCAGGAGGCGTTTGAGCGAGCCCGGGTTGCCCAGGATGTCTTCGAGCCGGCCCTGCTCCTCGCGCAGCGACTGCAGTTCCTGCTCGATCTTGATCGCCTCCAGACGCGCCAGCTGGCGCAGCCGGATCTCCAGGATGTCTTCGGCCTGGCGCTCCGACAGCCGGAAACGTTCGATCAGCGCCGCCTTGGGGTCATCGCTGTGCCGGATGAGGGCGATGACTTCGTCGATGTTGAGCAGCACCAGTTGCCGCCCCTCGAGGATGTGGATGCGGTCCAGCACCTTGTCCAGGCGGTGCCGGGTGCGGCGCAGGACCGTGGTCTGGCGGAAGCTGACCCACTCCTCGAGCATCTGCCGCAGCGATTTCAGCACCGGACGGCCGTCCAGGCCGATCGAGGTCAGGTTGATCGGTGCCGAACTCTCCAGGCTGGTGTGGGCCAGCAGCGTGGTGATGAGTTCCTGCTGGCCGATCTTGCTGGTCTTGGGCTCGAAGACCAGGCGCACCGGGGCGTCCTTGCTCGACTCGTCGCGCACCGCGTCGAGCACCGCCAGCACCGTCGCCTTGAGCTGGGTCTGGTCCTGGCTCAAGGCCTTCTTGCCGGCCTTGACCTTGGGGTTGGTCAGTTCCTCGATCTCCTCGAGCACCCGCTGGCTGCTGACGCCGGGCGGCAGCTCATGCACCACGAGCTGCCACTGGCCGCGTGCCAGTTCCTCGATCTTCCAGCGCGAACGCACCTTGAGCGAGCCGCGACCGCTGCGGTAGGCCTCGGCGATGTCGGCGGGGCTGCTGATGATCTGGCCGCCGCCGGGGTAGTCCGGGCCCGGCACCAGGGCCAGCAGTTCTTCGTCCCCCAGGCCCGGGTTCTTCACCAGGGCGACGCAGGCCTCCGCCACCTCGCGCAGGTTGTGGCTGGGGATCTCGGTGGCCAGGCCCACCGCGATGCCGCTGGCGCCGTTGAGCAGGGCAAAGGGCAGCCGGGCCGGCAGTTGCGTGGGCTCCTGGGTGGAGCCGTCGTAGTTGGGGATGAAGTCGACCGTGCCTTCATCGATCTCATCGAGCAGCAGGCCGGTGATGCGCGACAGCCGCGCCTCGGTGTAGCGCATGGCGGCGGCGCCGTCGCCGTCGCGGCTGCCGAAGTTGCCCTGCCCGTCGATCAGCGGGTAGCGCTGGTTGAAGTCCTGCGCCATGCGCACCAGGGCGTCGTAGGCGGCCTGGTCGCCGTGGGGGTGGAAGCGCCCCAGCACGTCGCCCACCACGCGGGCACTCTTGACCGGCCGCGCGCCGGTGCTGCCCGAGTAGCCCAGCCCCATGCGCTGCATGGCATAGAGGATGCGGCGCTGCACCGGCTTCTGGCCGTCGCTGACATCGGGCAGGGCCCGGCCCTTGACGACGCTCAGGGCGTATTCGAGGTAGGCCCGCTGGGCATAGCCGGCCAGGCTCAGGCCGTCGTCCGGGGCGGGGGAGGTCAAATCGAGAACAGGTTGGTCACTCATGGGAATTCGATGGCATTGCGTTCCAGCTCGCTGATCGTCGTGGCGTTCAGCGCGCGGTCATTGGGAGGTTCGTGCAGCTGGCCGCGGCCGGCGGCGGCGCCCGGGACCAGCTCCATGCGCACCCGGGCCGGCGGGCGGCGCAGCGACTGGCCCTCGGCCAGCACGGCCGGCGGCTTCAGCAAGGCGTAGAGCTGGGTCACGGTGCGCACATAGTTGCGCGTCTCGATGATGTTGGGCACCTGGCTGCCGGCCCGGAGCACCGCCCCTTCACCGGCGTTGTAGGCGGCCAGCGCCAACTCAAGACGGCCGTTGAAGAGGTCCATCAGGTGGCGCAGATAGAGTGTGCCGACGCGGAGGTTGGTGCGGGGATCGGCCAGCTTGCGCTCGACCGGCGTGCGCGCATCGCCGACCACGCCGAAGCGTTCGGCCGTCACCGGCATCACCTGCATCAGGCCCACCGCACCGCGCGGCGAGACGGCCGTGTTGTCGAATCCGGATTCGGTGGCGATCAGCGCCTGCAGCAGTTCGTAGTCGACACGCTGGGCATCGGCGGCCTCGCGCAACTGGCGCCGGACCAGCTTGTAGCCCGGGCTGACCTCAAAGAAGGCCAGCAGGCGCGGCTGCAGCGTGGGCACCTGCACCGGCCGGGGCGTGTCGGCGCGCAAGGTCAGTTCGTCGGAGGAATAGGCCCCCTCACCCCGGTACAGGAGCTGGTAGCGCTCATCCTCCGGCTCGGAGGCGAAATGGGCCGTCCCCTTCGGGTCGACATAGCCCCAGACGTCGGCGCGGGCCGGCAGTGCCGCCATGGCACAGGCCCCCGCCAGGGCCAACACGGGCCAGAGCCGGCCGGGCTCAGACGTCGATCTCGACCGCATCGCCGTGCAGCTCCATGAGTTCGCGCCGCGCCGCCGCTTCGCCCTTGCCCATGAGTTTGGTGATCAGCCGCTCGGTCTGGTCGAAATCCTGGTTGCCGAGCTGCACCGGCAGCAGGCGCCGGGTGTCTGGATTGAGGGTGGTGTCCCAGAGCTGCTCGGCATTCATCTCGCCCAGGCCCTTGAAGCGGCTGATGGTCCAGCTGCCTTCGCGCACGCCTTCCTTGCGCAGCTTGTCGAGGATGGCGCCGAGCTCGCCCTCGTCGAGCGCATAGACCTTGGACGCCGGCTTCTTGCCGCGCGCCGGCGCGTCGACGCGGAACAGCGGCGGCCGGGCCACGAACACATGCCCGGCCTCGATGAGCTTGGGAAAGTGACGGAAGAAGAGCGTCAGCAGCAGCACCTGGATGTGCGAGCCGTCGACATCGGCGTCCGAGAGGATGCAGACCTTGCCGTAGCGCAGACCGGACAGATCGGGCGAATCGGCAGGGCCATGCGGATCGACGCCGATGGCCACCGCGATGTCATGGATCTCGGTGTTGGCAAACAGGCGGTCGCGCTCGACCTCCCAGGTGTTGAGCACCTTGCCCCGCAGCGGCAGGATGGCCTGGCTTTCCTTGTCGCGGCCCATCTTGGCGCTGCCGCCGGCCGAGTCGCCCTCGACCAGGAAGACCTCGTTGTGGCGCACATCGCGGCTCTCGCAATCGGTGAGCTTGCCGGGCAGCACCGCCACCCCCGAGCCCTTGCGCTTCTCGACCTTCTGCCCGGCACGTTGGCGGGTCTGGGCCGCCTTGATCGCCAGCTCGGCCAGCTTCTTGCCGTATTCGACGTGCTGGTTGAGCCACAGCTCGAGCGCGGGCCGCACGAAGCTGGACACCAGGCGCACCGCATCGCGGGAATTGAGGCGCTCCTTGATCTGGCCCTGGAACTGCGGATCGAGCACCTTGGCGCTCAGGACATAGCTGGCGCGCGCGAACACATCCTCGGGCAGCAGCTTGACGCCCTTGGGCAGCAGGGAATGCAGCTCGATGAAGCTCTTGACGGCATTGAACAGGCCGTCGCGCAGGCCGCTGTCGTGGGTGCCGCCATTGCTGGTCGGGATCAGGTTGACATAGCTCTCGCGCACCGGCTGACCCTCTTCGGTGAAGGCCACGGCCCAGGCCGCGCCCTCGCCGTCGGCAAAACTGTCGTTGCCGCCGTCGGCATAGCCCTCGCCCTCGAACAGGGGGATCACCGGATCGCTGCCCAGGGTCTGCATCAGGTAGTCGCGCAGACCGCCCTTGTAGAGCCAGTTCTGGCTATCCCGGGTCTTTTCGTTGATCAGGGTCACCGACACGCCGGGCATCAGCACGGCCTTGCTGCGCAGCAGATGGGTCAGCTCGCCCATGGGCAGTTGAGCCGACTCGAAATAGCGGGGATCGGGCCAGACGCGCACCGTGGTGCCCTGGCGCCGGTCGCCCTCGGCGGCCCCACCGGCCGGGCGCACCACCAGCGGCTCGGTGACGTCGCCGCCTTCGAAGACCAGGCGCGCGACCTTGCCTTCACGGTACGAGGTGGCCTCCAGCCGCTTGCCCAGCGCGTTGGTCACGCTCACCCCGACGCCATGCAGACCGCCCGAGAAACTGTAGGCGCCCCCCTTGCCCTTGTCGAACTTGCCCCCCGCGTGCAGGCGGGTGAACACCAGCTCGATCACCGGCGCGTTCTCTTCGGGGTGCAGGCCGAAGGGGATGCCCCGGCCATCGTCCTCCACACTCACCGAGCCGTCGGCATGCAGGGTGACCTTGATCTTCTTGCCGTGGCCGGCCAGGGCTTCGTCGGCGGCGTTGTCCAGCACTTCCTGGATGATGTGCAGCGGATTGTCCGTGCGGGTGTACATGCCCGGACGTTGCTTGACCGGCTCCAATCCCTTGAGAACACGGATCGAGCCTTCGGAGTATTCGGTGGTAGGTTTGACTGCCATGGCGCGGATTGTAGTGCGGCGCCGCCGCAATACTGGATGCCCGTACAGACCCGCATGCTGCAATGATCGGCCAACTTGGCTACATTTTCTGCATCCATGAACAGCCAGGCCTTCGCCGGTTCCCGGACCTGGCCGAGACAGAGGCAACAGAGGAGCAACATGAAAACCATCGTGATCACCGGCGCGTCCGACGGCATCGGGGCCGAAGCCGCGCGCCAGCTCGCCCGGCGCCACGGCAAGGAGGTGGCCCTGGTACTGGCCGCCCGGGGCCCGGCCAAGCTCAACGAGGTGGCGCTGCAATGCGCGGCCCATGGCTGCGACACCCTGGTGGTGCGCACCGACGTCTCCGACGAGGCTGCCTGCCGCCATCTCATCGATGCCACCGTGGCACGCTTCGGGCGCCTCGATGTCCTGATCAACAACGCCGGCATGTCGGCCCACGCCCTGTTCGAGGAGGTCGATGCCAACGACCTGCACTGGTACGAAGACCTGATGCGCATCAACCTCTGGGGCAGTGTCTGGTGCACCCATGCGGCACTGCCGCATCTGCGCGCCAGCCGCGGCAGCATCGTGGCGGTGTCTTCGCTGGCCGGGCTCGTGGGCGTGCCGGGCCGCACCGCCTACAGCGCCAGCAAATTCGCCATGACCGGCTTCTTCGAGGCCCTGCGCGCCGAACTGCGCCCGGCCGGGGTCAGCGTGACCACGGCCTACCCCGGCGTGGTCGACACCGAGATCCGCCGCCGCGGCTTCAATGCCCACGGCGAAGCCGCCGGTCGCAGCGGCCTGAAGGAAGACCAGGCCATGCCGGTGCAGGAGTGCGCCCGGCTGATCCTGCTCGGCCTCGAGCGGCGTCAGCGCGAAGTGGTCATGACCCGCAAGGGGCGGCTCGGCCGCTGGCTCAAGCTGCTGGCCCCCGGCCTGGTCGAGACCCTGGCGCTGCGGGCGCTGCAGGACGACGCCCACCCCGAGCGCCCATGACAGGCCACGGTTTGCAAGCCCCTTCGCCCTGGGTGACACGCTGGGCCCACCTGATCCCTGCCGGCGCTGCGGTGCTTGATGTCGCGTGCGGCGCCGGCCGCCACAGCCGCTTCCTGTCACAACGGGGCCACCCGGTCGCGGCGGTCGACCGCGACGCCGAGGCCATCGCCGCCGTCGCCCCTTTTTGTGAAGCGGTCTGCGCCGACATCGAGGACGGGCCCTGGCCCTTTGCCGGACGGCGGTTCGCGGCCGTGCTGGTGACGAACTACCTGTGGCGTCCCCTGGTCCCGACGCTGCTGGACAGCCTCCTGCCCGCCGGCGTGCTGATCTATGAGACCTTCGCCGCCGGCAACGAGACGGTCGGCAAGCCCTCGCGGCCTGATTTCCTGCTCCAGCCCGGTGAACTCCTGACGCTCTGCGCAGGCCTGCGCATCGTGGCCTACGAAGACGGCTTCCTGGACGCTCCGCCGCGTTTCGTCCAACGCGCGGTGGCGCTGCGGCCTCCAGCCGAGGTCGCAGCCGGCCCGGCACGGCATGCGCTTTGAGAGGCCCGTGCCGGTGGCGGGCGCGGCAGGCTAGTTAGAATGCTCTTTTACCGTTTGAGACTGCGGACATGACCTCCCCAACCGGCCCCATTACAGGCAGCATCGTCGCCCTGGTGACCCCGATGCAAGAAGACGGCAGCGTGGACTACCCCACGCTGCGCAAACTGATCGACTGGCACATCGCCGAAGGCACCGACTGCATCGGCGTGGTGGGTACGACCGGCGAATCGCCGACCGTCAATGTCGAAGAACACTGCGAGATCATCCGCGTCTCGGTCGAGCAGGCCGCCAAACGGGTGCCCATCATGGCGGGCTGCGGTGCCAACTCGACCGCCGAAGCCATCGAGCTGGCCAAATTCGCCCGGGGTGTCGGTGCCGACTGCCAGCTGCAGGTGGTGCCCTACTACAACAAGCCCACCCAGGAGGGCCAGTACCGGCACTTCAAGGCCATCGCCGAAGCCGTCGGCGACCTGCCCACCGTGCTCTACAACGTGCCCGGCCGATCGGTGGCCGACATGGCCCACGACACCGTGCTGCGCCTGGCCCAAGTGCCCGGCATCGTCGGCATCAAGGAGGCCACCGGCAACATCGAACGCGCCCAATGGCTGATCCGTGATGTGCCCAAGGGCTTCGCGGTCTACTCGGGCGACGACCCGACCGCCGTGGCCCTGATGCTGTGCGGCGGCCAGGGCAACATCAGCGTGACCGCCAATGTGGCGCCCCGCCTCATGCACGAGCTGTGCGTGGCGGCCGTGGCCGGCGATGTGAAGAAGGCCATGGAGATCCAGTTCCGCCTGATGCCGGTGCACCGCAACCTCTTCGTCGAAGCCAACCCCATCCCCGTCAAATGGGCCATGAAGCGCCTGGGGCTGTGCGGCGGCACGATGCGTCTGCCCATGACCGAACTGACCCCGGCCAACGAGCCTGTGGTCGAGGCCGCCTTGCGCGCCAGCGGCCTGCTCTGAGCCGCAACTGACACCGACTCCCGAAACGGAAGGACTCCCCCGTGACCCCTACCACCCGACTGGCGCAGCTCAGCCTGCTCAGCCTGTCCCTGGCCCTGTGCGGCTGCTCCGTGCTCCAGGGCGACAAGATCGACTACAAGGGCGCCACCCAGGCCCCGACACTGGAAGTGCCCCCCGATCTGACCCAGCTCACAGGCGACCCGCGCTACGCCCTCGGAGGGTCGAATGTCTCGGCGACGGGCTTCCAGAATGCCCAGCTCAAGCAGCCCGTGTCGGTGGCCGAGACTGCGGCCAGCCAGGTGGGCGATGTGCGGGTGGAACGTGACGGCAACCAGCGCTGGCTGGTGGTCAAGCGCCCTGCCGACCAGCTCTGGAGCCCGGTCCACGATTTCTGGACCGCCAACGGCTTCAGCCTGACCGAAGACGATGCCAAGCTCGGCATCATGCAGACCGATTGGGCCGAGAACCGCGCCAAGCTGCCGCAGGACTGGATCCGCAACACCCTGGGCAAGGTCATCGACTCCCTCTATGACACCGGCGAGCGCGACCGCTTCCGCACCCGGCTCGAGCGCCGGGCCGATGGCGGCACCGACATCTACATCACGCATCGCGGCATGGTGGAGACCTACACCACCAGCAGCAAGGAGACCGCCACCACGGTCTGGCAGCCGCGCCCCTCCGACCCGGAGCTCGAAGCCGAATTCCTGCGCCGCCTGATGGTCAAGCTCGGCGGCGTGACCGACGACACCGCCAAGACCCTGGTCGCCACCCCCGAGGCGCCCCGTGCCCAGGCGCAGACGGCCGTGGTCGACGGTGCGCCTGCCGTGCAACTGCAAGAAGGCTTCGACCGCGCCTGGCGCCGCGTCGGCCTGAGCCTGGACCGCACCGGCTTCACCGTGGAAGACCGCGACCGCAGCAAGGGCCTGTACTTCGTTCGCTACGTCGCACCCGACCCCAACAAGAAAGAGGCCGGTTTCTTCAGCAAGCTGCTGGGTGGCGGCGATTCGGCCAAGCCGCCGGTCAAGTACCAGATCGCGGTGCGCAGTGCCGGCGATTCGACCACGGTCACCGTCCTCAACAGCCAGGGTGCCGCCGAGACCTCGGTGGACGCCAAGA
>JAFAMV010000175.1 GCA_019233055.1 Curvibacter sp.
GGGTGTGCACCCGGATGCCATGCAAGGCGCCCTGCCAGAGGCCTTCAAGCGGGCAGGCTGGCGCGACCAGGTCTCCGGGCGCTGAGTGCCGGCCGCGTCCATACCAGATGATCTGAGGGCAATGCCATGTCTGCCAGCGATTCACCCGGAGCCGTCGGTTCCGACAGCCATGCCAGGTCACCAGGCCGCAGGGCTGCCGCCGGTACGCCGCATGGCGCCCCGGGGCCTGCCGGCCGCCACCATCCGGGCCGGCCCGACGCTGCAGAGCGGATGCGCAATCTTCTGCAGGAGGATCGGGCGAGCCTGGCCGTGCCCAACATCAGGGCCTTCATCTGCGCCATCGCCTTCGCCGAGGGGGGCGACTACAACCTGAAGTTCGGCGGCGTGAAGGGAAGAAAGAACGATCCGTGGTCCTTCTCGGATTTCAGCACCCACCCCGGAACAGGCAAAGGCGGCGCGGTCACGGCGGCCGGGATGTACCAGATCAACGAAGGCACCTGGCGCGAGGTCGGCGGCAAGATCGGATTGCACGACTTCAGCCCCACGACACAGGATCTGCTGGCCGTCGAGATCTTGCGGGAGTTGCGGGTGCTGCCCGCCATCCAGGCGGGTGACCTGACCACAGCCCTGTCTGCCGCCTCGCGGCGTTGGGCGGCCTTGCCCCAGGGGCCGGGTCTGGGGAACCGCTATCCGCCGCAGCCGTTCAAGACCTATGAGGATTTTCTTGCGGCTTACAAGGAAAATGGCGGTACTCTCCCCTGAATGCCATGAAAGTCACCTCGTTCCATCGGTCCATGTCTTTCCTCATATTCGCCTGGATGGCGATCGGTGTGAGCGCTGGAGAATTGGAAAATGGAAATAATTTCCTCAAAGCCAGGAATCGCTTGTTGGACCAAAAATGGCAGCCCGTCGATTTGCACCGCCACGATCAATATGAGTTCTTGGGCGTCGAGAAAATACTGAGGCGACGCAAAATACCCGAGGTCGAAAGCTGCGCGATGGACCGGGCGATTTGCATCTTCAATTATCGAAGAGGCCAGCAATGCCTCCGGATATTCACGCAAGGTGAGCAGGTGGACGATATGCAGATCGTCCATTGGTCCACGGATTGCGCGCCCCAGGACCCGGATTGAAATCAAGGGCCTGTGCCATGCGCCAGGCGCCATGCCCATGGGTGGGCCATGGCCGGCGATGTCGACAGCGCCGGCCCGGAAGCCCGATACCGGCCGGGCGCCGATATCGGGGCTGAAAGCTTTCCGGTCAGGCTTCCCGGTTTTCCTTGATGTTGAAGCCCATCTGGCTCTCTGCGCCCTTGCCGCCCTGGCTGGTCTGCTCCCAGTACTGGGTCTTGACCTGGGCGGCCTGGAAGCCGTAGCTGACAGTCACGAAATCGCTGCCATTGGTGCCGTCCACGTTCACCACCGTCACCAGCACATCGGTCAGCGTGATGTGGCCGAACTCGATCTGGGTGCCGCCGGCCTTGCAAAGCGAGATCTCCACCGAGCTGAGATGCTTGCCGGTGGCGCAATGTTTCAGCACGGCTGGGTAGGCCTTGTCGATCTTGGCCACCACATTCAGGTCGTTGAAGCTGACCTTGCCGGCGCCGCCGCCGCCGCCGCTGGACATCGAACTGGTCTGGTTGGCCCCCCAGGAGAAGGAGTCGACATCGGTCCAGCCCTTGTGGTTTGAATCCTTGGATTCGCCGCTGGCACCTTCCACCTTCATGAACATATCTACGGACATTTTCTACCTCTCTGAATATGGATTGCGAGTCACCCCGGTTCGCTTCTTCTTGAAAAGAAGGGTGGGGTGGAAAACCGTGCAGTCTGCCGCCACGGAGTGGAGAAATACTGCGGGTCTGAGCTGGCCCTGAATCGGGCTGGCAGGCAATCATAAGTTGAGCATTCACCCCGGAAATATCTTGCCGCCCGTCGAAATGGGCGGTTAACAGAAACAACGGAAACAAGACGTTTCTAAAACGTCTTGATCATGCAGATTTGCAATCGCTCTCACAAAACCAGCGGTAGACTCCGCGCCGCCAAGCAGTCGGAAAACTGATTGCGGGCGCTTTTTGTGGGCCGTCAGGGCGGCCGGCAAATCAGTTTGAAGCCTGTCTGCGGTGATGGATCTCCATCGCCCGCAAAGCAGATGGGCCGTCGGCTGCTTGATTGGGGAGAGAAGAATGAATCTGTCGAGCGTCCAGCCATGAGCACGGAAGCGATTGGCTCGGCCAATTGCCTGGCCTCAGGGGTCCAGGTGGGTGAGTACAGGCTGCAAAGGGTGATCGGGGAGGGCGGTTTCGGAATCGTCTACCTCGCGCACGACCTCAGCCTGGACCGCACCGTGGCGGTGAAGGAATACATGCCCTCGACGTTGGCGGGGCGCATGGCTTCCAACCAGATCCATGTGCGGTCCCAGCATCGGAACGCCTTTGACGCCGGCCTGCGCAGCTTCATCAACGAGGCTCGGCTGCTGGCCAAGTTCTCGCACCCGGCCTTGGTGCATGTCTATCGATTCTTCGAGGAGAACGGCACCGCCTACATGGTGATGCGTTTCTACGAGGGCCAGACCTTGCGCAGCTTTCTGGAAGCGCATGCCGGTCGTGCGGACGAGCGTTGGCTGGCCGGCCTGCTGGGCCCCATTTTCGACGTGTTGGAGATGCTCCATGCCGCGGACTGCTACCACCGTGACATCGCGCCCGACAACGTCTTCCTGCAGTCACGCGGTGGACCGGTGCTGCTCGATTTCGGCGCGGCGCGGCGCATCATCGGCGACATGACCCAGGCCCTGACGATGGTGCTCAAGCCGGGTTTTGCGCCGATCGAGCAATATGTCGACGACGGGGCCATGCCCCAGGGCGCCTGGACCGACATCTACCAGTTGGGCGCCATGATCTATCTGGCCATCGTCGGCCGCGCCCCCGCGACCTCGGTGGCCCGCATGATCAACGACCCGCTCAAGGTCCTGACCTGCCAGGACCATCCGGGCTTTTCGGAGCGCTTTCTCAGAGGGGTGCAGCAGGCCCTGGCCATCAAGCCGCAGGACCGCCCCCAGTCGATGGCTGAATTCAGGGCGCTGCTGGGCATCAGCAGCAGCCTCTCCTCTGGCGGCGAGTGGTCCGCGCTGACCACCGCGCTGCCTGCGGCCTCCCGCAGCCCCGATCGACCCGAGGCAGATCCGTTGCGGCCGCAGACACACAGTCCGTTCACGCCGGCATCGGCCCAGACCGGCCGGGACGCCCCGTCCACGGGACCGGGCGCGGTGTCGCAAGCACCTGCCGGGCCTCTTCCTGTGCCGGCCGGCCGCCAGGAGGCCGCTTCGGTTTCGGACGGCCCGGTCATGCCTCCTTCGCAGGCCGCCGCGGCCGAGGGCCAGGGGGGCGTCCGCCCGACCCGGCCCACCGTCGACGCCGTGCGCCCGGAGCGGCGAAAGCCTGCCGCCACCCCGCCGCCAGTGGCCGCTGTGGCCAAGCCCGGCAAGGGGCTCTGGCTCGGTACCGGCGCCGCCGCCGTGCTGGCGGCGGCCCTGGCGGTGTGGTGGTGGCCCTCCTCCGGTGAACCGCCCCAGGTGCCTGCGCCGCCGGTGCTCTCGGACGAGGCGCGCCAATGGCAGATGGCACGCCAGGACGCGACCCCGGAAGCCCTGCAGGCCTATCTCCAGAAATACCCGCAGGGGCTCTACCGCGACAGCGCCCAGGCCCTGCTGGACAGCCTGCAGCCCCGGCCCGCACCCGAGGGCCCCCCGCCGCCAGCGGCGGATGACCGACTGTCCGGCGTCCAGCCGGCCACACAGGCTGCCGCCGCTTCGGCGCCCGAGCCCGAGCCGGCCGCCGCCGACAGGCACGACAGGACGGCCCAGGTCGAGGCCGGCCGGGCGGATGTTCCGATGGCGCCGCCGGCCAAGCCCGTGGCGCAGCCCCCGAGCGGCAAGGTGCTGCTGCGGGTGATTCCGTGGGGCACCGTCTCCGTCAACCAGAAGCCTGTCGGCACCACCCCGCCCCTGACCCAGCTGGATCTGCCCGAAGGGCAGTACCGCATCGACATCTCCAACCCGGCTGCGCCCGCTGTGACCAGGATGGTCCAGGTCAAAAAAGGCGAACCGGTGACGCTCAGCCTGAAGTTCGAATAAGGAGCCCGCCATGAGACAGAACCTGCCGCTGTGCGCGGCACTCACCTTGGTCGCCCTGGCTGCAGGCCAGGTCCGCGCCGCGCCGTCCTGCGGCGAGGCCGCCGCCACGCGCGCCCCCGAAAGCACCATCGCCATGGGCCGACAGTTCTTTGCCCAGGGCGTCTCGCTGCTGGACGCCAAGAACTTCGCCCTGGCCGAGAAGGCCTTGCAGTCGGCCTTGTTCACCGGCCTGCCCGCCGGGCAGGAACAGGCGTCGGCGCACAAGTACCTGGCCTATGTCTACTGCCTCAATGGTGAGGCCGCCCGCTGCGAATCCGAATTCGACGCGGCCTTGAGCGCGCTGCCCACTTTCAGCCTCGGGGCCTACGAACTCAACAACACCCCTTGGCGTGCGGCCTATGTGCAGGCGCGCAACCACTGGAGCCAGCGTTGCGGACGCAACCTGCCCGATCTGCCACCGATGAGCGAGTCCACGACTCCGGCCGCCGCCCCCACCGGCGCGGTCCCGGCCCCGGTGCCGATGGCCGTCGAGTCGGGCCGGCCTGCCCTGGCACACCAGGAAAACACCCTGCAGTTCCGGGTCTCGCCCTGGGCACTGGTGCTGGTGGATGGCAAGCGGGTGGGCGTCACCCCGCCGGTCAAGCAGTTCAACCTGTCCCCCGGCAGCCACACCGTCGAACTGTCCAACCCCGGTTTCGACAGCGTGCGGCAGACGGTGCAGCTCGGCGCTGGCGAGTCGGTGACCATCACCCACGATTTTGACGCGAGGTAGTCATGAACAAGCGCCTTTGGAAGCCGGGGGCCCTCGGCCTGATCTGTCTCATGCTGGCGGCCTGCCAGACCGTTCCCGAAGCACCGCCCAAGCCGGTCGAGGCGGTGGCGCGGCCGGCGCCGGCAGAGCCGCCACCGCCCGATCCGGCGGTGCAGGCCGGCAAGGACCTGGACGATGCGCAGAGCGTCTACGCCGAAGGCCGCTATGACGACGCGATCCGGCAACTCGGCCCGCTGGCTGCGGATGCCGGTCTGCCCGTGTCCCTGCGGGTGACCGCGATGAAGTTCATGGCGTTCAGCCAGTGCGCGCAGAACCGGGTCCGCCCCTGCCGCCAGCAGTTCGATGCGGTGCTCGAACTCGACCCCACCTTCCAGCTCACCGAGGCGGAGAAGGGCCACCCCATCTGGGGCCGTGAGTTCCGCAATGCCCTGAATGCACGCAATGCGGCGCTGGCCAAGGCCAACAAGCGGGGGCCGGCCAAGGCGGCCACCCCCTGACACCGACGAGCAAGGCACGGTCTGCGAGCATGGAAAAAATAGAAATCAGGGTGGAGCGGGCGCTGGGCGTCCCGGTGGACCGGCACTGGCATGCGGTCTTCGGCGTGGCCGGCGGCACCATCGGCCGAGGGGGGCAGAACAAGCTGGTGCTGCCCGATGCGGATGCCGGTGTGGCCCGCGTCCACGCGATGGTGCGCCTGGAGTCCGAGGGCGCCTTCATCGCCAACCTGTGCGAACGCCGCAGCATGCAGGTCAACGACAGTGAACTGCGCTCCGGCCAGGAACTGCGCCTGCCCCTGGGCGCGACGATCGTCATCGGGCCCTACACCCTCGTCGCGGTGGCGCCTGGAACACCGGTTCCCGACTTTCCGGCGGCCGCCGAGCCGGACCTGGTCCAGAGACCGCCGTCCCCCGTGGTCGCGCCGGCGGTCTCCCCGGCGGTCAGTCCCTCTGTGAGTCCGCCAGCCCTTGCGGCGGCCGACCCCGGCACCGACCCCGCCAACCCCTTCGCCTTCCTGGGCCCGGCGCTGGACAGCCGCACACCGCGCCCGGTGCCGGTTTCCCAAACGGCGCCTGTCGACGCGCTGCCGCCCGTGGCCCATCCGATGTCGGCCGCCGGTCTGGCGGGCAGCCCCCGGCCGGAGGGGCCGACGCCCCCCCGCCCACTGATCATCCCGGCGGATTTCGACACCTTCGCGCCCCGGCCCGCCACCGCTGCCTCGGCGGGGCGCGCACCCTGGGGTGAGGCGGCGCGAGACGGCCTGTCGGGCAGTCTGGTGGAGATCGCCGGCGTCCGCGAAGACGGCCTTCTGCAGGCGCTGCCCCGGCTCCAGGAACTGGCCCAGCGCCTGGACAATCCAGCCCACAGCGGCCTGCCCGCGTCATTGGAGCGCAGCGCGGAACTCGATCCGCTGCGCCTGTTCGAGCTCCAGACCGAGGCCCCTGAGGCGGCCGTGGGCACTACCCCTGGCATCGGCGGCGATCGCCTGGGTCAGGTGTTCACGCTGCCGCGCCGCGCCGACGCTGCCGGGGCCGAGCCGCCCAAGGAGGTCGCCAGACCGTTGCCGACGCAAGCACCGACCGGGCCGACGCGGTCCCAGTCGGTGGAGCCGGCCCCGCATGCGGACACCGCATCGCCCGGCGAACGTCCGCTCTACAAGTTGACCGGCACCGTCGAGCTGGTGCCCCAGGAGCCGCAGGCCAGGCCGGCGGGTGCCTGGCCGACCGTGCCGCCCTCCGTCCCGGCCGCCCTGGACCTGGAGCTGCCCCTGGCCGCTGCGCCGGCATCGGCGCCGCTGCCGGCTTCCGCGCCCCCGCCCGCAGCGCCGACGCTGGATGAGCAGGCCCTGATCGCCGCCTTTCTCGAGGGCGCGGGCCTGGCGCCGGATCGGGTGGAGATGCGACTCACGCCCGAGTTCATGCGTCATTTCGGCGAGGCCTTCAAGGTGGCGGTGCAAGGCACCATCGATCTCATCGCCGCGCGCTCCGAGATCAAGCGCGAATTCCGCGCCGACGTCACGGTGATCGCGTCTGCGGCCAACAACCCGCTGAAATTCCTGCCCACCGCCGAAGGCGTCATCATGCAGTTGACGGGGCGCAGTTTTCCCGGGTTCATGGCGCCGGTGCCGGCCATGAAGGAGGCCTACCACGACCTGCAGGTGCATCAGCTGGCCTTGATGGCCGGCATCCGCGCCGCCTATGCCGAGGCCTTGACCCGCTTCGATCCGGTGGAGCTCGAGAAGCAGTTCCCGGCCTCCGGCAGCCTGATCGGCCGCTGGTCTGCGGCGCGTCGCAAGGCCGGGCTGTGGGACGGGTACCGGCAAAGCTATCTGGACATCCGCCGCCACGCCGAAGACGACCTGACGGCCTTTTCGGGTCGTACCTTTGTGCAGGCCTATGAGGCGGCGGCCGAGGCCGCCGGACTGGCGCCATGATCACCCACATCTTCGGCGAGTCCCAGCGCCTGCGCCTGCGCGTGGCCCACCTGTCCGACCGTGGCGACCGCAGCGGCAATGAGGATCGCCTGGGCATGGTGCATGTCGAGGACCGGGGCCTGTGCTGCGTGCTGGCCGACGGTGCCGGCGGGCATGGTCACGGCGCGCTGGCCGCACGCCTGACGGTGGACACGGTGCTCGAGGGCTTCGGCGCCAACCCCCTGTTCGCACCGGCCGGACTGGCCTCGCTGATCTCGATGGCGGAACAGGCGGTCTGCGGTGTGCAGCCCAGCTCGGCCTCACGCCAGCACATGAGTGCCACCATCGTGCTGCTGACCATCGAGACCCGCACCGGCCGGGCCCTCTGGGCGCACTGGGGCGATTCCCGCCTGTACTGGTTCCGTGACGGCCGGGTGCACCGCATGACCGAGGACCACAGCGTGGTGCAGCAACTGCTGCAGGCCGGCATCTACCGTGACGAGGATCCGCGCCAGTTGCCCAACCGCAGCGTGCTGGCAGGTGCTGTCGGGGCGCAGTCCCAGGTGCCGCCGACGGTGCTCGGCGAGGCGGTCGCGCTCGGCTGCGGGGATGTGGTGCTGCTGTGCTCCGACGGTCTCTGGGAGAACCTGCTCGAGGCCGAGATGGAGGCCGCGCTGGCGCGCGCCGACGGGCCCGAGGACTGGCTCGACGCCATGCTGGCTGCGCTCAAGGCCAAAGGCCGGGCCAACCAGGACAACTGCAGCGCCCTCACGGTCTGGGCGCTGGACAACGAACCCGTGAACTGAGCCCTGAACCGATCCATCCGAGGACTCTCCATGTCGCAAGCCGCCTCTGCCCCGACCTCCCGCCGTCTTGTCCTGACCGTGCCGCTGTGCCTGGGCCTGGGGGCCTGTGGCGCCCTGAGCTCCTTCACCACGCCGGACGCGCCGCCGCCCACGGCAGTCCCCACCGCCCTCTTCGAGGTGGTGGCTGATCGCCGGCTCAATCCCGACGAGGCGGGCCGGCCCAAGCCGGTGATGCTCCGCCTCTATGAGTTGCGCGCCACGGCGGCCTTCGACCGTTCGGGCTACCTGGAGCTGCAGGACAAGGACGAATCCCAGTTGGGCGGCGATTCGGTCAAGCGCGAAGAGTTCGTGCTCCAGCCGGGCGAGCAGCGCACCCTGGAGCGCAAGGGCAATCCCGATGTCCGCGCCTTCGGCTTCCTGGTGGGCTACCGCGATCTCGAACACAGCCTCTGGCGCACCACCATCGACGCCCCCAATTCGGTGGAGATGCGCCGCCGCTGGTGGGGGCTGGGGCCGACCGAACGCCTCAAGCCGGTGACCTATCTGGTGACCCTGTCGCGCGATGCGGTCAAGGTCGAAATCAAACCCGAAGCAAAGTGAATCCCATGGCGTGGCAGCACAAGGTGGTCTGGTCCGAAGGCATGTTCCTGCGGCCGCAACATTTCCAGCAGCAGGAAAGGTACCTCGACTTCCTGGTCCAGGCGCGCAGCGAGCCGGCCCAGCCCTTCTTCTGGGGCTTCTCGGAACTGCGTCTGGACACCCGGCTGCTGGCGCTGGGCCAGCTCGGACTGGTCTCGGCCAGCGGGGTCCTGCCTGACGGCACGCCTTTTTCGATCCCGCAGCAGGACGAGGCGCCGCCGGCCCTCATGCTGGGCACGGAGGCCAGCCGCGACGTGACGGTCTGCCTGGCCTTGCCCCTGGCCCGTCGCAGCAGTGTGCAACTGAGCCACGACCCCGAGGACCGGGCCATGACGCGCTACCTGGCCCAGGTCGGCGAGGTGCCCGACGTCAATGAGGCCGGGGCCCCGGCCGCCGAGCTGCAGACGGCGGCCACGCGGCTGCGCCTGCGGCCGCAGGCCGACACCGTCGAAGGCTGGGTGAGCCTGCCGGTGGCCCAGGTGCTGGAGCGCAAGGCCGACGGTACGCTGCGGCTCGACGAGGGTTTCATCGCTCCGGTGCTCAACAATGGCCCGGCCTCTTCCTTGCTGGGCTTCTGCCAGGACCTGCAGGGGCTGCTGCGTCAACGTGGCGCGGCGCTCGAAGAGCGCCTCACCCAGCCCGGGCGCGGCGGGGTGGCCGAAGTGGGCGACTTCCTGCTGCTGCAATTCGTCAACCGCTGGCTGCCCGCAGTGACGCATTGGGGGCAGGTGCAGCGCATCCACCCCGAGCGCCTGTTCGAGGCGATGTTGCAGATGGCCGGTGAACTGGCCACCTTCACCCGTGAGAGCCGGCGACCTGAGCCCATGCCGGACTACGACCATGACGACCTGCGCCGCTGTTTCGTGCCGTTGATGCTGGCCCTGCGCGCCGGCCTGTCGTCGGTGCTGGAGCAGAACGCGATGCAGATCGAGCTGCAGGAGCGCCTGTACGGCGTGCGCGTCGCCCTGATCCCGAGCACCGAGCTGCTCGACAGCTGCGACTTCGTGCTGGCGGTGCATGCCCAGGCTCCGGCGGAGTTCCTGCGCAGTCATTTTCCTGGTCAGGCCAAGCTGGGGCCGGTCGAGAAGATCCGCGACCTGGTCAACCTCCACCTGCCCGGCGTCGCCCTGCGCAGCCTGCCGGTGGCGCCGCGCGAGATCCCCTACCACGCGGGCTACACCTATTTCGAGGTCGACACCGGCCACGAACTCTGGCGCCAGCTCCACAACTCCGGCGG
>JAFAMV010000152.1 GCA_019233055.1 Curvibacter sp.
CCTCATGAGGGCACCACGCCTTTTTCCTCTGCACGCCTGCCCGAAGAAACCCGCACCATGAAACGACTGCTGCCCCGGCTGCTGCTGACCCCGGCGGTGCTGAGCCTGTTCCTGTGGATGATCGTCCCGCTGGGGATGACGATCTACTTCTCGCTCATCCGCTACAACCTCATGCAGCCCGACCGGACCGGCTTTGCCGGGCTGGAGAACTTCGAGTACTTCCTCACCGACCCGTCCTTCGGCACGGCGGTGCTCAACACGCTGCTGCTGCTGGGCAGCGTGATGGCCATCACCGTGGTGCTGGGCATTGCGCTGGCCCTGCTGATCGACGAGCCCTTTCCGGGGCGCTCGGTGCTGCGGCTGCTGCTGATCGCGCCCTTCTTCGTCATGCCCACGGTGAATGCACTGTTGTGGAAGCACATGATGATGAACCCCATCTACGGCGTGCTGGCCCAGGTCTGGCAGTTCTTCGGCGCCGCGCCGGTCGACTGGCTCACCGATGCGCCGCTGCTGTCGGTGATCATCATGGTGTCCTGGCAGTGGCTGCCCTTTGCCACCCTGATCTTCATGACCTCGCTGCAGAGCATGAACCGCGAGCAGATCGAGGCCGCCCGCATGGACGGCGCCAACACCCTGCAGCAGATCCGTTACCTGTACCTGCCGCACCTGGGACGTTCGGTGGCCGTGGTGGTGATGATCGAGCTGATCTTCCTGCTGAGCATCTTCGCCGAGATCTTCACCACCACCGGCGGCGGCCCCGGCGACGCCAGCACCAATGTGGCCTTCCTGATCTTCAAGCAGGCCCTGCTCGACTTCGATGCCGGCGTGGCCTCGGCCGGCGCCCTGTTCGCGGTGGTGCTGGCCAACATCGCCGCCGCCTTCATGATCCGCCTGGTCGGCAAGAACCTGGACAAGTGAGCGCCACCATGTCACGTCGATCCTCCCTCACCCCCGCCCTGCTGGTGCGCACCGCCGTCGCCTGGGCCGTCACGCTGCTGCTGTTCTTTCCGCTGGCCTGGCTGGCACTGACGGCCTTCAAGACCGAGCTGCAGGCGATCGCGGTGCCGCCGCTGCTGGTGTTCCAGCCCACGCTGGAGAACTTCCGCGAGGTGCAATCGCGCAGCGACTACCTGTTGTTTGCCACCAATTCCTTGTTGACCAGCGTGCTGTCCACCGTGCTCGGCCTGGCGCTGGCGGCGCCGGCCGCCTATTCGATGGCCTTCTTCAGGAGCCGGCGCACCAAGGACCTCCTGATGTGGATGCTGTCGACCAAGATGATGCCGGCGGTGGGCGCCCTGGTGCCGGTGTATGTGATGGCCCAGCACAGCGGCCTGCTCGACACCCGGCTGGGCCTAGTGATCGTGTTCACGCTGTCGAACCTGCCGATCATGGTCTGGATGCTGTATTCGCACTTCAAGGACATCCCGCACGAGATCCTGGAGGCGGCCCGCATGGACGGCGCCACGCTGTGGCAGGAGTTCCGCCTGGTGCTGCTGCCCCTGGGCCTGGGCGGCCTGGCCTCGACCGGCCTGCTGTGCCTGGTGCTGTCCTGGAACGAGGCCTTCTGGAGCCTGAACCTCAGCTCGGCCAAGGCCGGCACCCTGGCCACCCTGATCGCCAGCTACTCCAGCCCGGAGGGCCTGTTCTGGTCCAAGCTCTCGGCCGCCTCGCTGATGGCCATCGCTCCCATCGTGGTGTTCGGCTGGTTCAGCCAGAAGCAGCTGGTGCAGGGCCTGACCTTCGGCGCCGTCAAGTAAACCCTTTTTCCTGAGACAAGACATGGCCTATCTGCAACTGCAAGGCATCGAGAAATTCTTCGGTGAGCACCGCGCCATCAAGGGCGTCGACCTGCGCATCGAACAGGGTGAATTCATGGTCTTCGTAGGCCCCTCGGGCTGCGGCAAGTCGACCCTGCTGCGGCTGATCGCGGGGCTGGAGGCCATCGATGGCGGACGCCTGGTGCTCGACGGCCGCGACATCACCGACCAGCCCTCCAGCCAGCGCGACCTGGCCATGGTGTTCCAGAGCTATGCGCTGTACCCGCACATGAGCGTGTTCGAGAACATGAGCTTCGCCCTCAAGCTGGCCAAGGTCGATCCGGCGGTGATCCGCGAGAAGGTGGAGCGGGCCGCGCGCATCCTCAACCTCGGCGGCTACCTGCAGCGCACGCCGCGCGAGCTGTCGGGCGGCCAGCGCCAGCGTGTGGCCATCGGGCGCGCCATCGTGCGGGCGCCCAAGGTGTTCCTGTTCGACGAGCCGCTGTCCAACCTCGACGCCGCCCTGCGCGGCCAGACCCGGGTCGAGATCGCCCAACTGCACCGCGAGCTGGGCGCCACCACCATCTACGTGACCCATGACCAGGTCGAGGCCATGACCCTGGCCGACCGGGTGGTGGTGCTGCGCGACGGCCAGATCGAGCAGGTAGGCACCCCGCTGGAGCTGTACGACCGGCCCGCCAACCAGTTCGTGGCCCAGTTCATCGGCACGCCGCAGATGAATGTGATCGCCGGCGACCTGCTGCCGCCGCAGTCCGGCTGGCCCCTGCCGCCCGGCGGCTCGGTGGGCCTGCGCCCCGAGCACCTGAGCCTGTGCCCGGCCGGCCAGGGCCAGGTGCGCGGCCAGGTCACCCTGATCGAGTCCCTGGGTGCCGAGACCCTGATCTACATGCGCACCGGCACCGGCGCCCAGCTGGTGGCCCGTCAACACCAGCGCAGCGCCCTGCGGCCGGGCGACGAGGTGGGCATGTCCATCGACCTCGACGCGGCCCATCTGTTCGATGCCCAGGGCCGCATCACCCGCATCGGCCAGGCCCGCGAGGCCCTGGGCCACTGATTTTCTGCAAGTACCGACCATGGCTGAATCGTCCTCTTCCCTGCTCATGCTCCACCTGGGGCTGGGCTCCTTCCACCGGGCCCACCAGGCGGTCTACCTGCAGGCCTTGCACCAGCTCGGCGACCGGCGCTGGGCCCTGGCCGGCGGCAATCTGCGCCCCGACATGGCCGACACGCTGGAGGCCCTGCGGGCCCAGCAGGGCGCCTACACCCTGGAGACGGTCAGTCCGCAGGGCGAGCGCCGCTACGAGCGCATCACCTCGTTGCAGACGGTGCTGCCCTTCGAGCCCGGCCTGCCGGCGCTGATCCGCCTGGGGTCCGAGGCCCGCACCCGCATCATCTCCTTCACCGTGACCGAGGCCGGCTACTACCTCGATGCCGCCAACCGCCTGGACACGGCCCAGCCCGATGTCGCCGCCGACCTGCAGGCCGCCGCCGAAGGCCGCGCCGGCAGCACGATCTATGGCGCGCTGTGCGCCATCCTGCGCGAACGCCGGCGTCAGGAGGCCGGGCCGGTCACCCTGCTCAATTGCGACAACCTGCGCCACAACGGCGAGCGCTCGCGCAGCGGCCTGCTGCAGTTCATCGCCCGGCTCGGCGACACCGGGCTGCTGGCCTGGGTGGAGCAGAACACCCGCAGCCCCAATGCCATGGTCGACCGCATCACCCCGCGCCCGACCCCGGCGGTGCGCGAGCGGGTGCTGGCCGCCACCGGGGTGGACGACCCGGCGGCGCTGATGGGCGAGAGCTTCATCCAGTGGGTGATCGAGGACGACTTCATCGCCGGCCGTCCCGACTGGGAGCGTGTGGGGGTGGAGATGGTGACCTCGGTGCAGGCCCATGAAGAGGCCAAGATCCGCCTGCTCAATGCCACCCACAGCTGCATCGCCTGGGCCGGCACCCTGCTGGGCCTGAGCTACATCCACGAAGGCACGGCCCACCCCGCGATCCGCCGCATGGCCCATGACTATGTGAGCGACGATGTGATCCCGGTGCTGGACCGCCCCGGCCACCCCTGCCCGATCGACCTGCCGCGCTACCGCGACGTGGTGCTGGAGCGCTTCGGCAACCCGGCCATCGCCGACACCAACCAGCGCGTGGCCATGGACGGCTTCTCCAAGATCCCGGGCTTCATCGCGCCCACGGTACGCGAGCGCCTGGCCGCCGGGGCCGGCATCGCCAGCGTGGCCCTGCTGCCGGCCCTGTTCCTGGCCTATCTCCAGCGCTGGCACCGTGGGCAGATCCCCTACACCTACCAGGACCAGGCCATGGACCCGGCCCAGGCCCACGCGATCTGCGAGGCCGCCGACCCGGTGGCCGCCTTCGCGGCCGACCCGGTGCTGTGGGACGAGCTGGCCGGCGACCCGCGCCTGCTGGCGGCCCTGCGCCTGGCCGGCGAACGCGTGGCGGCCTTTGTGCGTGAGGCCGGCGTCACCGCCTGAGCCTTGTCGATCCTCGTATAACCTGCCGCCATGTCCGTCAAACCGCGCCAGATCAAGCCCGAGCTTGAGCACGATTACAGCCGCTCCACCGACCTGGGCTACGAGGCCCCCGACGGGGTCGGCCTGATCCGCTGCCTGTCGCACGGCTTTCCGACACCGCTGGCACGCTGGCACTACCACGACGAGTACGAGCTGCACCTGATCACCAGCACCACCGGCAAGGCCTTTGTCGGCGACTGGATCGGCCAGTTCGAACCCGGCCACCTGGTGCTGACCGGCCCGCGTCTGCCGCACAACTGGGTCAGCGTCGATGTGCCTGAGGGCGGGGTGGCCGAACGCGACCTGGTGATCCAGTTCCGGCACGAGCCGATCGAGCAGAGCGCACAGCAGATCCCCGAGCTGCGCGAGGTGCTGCCGCTGCTGGAGCGGGCCCGCCACGGCATCGAGTTCTTCGGCCTGCAGGAGCGGGCGCAGGCGCACTGGCGGCGCGTCAAGCAGAGCCAGGGCCTGGGCCGGCTGGCCGCCTTCTGCGACTTCCTGGGCGATCTGGCCGCCTGCACCGACTACCGCCTGCTGTCCAGCGCGCGCTTGCAGAGCGAGGACAACGACGCCCAGCTCGACCAGATCAATGCGGTGCTGGTGCGCATCACCGAGAACCTGTCCGAGCCGGTGTCGGCGGCCGAGCTGGCGCGCGAACTCGACATGACCGAGAGCCGCTTCTCGCGCTTCTTCCGCCGTGCCACCGGCAACACCTTCACCGACTTCGTCAACCATGTGCGGGTCAACCGCGCCTGCCAGCTGCTGATGGAGTCGGAGCGCTACATCACCCACATCGCCTACGAGGTGGGCTTCAACAACATGGCCAATTTCAACCGGCGCTTTCTCGACATCAAGGGCATGACGCCCAGCGAGTACCGGCGCCAGGTGGCCAAACGCTTCGGGCTCAAGGCCTGAGCGGCTG
Organism: Curvibacter sp.; assembly: GCA_019233055.1. Lineage (GTDB taxonomy): Bacteria > Pseudomonadota > Gammaproteobacteria > Burkholderiales > Burkholderiaceae_C > Curvibacter. The sequence continues at coordinate 5,235 of JAFAMV010000152.1, forward strand.
AGGATCTTTCCGCCATGTACCTTGGAATCGATCTGGGCACCTCGGGTGTCAAGGCCCTGTTGCTGGACGCGCAGCACCGGGTGCACGCCAGCGCCGACGCCGTGCTCGGCCTGCAGCAGCCGCAGCCGGGATGGAGCGAGCAATCGCCCGAAGACTGGTGGCAGGCCCTGGAGCTGGCCGTGTCGCAGCTGCGCGACCAGGCCCCGCAGGCCTGGGGTGCGGTGCGGGCCATCGGCCTGTCGGGGCAGATGCATGGCGCGGTGCTGCTCGATGCGGCGGATCGGGTGCTGCGGCCGGCCATCCTGTGGAACGACGGCCGCAGCCAGACCGAGTGCGCCGAGCTGGAGGCCAGGTTGCCGGCCCTGCGGCGCATCACCGGCAACCTGGCCATGCCCGGCTTCACCGCCCCCAAGCTGCTGTGGCTGCGCCGGCACGAGCCGCTGCTCCATGCCCAGGTGCGGCGGGTGCTGCTGCCCAAGGATTGGTTGCGACTGCAGATGACGGGCGAGGCGGTGGGTGAGATGTCGGACGCCTCCGGGACGCTGTGGCTCGATGTCGGGCAGCGTGACTGGAGCGATGAACTGCTGCAGGCCTGCGGCCTGGACCGATCGCACATGCCGCGCCTGGTCGAGGGCCAGCAGGCCGGCGGCCAGCTGCTTCCTGCGCTGGCGGCGCGCTGGGGCCTGCCGCCCCGGGTGGTGGTGGCGGGCGGCGGCGGCGACAACGCGGCCAGCGCGGTCGGTGTCGGTGCGGTGCGGCGGGGGCAGGGCTTTGTGTCGCTGGGCACCTCGGGCGTGGTGTTCCGCGTCACCGACCGCTTCCGGCCGGTGCCCGAACTGGCGGTGCACAGCTTCGCCCATGCCATGGCCGGACGGTGGCACCAGATGTCGGTGATGCTCAGTGCCGCCAGCGCGCTGACCTGGCTGCGCCGCCAGGCCGGCGGCCTCGACGAGGCCGGGTTGTCGGCCCTGGCCGAGGGCCTGAGTCCGGCAGACCAGGCCCGCGCACCCTTGTTCCTGCCCTATCTGAATGGCGAGCGCACGCCGCACAACAATGCGCTGGCCAGCGCCTGCTTCATCGGGCTGCGCTCGAACCATGGCCCGGCGGACCTGGCCTGGGCCGTCATGGAAGGCGTGGCCTTCGGCCTCATGGACGGCCTGCTGGCCATGGGCGCCGAGCCGGGCCCGGGCCTGCCGCTGGCCCTGGTGGGCGGCGGCGCCCGCAGCGAACTCTGGGGCCGCCTGCTGGCCAGTGGCCTGGGCTGTGTGCTGGAGCGCCCGGCCGGCGCCGGCGCCGCCGCCGCCCTGGGCGCGGCCCGCCTGGCCTGGCTGGCGGATGGCGGCGCCGAGGACGAGGTCTGCCAGGGCCTGCCGGTGGAGCGGCGCTTCACCCCCGACCCGGCGATGCAGTCCTGGCTGCTGCCGCGCCATGCGCGGTTCCGCGCCCTCTACCCGGCGCTGCAGGCGCATTTCTGATCCGGACCTCTTTGCCCACAATGACCTCTGTCCAAGCCTTTCCCTCCGTGCGGGCCGCCATCGCCGGCGAAGCCCTGATCGACCTGATCGTCCGCGAGGACGGCAGCTACCAGCCCTGCCTGGGGGGGGCGGTCTACAACCTGGCCCGTGCCCTGGCGCTGCAGGGGGTGGGCACGCTGTACCTCAACCCCCTGTCGGGCGACCGCTTCGGTCGCGCCCTGCGGGATCAATTGACCCAGGACGGGGTGCAGTTGGCCCGGCCGGAGCCGGTGCGCCTGGCCACTTCGCTGGCGGTGGTCAGCGTGGACGCCCAGGGCCATCCCGACTATGCCTTCTACCGCGAGGGCGTGGCCGACCGCGATGTCAGCCTGGCCGGCCTGCAGGCCGATGTGGCCCGGCACGCCGGCCTCGAGCTGGTCTGCACCGGCGGCCTGGCCCTGGATGCCCGCGATGCCGACAGCTACCTGCCCTGGTTGCAGGCGCAACGGGCCGCCGGGCGCTGCGTGGTGGTGGATGCCAATCTGCGGCCCTCGGTGATGCCCGATCTGGTCGACTATCGCCGGCACGTGATGGCGGTGCTGGCCCAGGCCCACATCGCCAAGCTCAGCGACGAGGACCTGCGGCATCTGGCCCTGCCCGGCGCGACGCCGCTGGCCCAGGCGCAGGGTCTGCTGGCGGCGCTGCCGGCCGAGGTGCTGGTGCTGACCCTGGGGGCGGAGGGCGCCTGGCTGTTGTGCCGTGACGGCCGGACCTGGCATGCGCGCGAGGCCGAACCCCTGTCGGTGGTCGATACGGTGGGGGCGGGGGACAGTTTCCTGGCCGGTTTGCTCGCGGCCCTGCTGGCGCAGCCGTCGACCGCTGGCGGTTTGCTGCCGGGCCTGGCCCGGCTGGACGACACGGCCGCCGCCGCCGTGCTGCGCCACGCCCTGGCCTGCGCCAGTCTGTGTGTGCAGCGGCGCGGTTGCGTGCCGCCGGGTTGGGAAGAGGCCCGTGCCTGGGCCGAGGCGCATCCGCTCGGCTGATGCGCTGACTGCCTGCGGGCCAGAGGCGGCCCGTGGGCTTCAGTCGATGGCGAACTGGCGCAGGGCGTCGAGGATCTCGGACTCGCTGACCCCCTCGCCGGCCAGCCACTGGCCGCGCAGGGCCTCCAGGCTGGCGGCCGGATCCTGCTTGAGTTGCGCCACCGCCTGGCCGGCCACCTTCGGTGCGGCAAAAGCCTGGCTTTGCAGCAGCAGCCGGCCCTGGGCATCCTGCAGCTTGAAGTAGAACTGGCCGTCGCTTTCACGGTATTGCTTGAAGGCG
>JAFAMV010000155.1 GCA_019233055.1 Curvibacter sp.
GTCCACCGCCATCTGGAATTCGAGGGCCTCGCCGGGATCTTCGAGCAGCGCGGCATAGTCCTCGTAGCGCGACAGTCCCAGGCGCTGGAGTCGGCCGGCCAGCCGCGACGACACCAGTGCCTTCTTATGGGTGCCGAAGGACAGCCCCACCGTCTCATACATCAGATGGCTGATGCGCTCGAAAGTCCGGTCGCTGAGCTGAGTCATGGCTTCACTGGCCTGGAGAGGGGGCCCGGGCTGGCGACTTCAATGGTCGGGCCCGGCCTGGGCCTGCTCCACCAGATCGGCCATGTCGTCCACATCCAGGGCCTTTTCCGGATCGATGATGATGATGAAACGCTCGCCGACCTTGCCCAGCCCCAGGATGAAGTCGCGGCGCACCGCGTTGCCGAAGGCCGGGGGCGCCTCGATCTGGTCGGCCGTGATGTCGATGACGGCACTGACCGCATCGACGAGCAGGCCCAGCTCCACGCGTTCGCCGTCACGCAGCGCATGGAAGATCACGATGCAGGTCTTCTTGCCATGGACCGCCGGCGGCTTGCCCAGACGGGCCTGCAGATCGATGACGGGCACCACGGCGCCGCGCAGGTTGATGACGCCGCGCACGAAGCTGGGCATCAGCGGCACGGTCGTCATGGGCCCCGGCTGGATGATCTCGCGCACCGAGGCGATGTCCATGGCATAGACCCCGTCGGCCAGGACGAAGCTGAGGTACTGGGCTGCCGGGGCCGGCTCAGGGGCCGCCGATGAGGATTTGGGCTGGTTCATGGCCTGTCTTGCGTCGATCTGGCGTCAGTAGGGCTTGAAGTTGCCATTGCCCCCGCGCAGGTTGGACGAAGGCAGTCGCGCCATGGCCGGACCATCGTGGAGTCGGCGCCGCGGCACGGCCTCGGCATCGCTGCGGCGGGTGCGCAGCGGGGTCAGCTCGACCTCGCCGACATTGAAGAAGCCGATCACATCCAGCAACTGCTCGGCCTGCCCCGAGAGCTCTTCCGAGGTGGCCGCCAGCTCTTCGGATGCCGAGGCGTTCTGTTGCGTCGCCTTGCTGAGCTGGTTCATGGCCCCCCCGATCTGATGGACCGTGGTGCTCTGCTCTTCCGAGGCGGCGGTGATCTCCTGAACCAGATCGGAGGTGCGCTTGATCGAAGGCACGATCTCGTCGAGCAGCTTGCCGGCTCGCTCGGCCGTCGACACGCTGTGGCCGGCCAGGTCGCCGATTTCCTTGGCGGCTTCCTGGCTGCGTTCGGCCAGCTTGCGCACCTCGGCGGCCACGACGGCGAAGCCCTTGCCGTGTTCGCCGGCCCGAGCGGCCTCGATGGCCGCATTGAGGGCCAGCAGATTGGTCTGGTAGGCGATGTCGTCGATGATGCCGATCTTCGAGGCGATCTGCTTCATCGCCTTGACCGTGTCGGCCACCGCGTGGCCCCCGTCCTCGGCCTCCTTGGCGGTCTTGGTGGCCATGGAATCGGTCACCTTGGCGTTGTCGCTGTTCTGCGAGATGGAGGCCGACATCTGCTCGATCGATGCGGTGGTCTGTTCCACCGAGGCGGCCTGTTCGCTGGCCGCCTGCGACAGCGATTGGGCGGTGGCGCTGACCTGGCCTGCGGCGCCGCTGAGGGCGCTGGAGGCCGAGCGCACCTCGCCGAGGATGCGGGTCAGTTCTTCGGCGGTCTTGTTGCCGCTGGCCTTGACCTCACCGAACAGGCCTTCGTAGTCGCGGGCGATGCGGTAGGAGAGGTCGCCGCGCGAGAAGGCGGCCAGCAGATCGGCGACATCCGTGAGGCCGCCTTCGCTGGTTTCCATGAGGGTGTTGACCCCGTCGGTGAGGCGGGCAAAGAACCCGGCCTTGCCCTCGGGGTTCAGGCGGTGGGAGAAATTGCCATGGATGGCCCCCTGGACCACCGAGGCCACTTCGTTTTCGATCGAGACCTCCTGGGTGCGGTCGTTCCACTCGACCACGGTGCCGATGCGCTGACCGTGGGCGTCGATGATGGGGTTGGCCACCAGGGAGAAGGTCAGCGGGCCGATGGCGATCTGCGCGCGGTGGGTGCCGCGCAGGGCGGCCAGCAGCTGGGACTGATGCGCCGGGTTGCGGTGGAAGGTGTCGATGCTCTGCCCGATCAGCTGGCGCGAATCGAATTGGGGCAGCGTCTTGCGCAGCTCGGGTTCGTTGCGCTGCATCATCTGGAGCATGGTCTCGTTCATGTAGATGATCTGGTTGCCGGCGTCGGCGATCATCACGTTGGTGCTGCACTTGTCCAATGCGTTGCGGATGCGTGCGTTCTCGTCGGCCACCCGGGCGGCCTCCTCCGCCATGGCCTCGACCCGGGCCTGGACCGCCACTTCGGCGGTGCGGTCGGTCCATTCGACCACGGTGCCCAGGCGCTCGCCCTGCTCACCGAAGATCGGGTTGGCGATCAGCCCGAAGCTCAGCTCACCCACCCGGATCTGTGCCTTGTGGGTGCCGCGCAGGCCGGCCAGCAGGCCGGTCTGGTGGGCCGGGTTGCGGTGGAACACATCGATGTTCTGGCCGATCAGGCGGCGGGCATCGAAATGAGGCAGGGTCTTGCGCAGCTCGCCCTCGTTCTTCTGCATCATCTCGGTGACCGTCGGGTTCATGTAGACGATGTGGTTGCTGGCATCGGCAATCATCACATTCGTCGAGCAGCATTCGAGCGCGGTCTTGAGCAACTGCTGCCGCTGTGCCTGGGCCAGCAGGTCGTTGATGGCGGCATAGAGTTCACCGGCCGGTCCCTCTTGCGGCACCGCGCCGATGCGTCCACCCAGCTCACCCTGCGCCGCCGCGCGCACCACGGCCAGGGCTTGCTGCAAGGCCGACGCTTCACGTTCCGAGCGGGCGCGTTCTTCGGGGGTGGGGCCGCTGTCGAAGAGGCGGGCGACCCAGGAGCGTTGTTCGGTGGTGGCGGACATGGTGGACCTCGCTTGGATGGGATGGGACAGGTGGGGCGGCCTTCAAGAGGTCGCCGCTAGGGGCGGACGCGGTGACGCTTCCGAGGCGTGGGTGGGGCGCGCCAATGCCGATGCCGCCAAGGCGCCCAGGGACAACACATCGACGATCAGCGCGACTTCGCCGCTGCCGAGGATCGACGAGCCGGAGATGCCCCGCAGCGTGCGGAACATGCGGCCCAGCGGTTTGATGACCGTCTGTTGCTGTCCCAGCAATTGGTCGACCTCGATGCCGTAGCGCCGGTGGCCGGCCTGGACCACGACCACACTGATGCGAGCAGGCGGGTCGGATTCGAGCCCGTAGAGACGCCGCAGATTGACCACCGGCAGCAACTCGCCGCGAAGTCGCATGCAGTAACGGCCCCGGTGGTCCATGGAGGCGGGGTCGGTCGACGGCTCCAGCCCCTCGGCGGGACCGCGACGCTCGATGACCTCGACCACCGTGTCCAGCGGCAACACGAATTTGGACGCGCCGACACTGACCAGGAAGCCATCGATGATGGCGAGCGTCAGAGGCAGCCGGATGTCGATGGTGGTGCCCAGGCCTTCCTCGCTGTCGAGGGTGACCTGGCCGCGCAGCGACTCGATGTTCTTGCGCACCACATCCATGCCCACACCACGGCCTGACAGATTGGTGACCTGTTCGGCCGTCGAAAAGCCGGGTTCGAAGATCAGTTGGAGGATGTCCTTGTCCGGGGGCACCAGATCGCGCGGGACGAGGCCCCGGTCCCAGGCGCGCTGCAGCACACGCTGGCGGTGGATGCCGCGGCCGTCGTCGCGGATCCGGATCAGGATGCTGCCCGACTCATGGTGGGCGCTGAGCTCGAGGCGGCCCTGGCCGGGCTTGCCCGCAGCCAGGCGCTCGGCTGGCGATTCCAGCCCATGGTCGAGACCGTTGCGGACCAGGTGCATCAAGGGGTCGGCAATCTTCTCGACCATGGATTTGTCGAGTTCCGTGTCGCCGCCGGCGATCTCCAGGGCGACGTCCTTGCCCAGTTCGGCTGCCGTGTCGCGCACCACGCGCCGGAACCGGCTGAAGGTCTCGCCGATCGGCACCATGCGCAACTGGAGGGTGCCGTTGCGGATCTCTTCGATCAGCGCACCCACCTGCTGGTTGGCCTCGATGAGGGCGCTGTTGCGCGTCTGCCGTGCCACCAGCTCGGCGCCCGCCGCAGCGATCACCAGCTCGCCGAGCAGGTTGATCACCGCGTCCAGGCGGTCTGCATGCACCCGCAGATATCGCTGGTCATCCGCCGGATCGCGCGGGCGCTGCTGCTTCTTCACCGCCGCGTCCAGCACTTCGGTGGCCAGGCCTGTCTGGGCCTGCAGGATTTCACCGATGCGGGGACCGGGGTGGTCAGCCTGGCCTGCGCGGACATCGGCCTGGGCCTTGAGGCCTTGCAGCAACTGGGCATCGGTGATGGCGCCCACGCTGACCAGCAGTTGCCCGAGGCGGGGTTGGTCGGTGCACTCGTCCAGCAGTTCGATGAAGCGTGAGGTGGGCGCTTCGGGCGGGATCAGGTGCAGGGCGCAATCCTCGCGGGCGAAACTGAAGGCATCGTCGATGGCGGCCTGGGGATCCTGCGCCTGCAGGGCCAGTTCGATGCCGTAGTGGCAGGATTCAGGATCCAACTGCTCCAGCCCTGGCACCATCCCGCGGTCGCTGGCGACGGCCACGATGTCGCAGCGCGTGCCCAGGTAGCTCAGGATGCTCAGCGGATCCATGCCGTTGCGGAAGCACTCGGTGCCGAAACGGGCCGTCAGGAACCAGCGCCCCGAGGCTTGCTTTTCCGTCGGCGGCGGCTGCTGGTCAGGGTGCCCGGGCGTGGGCAGGGGCGCCTGGGTCTGCAGGGGGGCCATGGCGGCCTGCAGGCGCTGGACCAGGTCCTGCCGCCGGGTCTGGTGTTCGATGTCGTCCTGGGTCCCACCTCCGGCCTCATCGACCAGGGCCAGGATCTGGTCATTGCAGGCCAACAGCAGGGAGCTCAGCCCCGCATCGAGTTGCAACTGCCCGTCGCGCAGGTGGTCCAGGAGGGTCTCGATGTGGTGGGTGAAGTCGACCAGGGTCTCCAGCCCGAACAGGCCGGCCGATCCCTTGATGGTGTGGGCGCTGCGGAACAGGGCATCCAGGTGGTCGCGGTCGTTCGGATCGGCCTCGAGTTCGAGCAGCCACTGCTCGATGGCGGCCACCTGTTCGCGGGCCTCGCTGATGAAGGCGGGCAGGGCGCCGGCCAGGAAATCGTAGTCGTTGTCGCTGCTGTTCACGGCGTTCCCCCGGGGGGCTGGAATTCGAACCAGCCGGTACAGCCCAGTTGATGGCAGACCCGTCGCACCGCCTCGCTCGGCTCCTGCAGCACCAGGGTCTGATCCCGCGCGGCCAGGGTATTGGCCAAGGCCCCCAGAAGCTGCAGGCCGGCGCCATCGAAATCGCTCACGGCCTGCGCCTGCACCTGCCGCACGCCGTTGTCCTCCTGCGCATCCTGGGAGGCGTCCAGCCAGGCCAGCAATTCCTGGCGCGTCTGGGCGACGGTGTAGATGGTCAACTCCTCGGGCAGGCGGAAGGCGACGCTCATGGCAGGGCTCCTGCGATCAGGGCAGGACCAGCTTGGCCACCGCGTCCAACAGGACCGCCGGGGTGAAGGGCTTGACGATCCAGGCCTTGGCGCCGGCGGCCCGTCCCTGCTCCTTCTTCTCGGCCTGACCTTCGGTGGTCAGCATGATGATGGGCGTGAACTTGTAGCGTGGGTTCTGCTTCACCCGCGTGACGAAAGTGATGCCGTCCATGCGGGGCATGTTGACGTCGCTGACGATCAGATTGATCTTGCGGCCGTCGAGCTTGTGCAGCGCGTCGTCGCCATCGGTGGCCTCCAGCACCTGGTAGCCTGCCCGCGTCAGGGCCAGATTCACCACCTGGCGCAGCGAGGAGGAGTCGTCGACGATGAGGATGGTCTTGCTCATGCGGGGCCTGTGGAGGGGTTCGTGGGTCTCAGAAGAAGGTGGCCGCCGCCGAGGGGGCGGCGGTGGGTTTGGCGGCTTGATGGTGGGCGCGTTGTTCGGCGGTTGAATAGCCCGCCGACAGCAGTTGTTCCCATTCCTGGGCGTCAGGCCAATGACCCCGGGCCTGGCTTTCGTTGAGACGGCTGCCGGCTTTCTGGATGGAGCCGGCCACCTGGTCGAGGATCTGCTGGACGCGGTCCTGGAACTGGAAGGCCACCATCAGCTGTTCGACATGGGTGCGCACGCTGAGGCTGCGTTGGCCGAGCTCGTCGGCACGGTTCCTGAGTTCGGCAACCGTGTCGTTGACCCTTTCCACGACCGAGTGGATGGTGCGTTCGGATTCACTGACCAGGGACCGGTCGGACTCTGCCCGGGCCGAACTGGACTGGAGGGTCTGCTGCACCTGGTCGCTGAATTGCCGGACCTGTTCTTCGATGCGCCGGCCGGTCTCGCCGGAGGCCCCGGAGAGGCGCCGCACCTCGGCCGCCACCACCGCAAAGCCCCGACCCGAGGCACCCGCCCGTGCGGCTTCGATGGTGGCATTGACCGACAGCAGATTGGTCTGTCGGGCGATGGCGGCCACATCCTCGGCCATGGTGCGCAGCCCGGTGGAGGCGGTGTCGAGCGACACGAAGGTGTCCAGCATGCGTTCACGCGAGACCACGAAGGCACTGAAGCTGCGCACCAGGGCCTGCAGATCGGATTCGCACTGGGCAAGCACCTGGGGGTGGGCGCCGGGCGATGTGGCCGAGGCCGAAGGCGTCTGCCCGGTGATGTGATCGAGTTCGTCGAGGATGGACACGAAGCCTTGCAACAACTCGTCCGTGGCCTGACGCATCTGGCTCTGGGCGGTCTGGATGTGCAGGCACCAGCGTCGGACCGCTTCGTCAAGCAGCCCGGGCAACACCGCATCGTCAGCGTTGGAGCCGGGCATCGCCGGATTCGTCCGGCTCAGCCACCAGGGCAGGGCCAGGGCATAGACCGCCAGACCCCCGCCGGCCGACCAGGCCAGCCACGGCCATGAGAGCGCCATGCCCACCGCCCACAGCAGGGCCAGGAGCAATGCGCCAGCCGAGCGTCCCACCACGCCCTCCAATACCTTGTTCCGATTTCCCGGTTCCAAAGCCACCCCTGTCTTTTTGGAGATTTCTCTCGGTTTGTGACGTCTTGATACATCTTGGCGGATTATCAGAAAGGGTGTCAATACGAATTCGACAGGCCGCACGAAGAAAGACCAGCACCTCTGCCAGATCTGATTTTTCGATTCGATCAGCGAACAGTTGTGCTGGCAATGATCGTTCCAGGCCGGGGGGGCTGCCTGGATTTCTGTCAGTCCGGTGTCAGTTTTTCGCCAGCCAATCGACCTGATCGGGTCGACCCGGCAGGTGGATCTGTGTTGTCTGGGAGGGGGCCTGGGCAATGCAGCGGCCGCGGCGGTAGACCCGCAGCCTGGGGGCGCGCAGACGCAGGGCCTCGACCGGATCGCGGGCCTGCAGCCAGACGAAGTCGGCGTGGCAACCGGGCGCCAGTCCGTAGCCCTCGAGTTGCAGGATGCGGGCCGGTGCCGAGGTGACGGCCTCGAAACATTGGCGCATGCCGGCCTGGCTGGTCATCTGCGCCACATGCAGGCCCATGGCGGCCACTTCGAGCATGTCGGCCGAGCCCAGGGCGTACCAGGGGTCCATGACGCAGTCCTGCCCGAAAGCCACGGTGAGGCCGGCGGCCAGCTGTTCGGGAACCCGTGTCATGCCGCGCCGTTTCGGGTAGCTGTCGTGGCGGCCCTGCAGCGTGATGTTGATCAGCGGATTGGCCACCACCTGGAGCCGGGCTTCGGCCATCAGGGCGAGCAGCTTGCTGACGTAGTAGTTGTCCATGCTGTGCATGGAGGTCAGATGCGACCCGGTGACCCGCCCCTGCAGGCCCAGGCGCTGGGTTTCGGCGGCCAGGGTCTCGACATGGCGCGACATCGGGTCGTCCGATTCATCGCAGTGCATGTCGACCAGCAGGCCGCGGCCGGCGGCCAGCTCGCACAGCCACCTGACACTGTCCGCGCCCTGGGCCATGGTGCGTTCGAAGTGGGGGATGCCCCCGACCACCTCGACCCCCAGATCCAGCGCTCGGACCAGGTTGGCCATGGCACCGGGCGAGCGCAGCAGGCCGTCCTGGGGAAAGGCGACCAGTTGCAGGTCGAGGTAGGGGGCTACCTGCCGCTTGACTTCCATCAAGGCGGTGGCGGCCAGCAGGCGATCGTCACAGACATCCACATGCGAGCGGATGGCGAGCAGCCCCCGGGCCACCGCCCAGTCGCAATAGCGCAGGGCGCGCTCGACGATGGCCTCGTGCGTCAGCAGTGGCTTGAGTTCGCCCCACAGGCCGATGCCTTCGAGCAGGGTGCCGCTCTGGTTGATGCGGGGCAGGCCGTAGCTGAGGGCCGAGTCCAGGTGGAAATGCGCGTCGACAAAGGGTGGGCTGATCAGCAGCCCCTGCGCATCGAGTGTCTCGTGGGCCGGGGCCTGCAGGCCCTCGCCGACCTCGACGATGCGCCCGGCCTGCACCGCCAGCGACTGGTTGCGGCGCCCGTCGGGCAGGCTGGCATGGGTGACGAGCAGGTCGAGCATGGGGCGCTGCGGGCTGGGCCGGGGTCTTACTTGGTGCCGAAGATCCGGTCACCGGCGTCGCCCAGGCCGGGCAGGATGTAGCCGTGTTCGTTGAGCTGGCGGTCGATCGAGGCGGTGTAGATCGGCACATCCGGGTGGGCCGCCTGCATGGCCGCAACGCCCTCGGGGCAGGTCAGCAGGCAGACGAACTTGATCGATTTGGGGCTCAGCGCCTTGAGCTTTTCGATGGCCGCGATGGCCGAATTGCCGGTGGCCAGCATGGGGTCGACGACGATGATGTCGCGCTCCTGCATCTCGGAGGGCATCTTGAAGTAGTACTCGACGGGCTTCAGGGTCTCGGGGTCGCGGTACAGGCCGATGTGGCCCACCCGGGCACCCGGAACCACATTGAGCATGCCTTCGAGAATGCCGTTGCCCGCGCGCAGGATCGAGACCAGCACCAGCTTCTTGCCATCGATCATGCGGCCGGTGGTGGTCTCCAGCGGCGTCTCGACCTGCACCTCCTGCAGGCTCATGTCGCGGGTGATCTCATAGGCCATCAGGCTGGCCAGCTCACCGAGCAGGCGGCGGAAGCTGTTGGTGCTGGCCTCCTTGTTGCGCATCAGGGTCAGCTTGTGTTGCACCAGGGGGTGGTCGATGACGTGGACGTTGCTCATGGGCTTGGGTCGTACAAAAGAAAGTCGGAAGGAGGCGCAAGGCCTGCCAGGGAAACGCAAGTGCTGTGCCAATGCGTGCTGCGGCGGTCTGAGGCTCCGGGGCGGCCCCTTGGCGAGGGGCGGGTCCAGGGGCCTGGCCATGGCTTGGCAGGAGGCCGTTGCGCAGGGCGCGGCTTGGAGCAGCCGGCGCTTGAGAATACCATGCGCCTGTCCCTGCCTGCGGCCTGTCGGTGGACGCCGCCGCACCGGCTTGCCGGGACGGATCCGGTGCCTATTTCGGGCCTTGTGGAGGCCGGCGGCCCGGCAGCGCCGGGTGAAAAGTAAAATCGCCCGGGCTGATTCAACAATTCATAAGGAAATCCCCGTGGCTGGACACAGTAAATGGGCCAATATTCAACATCGCAAGGGACGTCAGGACGAGAAGCGCGGCAAGGTCTGGACGAGGGTCATCCGCGAAATCATGGTGGCGGCCCGCTCGGGCGGCGGTGACCTCAGCGCCAATCCGCGCCTGCGCCTGGCCGTCGAGAAGGCCAAGGCGGCCAACATGCCGGCCGACACCATCAAGCGCAACATCGACAAGGCCACGGGCAATCTGGAAGGTGTCCACTACGAGGAAATCCGCTACGAGGGCTACGGCATCGGCGGTGCGGCCATCATCGTCGACACCATGACCGACAACCGCGTTCGCACCGTCGCCGATGTCCGCCACGCCTTCAGCAAGTACGGCGGCAACATGGGCACCGAAGGGTCCGTGGCCTTCCAGTTCAAGCATTGCGGCCAACTCGTGTTCGCGCCGGGTACTTCCGAGGACCGGGTCATGGAGGTGGCGCTGGAGGCCGGCGCCGAGGACGTGGTCAGCGACGACGACGGCGCCATCGAGGTGCTGACGCCGCCAGCCGAATTCGAAACCGTGAAGAACGCCCTCGAGGCGGCGGGCCTGAAGCCCGAGGTGGCTGAAGTCACCCTGCGACCGGAGAACACCATCGAGTTGACCGGCGAAGACGCGGCCCGCATGCAGAAGCTGCTGGACGTGCTTGAAGACCTGGACGATGTCCAGGAGGTTTATCACAACGCGGCACTGTAAGCATGAAAGTATTAGTCATTGGCGGCGGTGGCCGTGAGCACGCACTGGCCTGGAAACTCCACCAGTCGCCCAAGGTCAACCAGGTCTTCGTGGCCCCCGGCAACGGCGGCACCGCCCTGGATCCGCGTCTGCACAACGTGCCCATCAGCGATGTGAAGGCCTTGCGCGAGTGGGCCCAGGCCGAGAAGATCGGCCTCACGGTGGTCGGCCCCGAGGCGCCTCTGGCGGCCGGTGTGGTGGACGAGTTCCGCGCCCACGGCCTGCGCATCTTCGGGCCGACGCGCGCCGCCGCCCAACTGGAAAGCTCCAAGGCCTTCTCGAAGGCCTTCATGAAGCGCCACGGCATCCCCACGGCTGAATACGAGAGCTTCACCGATGCGGCCCTGGCCCATGCCTATGTCGAGGCACGCGGCGCGCCCATCGTGGTCAAGGCCGACGGCCTGGCCGCCGGCAAGGGCGTGGTGGTGGCCATGACCCTGGCCGAGGCGCATGAGGCGATCGATTTCATGCTGCTCGACAACAAGCTCGGCGTGGTGCACAACGATGGCGGCGCCCGCGTCGTCATCGAAGAGTTCCTGCAGGGCGAAGAGGCCAGCTTCATCGTGCTGTGCGACGGCAAGAACGTGAGCGCCCTGGCCACCAGCCAGGACCACAAGCGCCTGCTCGACGGCGACCTGGGGCCCAACACCGGCGGCATGGGCGCTTATTCGCCTGCGCCGGTGGTCACGGCCGATGTGCACGCCCGCGCCATGCGCGAGATCATCCTGCCGACCATCCGTGGCATGGACAAGGACGGCATCCCCTACACCGGCTTCCTCTATGCCGGCCTGATGATCGATGCCCAGGGCCACCCGAAGACGCTCGAGTTCAACTGCCGCATGGGCGACCCCGAGACCCAGCCGATCATGATGCGCCTCAAGAGCGATCTGTGTGATGTGCTGGGCGCGGCGGTCGACGGCAGGCTCGACCAGCTCGAGCTGCAATGGGATCGCCGCACCGCGCTGGGCGTGGTCATGGCCGCCCATGGTTACCCGCTCACCCCGCGCAAGGGCGACCGCATCACCGGCCTGCCGCCGGATGCCGACGAGGTCATGGTCTTCCATGCCGGCACCGAGCAGGTCGACGGCGAGATCCGCGTCAACGGCGGGCGGGTGCTGTGCGTCACGGCCCTGGCCGACAGCGTCAAGCAGGCCCAGCAGAAGGTCTATGACGCGGCGCGGGGCATCCATTTCGACGGCGCCCAGTACCGCCGCGACATCGGCCACCGGGCGGTCAAGAACTGATGGCGGCCGACGACAACGTGCAAGGCATGCGGGCCTGGCTGCTGGGTCTGCAGGGGCGCATCACCGCTGCGCTGGAGGCCTGCGAGGCCGACCACGGCGGCAGCGCCCGCTTCCTGGCCGATCCCTGGATCAAGCCCGAGGGCGAGAAACTCCAGGGCGACGGTCTGACCAAGATCCTCGAGGGGGGGCAGGTCTTCGAGCGGGCCGGCTGCGGTTTTTCGCATGTGCGCGGGCCGGCCCTGCCGCCCTCGGCCACCCAGCACCGGCCCGAGCTGTCCGGCGCCCCATTCGAGGCCATGGGGGTGTCGCTGGTCTTCCATCCGCGCAATCCCCATGTGCCCACGGTGCACATGAATGTGCGCATGATCGCCGCGACGCCAGCAGGCAAGGCGCCGGTGTGCTGGTTCGGCGGCGGCATGGACCTGACCCCGTTCTATGGGGTGGACGACGACGTCCGGCATTTCCACCGCGCGTGCCGCGAGGCCCTGCTGCCTTTCGGCGACGACAAATACCCGCGCTTCAAGGCCTGGTGCGACGAGTATTTCCGTCTGCGCCACCGGCAGGAACAGCGCGGCGTGGGCGGGATCTTCTTCGACGACTTCGCCGAACTGGGCTTCGAGCAGAGCCAGCGCATGACCCAGGCGGTCGGCGACGCCTTTCTGGGCGCCTACCTGCCCATCGTCGAACGCCGCGTCGGCCAGACCCATGGTGAACGCGAGCGCGCCTTCCAGCTCTACCGCCGCGGCCGCTATGTCGAGTTCAACCTGGTCTGGGATCGCGGCACCCATTTCGGCCTGCAGTCGGGCGGACGCACCGAGTCGATCCTGCTGTCGATGCCTCCGCTGGCCGCCTGGGCCTATCAGCAGACGCCCGAGGCGGGCAGCCCCGAGGCGCGCCTGACCGAGCATTTCCTGGTGCCCCGCGATTGGATCTGACCGAGCACATGGCGCCGCGCCTGGGCCTTTTCGGCGGCGCCTTCGATCCGCCGCATCGGGCCCATGTCGAACTGGCGCGTCAGGCCATGACCCAGTTGCGCCTGCAACGTCTGCATGTGCTGCCCACCGGGCAGGCGGCGCATCGGGCCCTGCCACTGAGTGCTGCACCGCACCGGCTGGCGATGGCCCGCCTGGCCTTTGACGGGCTGCCCGGTGTGCAGGTCGATGAACGCGAACTGTTGCGCCAAGGTCCGAGCTACACCATCGACACGCTGGATGAGCTGCAGGCCGAACACCCGCAGGCCCAGCTGGTGCTGATCATCGGGGCCGACCAGGCCGCCGCCTTCGGCCATTGGCACCAATGGGAGCGGATTTTGCGCAAAGCTATAATTTCGGTCGCCGGCCGGGATCATCCGGTGTCGGCCGACCATCAATCTGATCTCCAGAACCTCCCGGGAGGGCGGCTGGAGCCCCTGCAATTGCCCCTGATGCCTGTCAGTGCGACGGACATCCGATCGCGCGTGGCCTCGCATCTGGGAATCAACCATCTGGTTCCGGCTGGCGTTGCGCGCTATATTGAACAACATCATCTTTACCAATCCGCCTGATGACCACCTCCACGGACTCGACCGCCAAAAAAGACATCCAGAAACTCCAGCGGGCCATCGTCGATGGGCTGGAAGATGTGAAGGCCCAGGACATCCAGGTCTTCAACACCGAGCATCTGTCGCCGCTGTTCGAGCGCGTCATCGTGGCCTCAGGCACCTCGAACCGCCAGACCAAGGCGCTGGCCGCCAGCGTGCGCGATGCGGTCCGTGAAGCCGGCTTCAGCAAGCCGCGCACCGAGGGCGAAGAGAACGGCGAGTGGATCATCGTCGACTGCGGCCCTGCCGTGGTGCACGTCATGCAGCCCACCATCCGCCAGTACTACCGGCTCGAGGAGATCTGGGGCGACACCCCGGTGCGGCTGAAGCTTGGTGCCGCCAAGCCTGCGGCGACGGCCAAGACGCCTGCCAAGAAGGCCGCCGCGAAGAAGAGTCCGGCGACCAAGGTGAGCACACCGGCCCAGGCGGCGGCCAAGGCCGTGAAGGCGGCCAAGGGTGCCAAGACCACCGCACCCGCTGCGCCCGCAGCCAAGGTCGCCAAGGCACCGGCCAAGAGCACTTCCAAGAGCGCCCCCAAGCCGGCGGCCAAGGCCGCTGCAGGCAAGACGCCGGCGGTCAAGAAGGCGCCCGCCAAGAAGGCGGCGGTGAAAGTCGTGAAGGTGGGCACCCCGCCGGCGCGCAAGGCCGCCGCCAAGACCACCCCGGTCGCCCGCAAGAAGCCCGCCAAGGGCTGATCCCGGTCCATGAAGCTGCTCATCGTGGCGGTCGGGCAGCGCGTGCCCGACTGGGCGCAGACAGCCTGGGACGACTACGCCAAGCGTTTCCCCTTTGAGCTCAAGGTCGAGCTCAAGGCGGTGAAGACCGAGCCCCGGGGCTCGAAGACGCTGGAAACCCTCTATGCCGCGGAGCGCGAGCGCATCGAGGCCGCCATCCCCAAGGGCTGCCGCATCGTCGCGCTCGATGAGCGCGGCACCTCGCTCACCACCCTGGCCCTGGCCGGCAAGCTCAAGGGCTGGCAGCTCGAAGGCGACGACGTGGCCCTGGTGATCGGCGGGCCCGACGGGCTCGATCCGGCCTTCCGGCAGGCGGCCCACGAGCGCATCCGCCTGTCCGATCTGACCTTGCCGCATGCGATGGTGCGGGTGCTGCTGATCGAACAGCTGTACCGCGCCTGGTCGGTGAACGCCGGCCACCCCTATCACCGCGAATGAGGCCGGCGCATCACGCGCCAAGGCCCCGACGACAGGATCCACGATGGCCAAACCTGCCTTTCTCTACCTCGCCTCGCAGAGCCCGCGGCGGCGACAGTTGCTCGAGCAACTGGGGATCGAACACCGGCTGCTGCTGCCCAACACCGACGGCGACCTCGGCGAAGACGCCGAGGCGATCGAGGCCGTCCGGCCCGGCGAGGCGCCGGCTACCTATGTGCAGCGCGTGACCGGGCTGAAGCTCGATGCGGCCCTGGCGCGCCTGCGCCGCCGTGGCCTGCCGGCCGCGCCGGTGCTGTGCTCGGACACCACGGTGGCACTGGGGCGGCGCATCTTCGGCAAACCCGACGATGCGGCCCACGCGCAGGCCATGCTGGCCGAACTGTCGGGCAAGTCGCACCGGGTGCTGACAGCGGTGGCGGTGCAGGCCGGGCGCCGGCGTTTCGCGGCCTTGAGCGTGTCCCAGGTGCGGTTTGCCGAACTCAGCAGCGCCCAGATCAAGCGCTATGTGGCCAGCGGTGAGCCCCTGGGAAAGGCCGGGGCCTACGCGGTTCAGGGGCGTGCGGCGGCGTGGATTTCCCATCTCAGCGGCAGCTATTCGGGCATCATGGGCCTGCCCATGTTCGAGACGGCCCAATTGCTGAGAGCCTCGGGCTGGTCGATCTGAAATCCGGCGCAGGCCTCAACCCAGTCCATCTGCCATGCAACACGATATCCTGATCAATTGGTCGCCCCAGGAGACACGCGTCGCCGTCGTCGAGAACGGGGCCGTGCAAGAACTGCACATCGAGCGGCCCCTGGAGCGGGGGCTGGTCGGCAATGTCTACCTGGGCAAGGTGACGCGGGTGCTGCCGGGCATGCAGTCGGCCTTCATCGACATCGGCCTCGAGCGCGCCGCCTTTCTGCATGTCGCGGATGTCTGGCAGAAATACGGCGATGGCGAAGGCGGCACGGGCCGCCAGGGACAGCCCCAGGTGCCCATCGAGCGGCAGGTCTTCGAGGGGCAGGCCCTCATGGTGCAGGTCATCAAAGACCCCATCGGGACCAAGGGTGCGCGCCTGTCGACCCAGATCAGCATCGCCGGACGCCTGTTGGTCTTCCTGCCGCAGGACGAGCATGTCGGGGTTTCGCAGAAGATTCCGCTGGGTGAGCGCGAGGCGCTGCGAAACCGGCTCCAGGCCCTGGTCGGCGAGAAGGCCACCGGTGGCGGTGGCGGCTTCATCCTGCGCACCAACGGAGAGGATGCCTCGGACGCCGAACTGGCCGAGGACATCGCCTATCTGCGCAAGGCCTGGGCCCGCATCAAGGAGGCCTCGCTGCGCCTGCCGCCGGCGTCGGTGCTGCATGAAGACCTGAACCTGCTGCGCCGCGTGCTGCGCGATCTGGTGGGCGAGCAGACCCAGAACATCCGCATCGACTCCAAGGAGCAGTTCGAGTTGCTGCGTGGATTCGGCCAGGAGTTCATGCCGTCCTCGGTGGCCAAGCTGCAGCACTACAAGGGCGAGCGTCCGATCTTCGACCTGTTCGGCATCGACGAGGAGATCGCCCGGGCGCTGGGGCGGCGTGTCGATCTCAAGTCGGGGGGCTACCTCATCGTCGACCAGACCGAGGCGCTGACCACCATCGACGTCAACACCGGCGGCTTCGTCGGGGCCCGCAATTTCGACGACACGATCTTCAAGACCAATCTGGAGGCCGCCCAGGCGATCGCGCGGCAACTGCGCTTGCGCAACCTCGGCGGCATCGTCATCGTCGACTTCATCGACATGGCCCGTGAGGATCACCGCGATGCGGTGCTGGCCGAATTCCGCAAGCAGCTGTCCAAGGACCGGGTCAAGACCATGATCGGCGGTTTCTCGCAACTGGGCCTGGTCGAGATGACGCGCAAGCGGACCCGCGAGTCGCTGGCCCACATGCTGTGCGAGCCCTGCGCGCAATGCCATGGTTCGGGCCAGGTGAAGACCGCGCGCAGCGTGAGCTACGACATCCTGCGCGAGATCCTGCGCGAGGCCCGGCAGTTCAATCCGCGCGAATTCCGCATCGTGGCCTCGCCCAAGGTGGTGGAGCTGTTCCTTGACGAGGAGAACCAGCACCTGGCCGGGCTGTCGGACTTCATCGGCAAGCCGATCTCGCTGCAGGCCGAGGGCAGCATGGGGCAGGATCAGTACGACATCGTGCTGCTCTAAGATTGCAGGGTTGTCCGCCCAGTCTCGGACGCTGTGTGCGATTGCTTGCCGCAGCAGGGGATTTCGCCAGGAGCGCATCCCTGGGTGTCTTGAATGCCGTTTGGGTCGCAATACCTCGATCGCAGCTCGTGACCCACGAGGGGATGTGTGTGCTTTGTTTCGGAATGACGAAATAATTCGTACTTTCCGCTCGACTTGAAAATAGTTCCGTAATATCGGAATAACCTCGACAAATCCGCACTTGCCAAATACAGTTCCGCAATCACGGAACTATGCTTGAACATGGCACGGCGTCTTCCCCCCACTCATCCCGCCAGCGATCCCCGGGTTGACAGCCTCGAAGGGCTGGGTGCGGCGGTGCGCAATGCACGGGCGCAGGCCCGTATGCGCATCGACGATGCGGCAGCGTTCTGTGGCGTCTCGGCCGACGTGTTGTCGCGCCTGGAGAACGGGAAGTCGATCACCACCGACCGCCTCTTCAAGGTTCTGGAGGGGCTTGGATTGGAGGTGCTGGTCGTTTCCAGGGAGCAGGCGCTGAAGCACCGGGACCTGGCGCAGCGGGCGTCCGAATGAGCAGTGAATTTCCTGCCCAGGGTCTGGATCGTGCGTTGGACGTGTTCTTCGACACTGATTTGATCGGGCGGCTCGCGTTCGATCCAGCGCTGGATCAATTCAGCTTCATGTACAGCGCAGCCTGGCGCCAGTGTGCCCATCGATTCCAACTGTCGCCGCATATTCCTCTCGTCGGTGAAGTGTCTGCGGTGGCCGTGCGGCGCTTCATCGACAACCTGCTGCCCGAAGGGCGGGCGCTGGATGTCGTATCCAGTTTCACCCATGTCCAGAAGAGCAACCTGTTCGGCCTGATCCGGGTGCTGGGTCGCGAGACGGCGGGTGCCCTGAGTTTCCTGCCTGCAGGACGGCCGCCGCAAGCGCGAGAGGCGCAGCGGCGGTCCGTGGGGCTTGCCGAGTTGCGGCAGCGCATCGACGACCGCAACAGGATTCCGTTCATGATCTGGGACGATCAGGTGCGCATGTCGATGGCGGGCTATCAGGACAAGTTGCTGGTGCTTCGCGAAGGCGATGCCTTGTTTCTGGCGGGTGGCGCGCTCTCTTCGACGCACATCCTCAAGCCTGAGCCTTTGAGTGGCAGCTTGCCTTGCATGGTGGCCAACGAGCATTTCTGCATGCGGCTGGTCAATCGGCTCGGGCAGCGGCGCTTGAAGGAGAACTGGGCGGCCGAGGTGGAGATCCTGCGCGTGCCCGCGCCGGTCCTGTGCGTCGAACGCTTCGACCGGGTGCGTGACGGCGGTGATGTGCGGAGGTTGCACGTCATCGACGGCTGCCAGGCGCTGAACCTGCCCGTGTCGTACAAGTACGAGCGCCCGCTGGGCCATGCGAAGGAGGTGCGGCACATCCGCGATGGCGCCAGCTTCGAGGCCTTGGCCACGCTGCGGTCGCATCTGTCGAATGCAGCCGTCGGCATCCGGCAGATGGCGCTTTGGGCGATCACCACGCTGCTGTTGGGCAACAGCGATGCGCATGGCAAGAACATCTCCTTCTTCGGGCGGGGTGATGCCTTGGCGGTGGCACCGTTCTACGACCTGGTCTGCGTGGCAGTGTACGACGCCCGCCACATCGACCAGGAACTGGCGATGGCGTTCGGTGATGAGTTCGCGTTGCCGGCGGTGAGGTCATACGCGTTGGCCGACTTCTGCGAGCGCCTGGGATTTCCCCGACGCACGTTTTCGCGTGAACTGAAGCAGCTCTGTGAGTGGGCTCGGGAGGAGGCCAGGGCGCAGGCTCAAGACCCTGTTTACCTGGACGAGGAGCGGTCCTTTGTCCGCAGCCTGGCGGACCTGGTTGTGGCCAGGGCGGATTTTCTGTTGGGGCAGGTGGCGGAGATTCCCAGGTTCAACAGAGATCTCTTCTGAAGGCTGAGCAAGCAACCGTCCTTGTGGAGGCTGTCGGCCATCAGTCATGCCCGACATCGTAAGGCGCCGAGACCGCGCACAGCTTGTGCGGGGCGCCGGGCTCAGGCGGGGTTCGCAGACCCCGTGGCCTGCCCGGAAGCCTGCAGCCGTGCGTAGAGGCCCTGGCGGGCCATCAGTTCGCTGTGGTTGCCCTGTTCGACGATGCCGCCGTCGGCCATCACCACCACACGGTCCGCATGTTCGATGGTCGACAGCCGGTGGGCGATCACGATGGTGGTGCGGCCCGCCATCAGGCGTTGCAGGGCCTCCTGCACCAGCCGTTCCGATTCGGTGTCCAGCGCCGAGGTGGCCTCGTCAAGGATCAGGATGGGGGCGTTCTTGTAGAGTGCCCGGGCGATCGCCAGGCGCTGGCGCTGGCCGCCCGACAGCTGGCTGGCGTTGTGTCCCACCGGGCTGTGGATGCCCTCGGTCTGCCGGGCCACGTAGTCGCCCAGATTGGCGGCCTGCAGGCAGGCCAGCACACGGTCCTCGTCCACTGCCTGCCCCATGGCGATGTTGTTGGCCAGGCTGTCGTTGAACATCACCACGTCCTGGCTCACCAGGGCGAACTGCCGGCGCAGCGCGGTCAGCGACCAGTCTTCGACGGCCACGCCGTCGAGCAGCACGCGGCCCTGGCTGACGCGCACGAAGCGCGGCAGCAGGTTCACCAGGCTGGTCTTGCCCGAGCCCGAGGGGCCGACCAAGGCCACCACCTCACCCGGCGCGATCTGCAGATCCAGCCCGTCGATGGCCGGCGCCGGGGCGTCGGGGTAGTGCACCGTGACGTCCTGCAGCTCGATGCGGCCCTCGCTGCGCCCGACGTCGTGCTGCCCCTGCGACTCGGGCTGGACCTCGTCCATCAGCACCAGGCCGCGCTCCAGTGCGGCCAGTCCGCGGGTCAGGGGGTTGGCGAGGTCGGCCAAGCGCCGGATCGGTGCGATCAGCTGCAGCATCGCGGTGATGAAGGCCACGAAGCCGCCGACCGTGATGGCCGGGCCATGGCCGCCCAGGCTGTGGAACTGGCCTGCCGAGCCGCTGTGGCGCCCCTGCCAGAGCGCCACGCAGATGACCAGCGACAGGGCGGCGGCCGACAGCAGCTGGGTCAGCGGGGTCATGGCCGATGAGGCGATGGTGCTGCGGATGGCCAGGCCGCGCAGGCCCTGGCTGAGGCGATTGAATCGGCCGAACTGCGCCTCTTGCGCACCGTGCAGGCGCACCATGCGGTGGGCCAGCACGTTTTCCTCGACCACATAGGCCAGTTCGTCGGTGGCCTTCTGGCTCGCCCGGGTCAGTTGGTACAGACGGCGCGACAAGGTCTTCATGATCCAGGCCACGCCCGGCACCACGATGGCCACGATCAAGGTCAGCTGCCAGTTCAGGTACAGCAGGTAGCCCAGCAGGGCGACCAGCGAGAAGCCGTCGCGCGACAGGCCCAGGGCGGCCTGCACCAGCAGGGTCGAGCCGATCTGGATCTCGTAGACCACGGTGTTGGACAGGGCGCTGGCGCTCTGCCTGGAAAACAGGCTCAGGTCGGCGCTCAGCAGGCGTTCGAAGAGCAGCCGGCGCAGGCGCAGCATGCCTTCGTTGGCGATCGTGCTGAGTGAATATTGGCCGACAAATTGGGCGATGCCGCGCACCGCGAACACGCCGATGAGGCCCAGCGGCACGAACCACAGGGGCAGCGTCCCCTCCGAGAAGCCCTGGTCGAGCAGCGGCTGCATCAGGGCCGCCATCAGCGGCTCGGTGCCCGCGCCGACCAGGGTGGCCAGCACGGCCATGCTCCAGGCCAGTCGCTGGCGACCGAAGTACCCGGCCACACGGCCAATGCGGGCCCGCAGGGGCAGGGGAGGAGGGGAGGACGGCGGCGCAGACATGGTGGCAGGATTCTACGGGGGGCGCTTGTGCCGGACGGCCAGCCGCCGGGGCCGATGTCCGAGGGAGCGGGGCGCAACGGGAGGTAAAGTACACACTTTGTGACATGCGGACTTGGTCAATGTGTACCATTAGCGTTTGGCGCGGCCTTTGCTGAGGCCGCATTGGACAATTCCCGTGTTGTCGACTGACCACCGCTGCGAATGAACCCCCACCGTCCCGCTTCCTCCGGTTTTTCCATTTCCTCCCCTGTTTCCCGACGCTTCGCCCTGACCACCCTGGCTGGCACAGCTTGTTTGCCAGCCTGGGCCCAGTTCCGGGTCGAGGTGAATGGTGTGGGGCTGACCCAGATGCCGATCGCCGTCGCCCCCTTCAAGGGCGAAGAGGTGGCGCCACAGCGTCCGGCCGCCATCGTGCAGGCCGACCTGGAGCGCAGCGGGCAGTTCCGGCCGGTCGATGCCACCGGCCCCAGCCTGGACGAGACCAGCCGGCCCGACGTCAGCCTCTGGCGCCAGCGCAATGCCGATTCCCTGGTCACCGGCAGCATCAACCGGCTGGCCGACGGGCGCTATGACGTGCGCTTCCGCCTCTGGGACGTGGTCCGCGGGCAAGACCTCGGCGGCCAGAGCTATGCGGTGCCGCAGGCCGATCTGCGCCTGGTGTCGCACCGCATCGCCGACTTCGTCTACGAGAAGCTCACCGGCGACAAGGGCATCTTCTCGACGCGCATCGCCTATGTGACCAAGGCCGGTCGCAAATACAACCTCTGGGTGGCCGACGCCGACGGCGAGAACGCCCAATCCGCCCTGACCAGCCCCGAGCCCATCATCTCGCCGGCCTGGTCGCCGTCGGGTGGCCAACTGGCCTATGTGTCCTTCGAGTCGCGCAAGCCGGTGGTCTATGTGCATGACGTGAGCACCGGCAAGCGCCGGCTGATCGCCAATTTCAAGGGCTCCAACAGCGCGCCGGCCTGGGCACCTGACGGCCGGACGCTGGCCGTCACCCTGAGCCGCGACGGCGGCTCCCAGCTCTACACCATCGATGCCAACGGCGGCGAGCCCCGGCGTCTGGTGCAGAGCAATGGCATCGATACCGAGCCGGTCTATTCGGCGGACGGACGCTACATCTACTTCGTCAGCGACCGTGGCGGTGCGCCGCAGATCTACCGCGTCGGCGTGGGCGGCGGGAGTGCCGAGCGGGTCACCTTCACCGGCACCTACAACATCAGCCCCAGCGTCAGCCCGGATGGCCGCTGGCTGGCGTATATCTCGCGCGTCAGCGGGGCATTCAAGCTGCACGTCATGGACCTGGGAACAGGGACCGTCAACGCGATCACCGACACCCAGGCCGATGAAAGCCCGAGCTTCGCCCCCAATGGCCGCCTGATCGTCTACGCCACCCAGCAGGGTGGGCGCGAGGCCCTCATGACCACCACGCTGGACGGCAAGATCAAGGCCCGGCTGGCAGGGCAGGGTGGTGACATCCGCGAGCCGGACTGGGGTCCGTTCCAGAAACAATGAGTTTGTCGGCAGGCCCGTCGCGGGCCCTGCGTTTTCCATTCCAGGAGTCTTGAAACATGAAACGTCTTTCCCTCGCCTTGTTGGTGGCCCTTGCAATGGCCGGCTGCAGTTCCGGCGTCAAGCTTGATCAGGCACCGGTCGAGGACCACAGTGCCTCGGCCATCAGCACCACCGGCGGCGCGGATGCCGGCGGCGGCGCGCAAAGCGGCGTCAAGGGCGTCGATCTGGGGGCCGCCCAGGCGGATGCGGCCGGCCCGCGGGGTGTCGAGCGCATCGTCTATTTCGATTACGACAGCTACACGGTCAAGCCCGAGTTCCAGGCCCTGATCGAGTCGCATGCCAAATTCCTCAAGGCCAATCCGGGCCGCAAGGTCGTGATCGAAGGCCATACCGACGAGCGTGGTGGTCGTGAATACAACCTGGCCCTGGGGCAGAAGCGTTCCGAGGCGGTGGTGCGGTCGCTGAGCCTGTTGGGGGTGTCCGATGCCCAACTGGAGGCGGTGAGCTTCGGCAAGGAAAAACCGGTGGCCCTGGGCAGCGACGAGGCCTCGATGGCGCAGAACCGCCGTGCCGAGATCAGCTACCGCTGATGGGATCGAAGGATCGCCCATGAATGCCTTTTCCCAGCGCCTTCCGATCCTGGCGGCGCTCTGCGCCGGCCTGTTCGCACCGGCTTCCCATGCGGCCTTGTTCGGCGACGACGAAGCCCGTCAAGCCATCCTGGACCTGCGCCAGAAGGTCGACGCCAACAGCCAGCGTGCGGCTGAAGACAACCGCCGCAATGCCGACGACATCGCCCAGCTGCGCCGCAGCCTGCTCGATCTGCAGGGCCAGATCGACGGTCTGAAAGCCGATCAGGCCGCCTTGCGAGGGCAGAACGAGCAACTGGGCCGCGACCTGGCCGAAATGCAGCGGCGCCAGAAGGACATGGCCCAGGGCGTCGATGACCGCCTGCGCCAGTTCGAGCCGGTGAAGGTGACTGTCGACGGGCGCGAATTCACCGCCGACCCGGCCGAGAAACGTGACTTCGAGGCGGCACTGGCCCAGTTCCGCCAGGGCGTCTTCGGTCAGGCCCAGAGCGCTTTTGCCGATTTCGTCAAACGCTACCCGCAAAGCGGCTACACCCCGTCGGCGCTGTTCTGGCTTGGCAACGCCCAGTACGCCACCCGCGACTACAAGGAAGCCATCGCCAACTTCAAGCTGCTGCTGAGCACCGCTTCGGACCATGCGCGGGCCCCCGAAGCTGCGCTGTCGATCGCCAACTGCCAGTCGGAACTGAAGGACGCCAAGGCGTCACGCAAGACACTCGAAGACCTCGTCAAGGTCTATCCCCAGTCGGAGGCCGCCGCCGCGGCCCGCGAGCGCCTGGCCAAGCTCAAGTGAGCGCTTGAACTGGGTCTTTGAGTTCCTGGATGACTGACTCCCTGTCCGAGGCCGATCTCGAGCGCCGATTCGGCGGTCTGGCCCGGCTGTACGGCGTGGCCGGTGCTGCGCGCATCCGTGAGGCCCATGTCGTGCTCGTGGGCATCGGCGGTGTCGGTTCCTGGGCCGCCGAGGCCCTGGCGCGCAGCGGCGTCGGGGCCTTGACGCTGATTGACCTCGACAACGTGGCCGAATCCAACATCAACCGCCAGATCCACGCCCTGGGGGCGACGGTGGGGCAGGCCAAGGTCGATGCCATGGCGCAGCGCATCGCCGACATCCACCCGGGCTGCCAGGTCCGGTGCATCGAGGATTTCGCCACCCCCGACAACTGGCTGACGCTGCTGCCGACGGACGCCAGCGCCGTCATCGATGCCTGCGACCAGGCGCGCACCAAGGTGGCCCTGGCCGCCTGGGCCCGCAGCGCGGGGCTGCCCTTCATCACCGTGGGGGCCGCAGGCGGCAAGCGCCTGGCGCATCTGGTGGACATCGCCGACCTGTCGCAGACCACCCATGATCCGTTGCTGGCGCAACTGCGTTACCGTCTGCGCCGCGAGCACGGTGCCCCCAAGGACGGCAAGCGCATCGGTGTGCCCTGCGTCTTCAGCCGCGAGGCGGTCGCGCCCCCGGATGCCTCCTGCCTGCTGGAAGGCGATGGCAGCCTGAATTGCCACGGCTATGGCTCGGTGGTCAGTGTGACCGCCACCTTCGGGCAATGTGCCGCCGGCTGGGTGCTCAATGAATTGGCGACCACGGACATGTTGGCCAGAAAAAGCAGGCTATAATTCGAGGCTTCGCTTTTGACGGAAGACTGTTGGAGCGAATTGGGGGACGTTAGCTCAGTCGGTAGAGCAGCGGACTTTTAATCCGTTGGTCGCGCGTTCGAGTCGCGCACGTCCCACCAAAAGAATATTTCAGAATCAAGGACTCAGGTGATAGATCGCCTGAGTCCTTTTTTCTTTGTGTCCTGCCAAATCGCATCGTGTAGGCGCTTTGTGGGCAGACCCGGTCAACACCGATCTACGCCGATCAATTGCGTAGCGCACGCTGGTCTTCCCCATAGCCTCCAGCGCAGCTTGATGCAGGCTCCGAAGTGGCTGAATCGAATCAGATCCGGTGGTCTGGTTTGAACCGGAATGGGTGGCAGGTCTGAACCGGATTCACTGCTTGGGTTGATCGGCCCATGCACCAAGAAGGCGCTGGGCGCCGGCATCGATCCGGCCAGCACCAGATAGCCCGCTGAAACAGCGGCGCATGCCGCCGTGCAAGCAAACAGGGCCATGGCCCGCCGATCCACACGTGCCCAAGCACTGCACCGTGAATGCAACATGTTCCACCCTATGAGCCGGCTTGCTTGAGCATTGCCACCAGTTCTTCGGCGCCTTTGTCGATACCTACACGCGCCGCCTTGAGGCGCCCGATGGTGGCCGCCACGTTCATCGCGTTGGGGAATTGCTTCGCAACATAGGCCCCCTGCAGCTCGCCCGTGCTGACGTCGTAGATCTCCACCGAGTACATGACCGACCCGATGAAAGCCCCCTCTTTGCCGCGAATGCCTTGCACGGCGTTGTAGGGGGCTCCGACCAGATCGAAGCGGGTGACCGTGCTGACCACGGCGGTGTTGGGCTTGGCGCCGGTCAAGGTCAGGCGGATGCGCAGGGTTGCAGGCTGCGGCGTGTTGACAAGCCGGAAGCGTTGGTTGAGTTGCTCCGAGAAAGCATTGAACATGTACTCGGACAGTTCGCGTCGCTCATCGATCGAGATGTCTTCAAACTGACTGTCCCGGCCACCGTAGATGGTCACCGGATCCAGCATCACCCGCGTGTACGCGCCCCACGACACCGGCTTGGCCATGCTGAAGGGCACTCGGTCGCTGCGGGCATCGTGGTTCTGGCGCAGTTGGCTGGACGAGGCAATCTCCTCGTACCTGTTGGGTTGAGTGCTCGAACAGGCGGACAGCATCAGCAGAACCAGGGGCAGGCCGGCCTGCAATGGATGGCGGTGGGGCATGGTGGAAGCTCCAGAAAAGATGGGATGTGGACGGGCTTGCAGACGGCGTCTGCAGTCCGGTGGAGCCGACCTCTATTCAGGTACGGGTCGGTCCTATATTTTCAGATCCGTGCTTCCAGGATGTCATATAAATCGGTACCATGCCGTACTGTTATAGGGGGTGCCGCATGCGTGTGATGACCGATGAACGACGTGCTGACATCATTCGCCTGACTGCGCTGCTCTTTGAGCAGATCGGCTACGAGGCTGCGTCGATGAGCGAAATCTCGCGCCGCCTCGGGGGCTCGAAATCAACGCTTTACCGCTACTTCCCCACCAAGGACGATCTGGTGGTGGCTGTGGTGAGAACCTTTGTCACGGCCCACATGGCCGATGCCATTGCCGAGCTCGAGTCGTCCATCGACAGTGGCCGCCCATTGAAAGACGCGCTGCTCCGGTTCGGTGTGCTGGCGCTCAAGGTGGTGGCCAATGACAGCCGTGCCCGCTCGCTGCACCGAGTGATCGTCGCGGCGGCTGGGCAATCCAATGTGGGCGAGCTGTTCTTTGCGGCCGGCCCGGCCCAGATGTTCTCCCTCCTGGCGCAATTGATTACCCTGAGCGTGCAGCGCGGCGAGATCCGAGCGGTCAACCCCGAAATCGCTTCGCAGCAGTTCACCGCCCTGCTGAACGCCCAGGTCAGCGGTCGCATCTACCAACAAGCGCCCCAGGCATTGAAAGCGGCGCAACTGAGGCCGATGGTCATCGTGGCGGTGGATTTCTTCTTGTCTGCCTTGGCCGTGATGCCCGAGGGCAAGGCACAGGGCTGATCTGCGTGTCATTGAGGGCTTTGCGTGCCTGACACAGGGCCAGACATCCTGACGGCGCCAGCCAATGGCGGCGTGACAAGGCCCCAAATTTGAAATGCCATAACCCCCTAGCCAAAAGGTTCGGTGTTTCAATACACCCTTCATAGAGCGGCGCAGCCTCACCGACAGCGAGGCCTTGTCATGTCCATATACGGACGTATGACCCGCTTGGTTACCCGCGCGATTTCGGACGGGTTGGGGTGATACGAACGGCGAGCACCGCAGGTTTTTTTCTGGCAGGCTGTTCAAATACCCATTTTTAATGGCCCTGACCAGGACACCACCTGATTCATCTCATCGAGAAAGACTTCTTTGCGGGTCATTTTGGGTAACGGGTCAAGGCCGAGCGCGATCTGGTTCATGTTTGTGATCTTGCGCGATGTTCAAATCCAAATTCAGTTTGAGGTGAGTGGGTTTTGAAGACTGTCCCTAAGCGAGGCAATTTTTGCGGAAAAGCCGCTATTTAGAGAAAAGCCATGCGTATCGAAAATTCTGGAAAATTGATGGTTAAGAGGAGGGGTTTTGGATTTTATTTGATTTATTTGAAAAATTCCACTGCATCTCCATTGATGAGGGAAATCTTTGGTGTGCTAGAAAGATCTACAATTCCAACGGGCTGTTTATTTTCAAAAAATACAAGCCGATTTTTTTCTATTTTAACCTTGAGAATTGGAGGGGTACTTATATTGTATTGTCCTAGGTATTCTCGCTTCGATGAGAATATTAGTACTCTCTGCCCGCCATGGTGTACGGCGGCAGCTTTGAATTTGTAAATATAGTTGTAGACCAAATAGGATTGGGTTTTGGACTTTGCAATTCCTATTTTCTCAAGGGCGGCATCTTTTGATGAGCAAATTAATGTGCCTGAAAAATCACCTTCATCAAGGGATTTTTTCATCCAGCTCTCGCAGGCGGGTGCTCTCTCTATATCAGCATGGCTTGAATGTATTTTTGCTAGAAATAACATGAGAAATATTAATCTGTGCTTTTTTAGTGTGAGCAAGCGCTTTTTGGGTATGATAAAGTGACAGCCTTGAGTTCTTTGTGAAATTTCTCTAAATAATTGGGGTCGCCGCCGCCATTGTATCGCTTGACACCCTTATCCCATCCGATAAAGGTCTTGTTCCCATTGATATCGCTGATGTAAGCTTTTTTTGCGTCAACCACCCAACGCCTGCTTGTATGCCTAAGTCTTGCCCAGGCGGGCTACCTTCTTTAAGCCCGAGTTTGGTTTTTGCTATATCCCAGTCTCCTTTGTTGTTGACTTGCATTGAATCCTGTTCTCTTGCTTTTTTAATACATCCTGTTTCTGTTCTGATTTGTGCCCTGATGGTGTCTGGGTTGAGATACTCTGGGTCTGTGGAAGTGAATCCGTGACTTGTGTTGTATTGGGAGACTGTGTTGTTGATTATGGAGTCAATACGGCCTCCGGCACCGGCAAAATCTTCCTGATCGGTTGGAACGGGCGTTAGGCCTCGCGGGTCGATCCATTGAATTGGATTGGATGGGTATAGATAAATATTTGCACCACCTGACAACCCCACCGGATCCTGCGTCAAATACCGCCCCGCTGTCGGCTGGTAATAGCGATAGCGGTTGTAGAACAGTCCCGTCTCGCGGTCATGGTGCTGCCCTTGCATACGGATGGGTTGGGCGATGGCTTCGGGGTTGTATTCCTCCAGGCGGTTGCC